>JBQNAL010000007.1:0-118672 GCA_052170475.1 Schwartzia sp. (in: firmicutes)
TTCGTCGGCACGAAGAAGCAGGCGCAGGAAGCCGTGCGGGAAGAGGCGACGAAGGCCGGTCAGTTCTACGTCAACGAGCGTTGGCTCGGCGGTATGCTGACGAATTTCCAGACCATCCAGAAGCGCATGAAGCGCTTGAAGGAATTGGAGCAGATGGAAGCGGATGGGACGTTTGACGTCCTGACGAAGAAGGAAGTGCAGTCTCTTCGCCACGAGATGGGCAAGCTGACGAAATATTTGGGCGGGATCAAGGAGATGAACCGCCTGCCGGGCGCGCTCTTTGTCGTGGATCCGCGCAAGGAACGCATCGCGGTGGCCGAGGCCAGAAAACTCCACATTCCCATCGTGGCCATTGTGGATACGAACTGCGACCCTGACGAGATCGATTACGTCATTCCGGGCAACGACGATGCTATTCGCGCTGTTCGGCTTCTTACGGGGCGCATGGCGGATGCCGTGATGGAAGGTCGCCAAGGGCAGGATGATCGGGGCGACGAAGGCGAAGCGGCCAAGGGGAAGGAAGCCTGAGAGAAGAGAGAACGGAAGGGGTAAGGGAGTTTATCCCTTGCCCCTTTCTATATGAAAGAGGGAAATGATATGGCACAGATTACAGCGGCAATGGTAAAAGAACTCCGGGAGACGACTGGCGCGGGCATGATGGACTGCAAGAAGGCGCTGATGGAAACGGACGGCGATAAGCAAAAGGCGATCGACTACTTGCGCGAGAAGGGCATCGCCAAGGCGGCGAAAAAGGCGGATCGGATCGCGGCTGAGGGCGCTGTCGGCGCGTTCGTGGACGATGCGGCTAAGGTGGGCGTTTTGGTGGAAGTCAACTGTGAGACGGACTTCGTGGCCAAGACGGATCAGTTCCACGCACTGGTGAACAAGGTGGCGGCGCATATTGCGGCAGAAAATCCGGCGGACATGGACGCCCTGAACGCCAGCACCTTAGAGGGGAAACCCGTGTCGGAGTTCATCAAGGAGTCCATCGCCGCGATCGGCGAGAAGATCGAGATCCGCCGCTTTACTCGCTACGAGACGGCGGGACGGCTCACGAGCTATATCCATATGAAGGGGAAGATCGGCGTTTTGGTGGATCTCTCCGGTGGCAGCGCGGAGCTTGGGAAAGACATCGCCATGCAGGTGGCGGCGTCCAATCCCCTCTGCATCGAGCGCTCCCAAGTGGATCCGGCTGCGGTGGAACACGAGCGGGAAGTGCTGAGGAAGCAGACGCTGGAGGAAGGAAAGCCGGCGAACATCGTGGATAAGATCGTAGAAGGCCGTATCGGCGTTTACTATAAGGAGGTCTGCCTGATCGAGCAGCCCTTCATCAAAGAGCCGAAGATGGCGGTGGCAAAGGTGTTGGGGGATGTGAAGCCCCTGCGGTTTGTCCGCTATCAGCTGGGCGAGGGAATTGAAAAGAAGCAGGAAGATTTCGCGGCGGAGGTCATGGCGCAGGTGAAGTGAGCCGGACGCGGTGCGAAAATAAAAGGGAGCTGTGGCGCAAAAAGAGGCGCGGCGGCTCCTTTTTTGTATGCACACAGCCGGTCAGCCCGGGCGTTCATGGAACTTATCGGATGGAGCGGCAAGGATCACGAGGCGTCGAGGTGCTTGGTGGCGTTCAGACATTTTGATGCAATGGTTTTTTATGGGATAAATAAATGGTAATTTAGGACTTGAGTTCCGTGCTCCGCGACGCGTCGTTCCGGCTCGCTTTTTTTCTTTGCAAGGCTATTGAAGCGTAGAGAATATGATGAAGGCATTGTGCAAGGTGGACAAATGGGTCTAACTTCCCTTGTCCCCCATGGCTGCCAGTGCTATTATCATATCATAAATAGTTTTGGAGGGAGAAAAATGAATGGGTTGACTGTATCCAAAAAGATTATGCTAACGTTTACGGCACTGATTGTTCTCTTTGCGGGATTTGGGGGGTATGCGATCTATTCGGCGCGTGCGCTGAACGATTCGACGAACGGTCTCATGGAGTGGACGGACTCGTTGGCCGCTTCGTCGCAGATTGCCGACGCGGCCAACGAGACTCGCCGAGCGGGGATCGTGCGGGCGATGAACACCGATCCGCAGAAGAAGGCTGCGATGGATGAAAAGATGGCGAAAACGCGCCAGAAGGTGGAAGATGCCTTCACGAATTACCAGAAGATGGTCGAGGCGGGGGCGCTCGACGATCAGGAGGGGCGCCAGCAAGATTTAGCCATCCTTGAGGCGGAGCGAAAGGCTTGGCAGGCCTATTTAGAAACTGGGAAAAAGGTGGACGATCTGGTACGGGCGGGAAAGTACGCCGAAGCACTGGTTTATATCGAAGGGCCGAACCGGGAAGCCTTTCAGAAGTTCATGGATCTCATCTTGAAAGATGAGGAGCGAGCCATGAACGGCGCGCAGGAGGAAAAGGCGGACAGTGATGACGCCTATGGAAAGGTGATTTTGGGCACGGTGGCGGCGATGGTCGTGGTGCTTCTCTTCACGTGTGCCTGCGCTTACTTCCTCCTGTCGAATATCAAGACGTCGGTGGATCGCTTATTGACTGCTCTGCGCAAAGTCGCCGCCGGGGATCTGCGGCTGATGATTGCGGTGGATTCGGCGGATGAGTTCGGTCAGATGGCGCGGCAATGCAATCAGGTGATCGAAACCGTGCGCGATGTGACGAAGACGATTCAAAAGACCGCAGGGACGGTGTCGGACTCGGCGGAGACGCTCACCAGCACATCGGGGCAGTCGGCGCAGGTGACGCAGGGCGTCGCCCAGTCCATCACCGAGGTGGCAGCGGCGGCACAGGCGCAGATGGAGTCCATCGCGGAGACGAAGCACCAAGTGCAGGCCTTTACCAATGGACTCAAGGAAGCGAATCACACCATCGAGGGCGTCGTAGGGGTCATCGATCAAACCGCCCAAAAGGCGGAAGAAGGGAACACGATTGTGGTCTCCACGGTGGAGCAGATGAATACCATCGCGGATACCACGGTTTCCATTGGGGAAGCGGTGGCGAACTTAGGGGAGCGTTCCAAGGAGATCGGAAACATCGTCGAGGTGATTTCGGGCATTTCCGCGCAGACGAATCTCTTGGCGCTGAACGCTGCGATCGAGGCGGCTCGCGCCGGTGAACATGGGCGCGGCTTTGCCGTGGTGGCGGAAGAGGTGCGCAAGTTAGCGGAAGGCTCGCAGAACGCTACGCAGCAGATCACGGATCTCATTCATACCATCCAACAGGCGACGGATCAAGCGGTGGCGACGATGGCAGAAGGCCGCAGCCAAGCGGAAAAGGGACGGGAAAATGTTGCGGCCACGGGGCGCAGCTTCTCGGAGATCCTGCGCATGATCCGGCAGGTGCAGGAAAATTCGGCTCTCATCGAAAAGACGATGGGGGATTTGGAGCACCGGGCGGAAAAGATCGACAACGCTACGGCGAAGATTCACGATTCGGCTTCCAAGGTGGCAGCGGAATCCCAGAACGTTTCTGCCGCCACGGAAGAGCAAGCCGCCGGCATGGAAGAGATCGCCGCCAGTACGCGCAGCCTTTCGGATATGGCGGCCGACCTCAATCAGGCTGCGGCGCGCTTTAAGACTTGAAGCGTGGCCGCGAACTTTGGCTTTTGCCAGTCCCTGAGAGGAAACATGTGCGGTTAAAAGCGGACAAGGCTTCTCTTTGAGAAGGAAACATGATATAATGCGTGAGCGTGTATTCCCCCCACTTCGTGAAGATCGGCACAGGAATATGCTTCGGGGCGGAAGAAGTAGGCAAGGAAACGGATTTCTGAGGAGATGGTGCGATGCAGAAGTTTTGTACCCATTGCGGCAAGAAATTGGTCGAGGTCTTGAATTTTTGCACTTATTGCGGTGCGCCCTTGGGGGCGAAACCGCTGAATCCCAAATTGGTGCTGGAGGCGCCGCTTCCTGCGGAGCCCGTAGCGCCGCACGCGCCGGTAGCGCCGCACGAGACGGTCGAGCCGCCCCACGCTGAGGATATGGCGTTGGAGTTTTTGCCCTTGGACTTTAAGCCCTTGGAGGCGGCTGTCCTGCGGAAAGAACCCTTGGCGCCGGAAGAGACGCGGCGAGAGGAAAAGGATGAAGCAAGCGCTTCTGCCCCCATCGTGAAAGCGGCGGAGATCGTACCTGTGGCGGCGGTTCTTCCCGTGGCCGCAGATGAGGAGCCGTCCGCAGCGGAGGATGTGGCGCCACGCGACGGAGATCTTGCTGGATCGGCGGAGCAAGGAGAAGTCCCGCGCGTGGGCGACAGGGGGGAGGCGTCGGCGCTGGCGTCTGCGGAGATGACTGCGGGCGCGGAGGAACCGGCGGATGTTGAGCAGGAGGAAAGCGTAGGAAAAGAAACGCGCGAGGCGCAGGCGGAGGCCGACAAGGACGCAGAACCTGCACCTTCTTCCGATGAGCCGACGACGCCAGATGAGGCGAGTGCCGAGGCATCGGACGCGGCGGGCGTCGATGCGCCGGGAGCGGCAGGCGCGGCGGCTGATGAGGCGGAGAAGCCTGAGGGAGCGCAGGAAGAGGAGGCGGACGACGACGTTGCGGACGGACGTTCCGGCGGCGTCGTGCGCTGGCTGTTTCGCATCCTGCTCCTCTTCGTCCTCCTCGTCGGCGGCTTGATGGTGTACCGTGGCGTTGGATTTGATAAGCTGATGGCAGATCCGGCGGGGACGGTGCGGCTGCTCTTGGGGCAAGCTGCGGTGGACGCGGGGATGAAGGACGATGCTTTCTGGTACCCTGATACGAAGCAGGGCGCTTGGGTGCGGGGAAGTTACGCTGTTTCGAGTGGGCGGACGGTGTGCTGGTACGGCGGCACGGTGCAAAAGGATGGCCGCACCTACGCGAACGGCGACGGCGTGGCGAATTGGTATAGGTCGGACGGCGCCTTTGAGCAAAGCGATGAAGGCACGTTTGTCGCAGGGTGCCGACAGGGAAAAATCAAGCACACCTATGCGGACGGTCGAGTGGAAACCCTGCAATGGAAGAACGGCGAACAAGTCAAATAGACCGGGCACACGTCATCAAAGACGGGGCGGGTGTTGGGGTTCTATGGAGGGATTGAATGATGAAGGGCTGTCCTAAATGCGGTCGGCACTATGAAGAGGAACATCATTTCTGTGGCAACTGTGGGAGCGCGCTGGAGCCGCTGGTGACAGAGTATCGTGTCTGCCCAGCGTGCCAGCTGTACTACGAAAAAGAGCACCTTTTCTGCGGCGAGTGCGGAACGGGCTTGGAAGAAAAGCGCGCCGCAGCGGAGTAAATCGCAAAGAGCCTGTGTCTGACGTTTTGAGGAACGCCGGCACAGGCTCTTTTCTATTATTCGCCCATGATGGCCAAAGGTTGAGATTAACTCTCATTGTTGTTGACGGATGGAAGGCGTCACTATATAATGGGAAAAGACTTTGCTTTCGACTTGCCCTCGGGGCGGCGCTTTTTGGATTGGCGGTTGGCGAGAGCGGGAGAGGATGGCGGACATGGAGAAGAAAAAAGGAAAGATCGGCCTTTTGGATATGGTCATTGCGGGGTTGAGCTTGGCGATTTGCTTGGCGCCTAAGACGGCTTTTCACCCCTGTGGGGTGAAGCCGGATGGGAGCTTTATGCTTTGCCATTGGACGGGGGAGGCCGTGGTGGGGGCGGGCGTCGTACTCGTCTGCCTCGCGGGGATACGGTTTTTTTCTTCGCCGCCCATGAGGCAGGGGATTGACATCTCCATGCTGCTCTTGACCGTCCTGACGGCGCTTTTCCCCGGGCACATCCTGCCGCTCTGCAAGATGACCACCATGCCCTGCCACGTACTGTTTCAACCGGCGGTGATTTTCATTGCCGTCTGCTTGGCGGTGGCGCTTGTGGCGGATATTTTCCGGCAGAAAAAGGAGGGGCGGCTGCCATGAGATTTACTGTCCGCTTTGCTTGGCAGAATCTTTGCCACAGGTCGGGGCGCTTTGCACTGCTGCTCCTCTTTGCCGTGTTTTTCGCGGCGGCGGTGTTCGGCGGCACCATCCTCATCTCCAGTATGCAGCGGGGGATGCAGGTCTTGGAGTCGCGCCTGGGGGCAGACGTGGTGGTCATGCCCGCCTCGGCGCGCACCCAGTTCAATATCAATTCGGTGCTGCTCCAAGGGACGCCGGGGTACTTTTACATGGATGCGAAAGTCATGGATCAGGTGGCAGCGATACAAGGGGTGGAGCGCGTGTCCCCGCAGCTTTTCTTGGCGTCCATGACGGCCGATTGCTGCTCGGCTTCGCTTCAGATCGTGGGCTTTGATCCGGCGACGGACTTCGTCATTCAGCCTTGGATCAAGGAAACGTATGACGGCAAGATCGAGGATGGGGACATCGTGATCGGCTGCAACGTGCGCTTTACGGAAGATCGGATGCTAAAGTTCTTCGATGTGGAGTGCCGCGTCGTCGCGCAGCTGGCAAAGACGGGCTCGAATCTCGACAATGCGGTCTACGCCAACGCGGATACGGTGCGGCGCCTGATCGCGTCCTCGCAGTCAAGGGGGATGAACCAATACAATTCCTTTGATCCCGACAAGGTCATTTCTACGGTCTTAGTGAAAGTGAAGGAAGGACACGACATCGAAAAAGTGCGGGACGACATCAAGGTCAACGTCCGGCACATCAAGGCCGTGGCGGCGAAGAACCTCATTTCGGACATTTCCTCGGGGCTTACGGGGCTAGCGGATATGATCGGGCTTTTTGTCGGCGTCATCTGGGGCTTGTGCGTCCTCATCATGATGATCGTCTTCACCATGGTGATGAATGAACGAAAGCGGGAATTTGCCGTCCTGCGGGTCATGGGGACGTCGCGTCGGATGCTCGCGGGGCTTGTCGTCGGGGAAGCCATGCTCCTCAACCTCATGGGGGGCGTTGTCGGTATTTTGCTGGCCGGCCTCGTGACCTCGCTCTTTCATCATGCCATCCGCATCCTTTTAGGCGTCCCCTTCCTCTTGCCGCCGCTTTCGTCCATCGCCCTCTTGGCCGGGGGTACGCTCCTCGCGTCGGTACTGGCGGGCGGTCTCATCTCGGCTCTTGTCGCCTACCATATCAGCAGCCTTGACACCAGTTTGATCCTGCGGGAAGGAGAATGACCATGGGCGGCGCTGTCATTGATTTACGGGAGAATGAACCATGACGTTATATGCGAAAGAAGTAAAAAAAGTGTTTGCCCGACAGGGGCGTGGCGGTGAATTTTGCGCCCTTTCCCCGACGTTCCTTACGCTCGCGCCGGGGCGGCTCGTGGAGATCACCGGCCGCTCGGGGAGCGGAAAGAGTACCCTGCTGCAGATCTTAGGCGGGCTGATGCAGCCCACGTCGGGAGAGGTGCTGTTGGATGATACGGATCTGTACGCCTTGGAGGACGGGGCGCTGTCGCGGCTCCGAAATCGCCACATCGGCGTGATTCCCCAAGGGCATACGGCACTGCGCAGTTTTTCCGTGGCGGAGAACGTGATCCTGCCGGCGCGGCTTTATCCGCCCCACGCGGGGGAAGCCACGGCAGGGGAAGACGCGCTGAAAGAACGCGCCGTGGCGCTCTTGGAGAAGGTGGGGATCGGCGATTTAGCAGAGGAAGCGCCGACGTCACTTTCTGGCGGCGAACTGCGCCGGGTGGCCATCGCCCGCGCCCTCATGCAGCAGCCGGCGATTCTCTTAGCGGACGAGCCGACGGGGGATTTAGACGACGAGAATACGGGGCGGGTGCTCAAGCTGCTCCGTCAATACGCTGACGATGGGGCGGCGGTGCTGCTCGTGACGCACGAAGGCGCCGCTGCGGCCTATGCCGATGAGATCTACGAGATGAGCGCCGGGGTTCTGCGGCGGCGCGACGGCGGGGGAGAAAAATCGCCGGGATGAATTGACAGGGACAGGGAAATGTGCTAACCTATAACACGTCGCGGAAAGCTGCGGCGAAATTTGATAGGGTTGTTTAGGTCAAGCCTTGGAGAGTTGTCCGAGTGGTTGAAGGAGCACGCCTGGAAAGCGTGTGTACGGTGAACGCTGTACCGAGAGTTCGAATCTCTCACTCTCCGCCATTTTGTCTTTTGTGCCTTTTTTAGGTCGGACCGCAGCGCTTGGGTCTCGCGCAATGGAGCCTCATGAATCCCGTCAGGTCCGGAAGGAAGCAGCGGTAAGTGGATCGTTTCATGTGCCGTGAGGGTGCCTTGGGGCTGCGGCCCGACGTTGAAAAGGATAGAGCGTAGACTGTCGCATAGAGCGGCGGTCTTTTTTGTTTGTGGACGGCCATCGCAGCGCGGCGGAAAAAAGCGGGATTGAAAAAAGGACTTTTTGCTTTTGTATGGAATATATCAAGTATTAAAGATTTTTTGCGGGCGATTCAGAGGGTGGAGAGACGGTGATGAAAAGTGCGGCGATGGATGATTTCGTGGCGCAGGTACAGGCGGCTTCGGACATCCTCAGCGTGGTGGCGTCCTATGTTCCCTTGAAGCGCAAAGGCAATCGGTACTGGGGGTGCTGCCCCTTTCACCGGGAAAATACACCATCTTTTTCTGTCGTGCCAAGCGAGGGTTTTTTTTATTGCTTTGGTTGTCACGCAGGAGGCAATGTCTTTAAGTTTCTCTCGCTCATGGAAAACGTCAGCTATTTTGAAGCGATTAAACTGCAGGCGGAAAAGCTGAACATTCCCCTGCCGCAGGAGGAGAAGTCCAAAGGGGAGATCGCGCGGGAGCAGAAGATCGCCGATATGCACAAGGTCTTGGCGATGGCGCGGGATTTTTTCCATAGCTGTCTTGTCAATACGCCGTATGGAGCGCCGGGGTTGGCGTACTTTGCGGGGCGGGAGATTTCTCGGGCGACCATCGAGGCCTTTTCCTTGGGGTTTGCGCCGGATGCCTTCCAAAAGCTGCGGGACGCTTTTCTCCGGCGTGGCGTGGCGGAGACGCTCCTCGTCGAGTGCGGGCTGGCGGCCTCCCGACGGGGCGGCGAAGTCTATGATCGCTTCCGCCATCGGGTGATGATCCCCATCGCCGACGAGCGGGGGAGGGTGGTGGGCTTTGGCGGTCGCATCCTGGGGGAGGCGCAGCCGAATCAGCCGAAATACTTGAATTCGCCGGAAACTTTGGTGTTCAATAAGCGGCGTCTCCTCTTCGGCCTTGATCGCTCCCGCCGCGCCATCAAGGCAGCAGGGTACGCGATCTTAGTGGAAGGGTACATGGACGCGATCTCCCTCTTTGGCGCTGGGGTGGAGAATGTAGCGGCGTCCTTGGGGACGGCCTTTACCGTGGAACAATGCCGCCTGCTCCTTCGCTACGCGCCGGAGATCTATTTTTGCTACGACAGCGATGAGGCGGGGCAAAAAGCGACGGTGCGGGCGCTGTCCGTCATCCGCGAGACGGGGGTGAAGGCGCGCGTCCTCATCGTGCCGGAGGGGAAAGACCCGGACGAATTTGTGCGAAAGAACGGCGGGGAGGCCTTCCGCGCGCTGGCGAAAAGTGCGCTGCCGTTGGCGGAATATCAGATACGGTACGCCCTCCGGCACAATGAGGTGCGCACCATGGAGGGGAAGGCGCGGGCGCTGGCGGCGATCCTGCCCGTGCTGCGCGAATGCAGCGCGGTGGAGCGCAGCGGCTACGTGAGCCGCCTTACGCGGACGCTGGGGGTAGAAGAGGGGATCATTTGGCAGGAGCTGCGCCAGTACCGAGGCGATTCGGCGGAAGCGCTTCGCCCCATGCGCGCGCCGATACGGAAATTGGCGCGTCAGGTGGACAACGCTGTCCGGCGGGCGGGGCGCATCGTCGTGCGGCAGGCGTGGGACGATCCTGGCGTTTTGGCGCATTTGAGCGCGATGATTCCGTTGGAGGAGTTCCCCTACCCCCTGCACGGCGTGATCCTGCGCTATCTGAAGGAGCGCGCCGAGCGGGGCGGGGCGTCGGACGATGCGTCGGCGCTGGCAGGATTAGATGAGGCGGCGGCGGATGAGCTTTCTCGGGCGCTCGTGGAGGACACCGGGGGCGAGGACGCCATGACCCTCTATGACGACTGTCTCCGCGTCTTGCGGCGCGCCTATCTGACGCCGCTTTACGAGGAGCATCGCCTGCGGGCGGATACATTGGAAAAAGAAGGTCAAGATTTTTGGCAGGAATTGGCGGAGAGTCAACGAATTAAAAAAGAAATGGATGATCTATGATTGAGTATGCAGGGGGGATCTACCATAGCGACGCGGGAAAGGGGGCGGCAGGAAGTGACGGCGAAAAAAGCGGCGGAGAAGACGCAGGAAGCAGCGTTGGACAAGGCGGCAGCGGCGACGGCGAAAAAGGCGGCGGCGAAAAAGACGACGAAGGCGAAGAAAGCGCCGGCTGCGGGTGCGGCGGCAGAGGGGGCGGAGCCTCAAGCGGCAGAGAAGAAGGCGGCAGCGCCATCGAAAACGGCGGCTAAGGCGCTGCCGAAAGCGGCTGCGGAAGACGACGGGAAAGAGCCGAAAAAGACGAAAAAAACGGCGAAAGACAAAGCACCGGCAAAGAAAACGGCGGAGGGCAAACCGGCGGAAAAGAAAACGACCGCTGCCAAAGCGCTGAAGCAGGCGCCGGCGGCCGTGAAAGAGGGACGAGCGGCGAAAGACGCGAAGAAAAAGACGCCGGAAAAGCCCGCAGCGGTCGATGAGACGGCTTCTTCGGATGCCGCGCCAAAGCGGGCGGCCAAAGAAGAAAAGGCGGCTTCGTCGGGGAAAAAGACGGCGAAATCATCGAAAAAAACGGCGGCGCCTGCTGTGCCCGAGGCGCAGAAAGACGAAGCGCCTGCGACGGACGGGGACGCTCCTGCGGCGGCTGTACCGAGGGAAGAGGACGCGCCACAGGAAGCGACGCCGGGGAAAAAGACCGCAGGGGCGAAAACGGCGGCGAAGGCAAAATCGTCCAAGGCGAAAGCCGCGCCCGCAAACGATGCGGCGCCAGCCAAGAAGCCGGCGGCTTCAGCAAAAGCGCGCCAAAAGGAAAAAGACCCCGCGCCTCCGGCCGATGCTGTCCAGCCAGCAGAGGCGGACGCCGCGAAGACGCCGCCCAAAGCCCCAGAAGAGAAGGGGAACGGCGCGTCGGCGGAAACCGTGCAGGAGATCGTCAATGGCCTCTTGGAGCAGGGGAAGAAGAACCACAATGCGCTGACCTACAACGACGTCATGGATGCGCTGCAGCAGCAAGAACTTTCCGTGGAGTCGATGGAGGATATTTTTGATACGTTCAGCAAAAAGGGCATTGAAATCACGGACGATATGGGGGAACGCCCCGATGCCGATATGGGCAAGCCGGAAGAAGAGATCGATCTTAGCATCCCCGAAGGGATCAGCATAGACGATCCCGTCCGCATGTACCTCAAAGAGATCGGGCGGGTGCCGCTCCTCACGGCGGAGGACGAGATCCGCTTGGCGATGACCCGCGACAATGGCGATGAAGCCGCGCGGGAAGAAGCGGCCAGCCGTCTGGCGGAAGCGAATCTGCGCCTCGTGGTCAGCATCGCGAAGCGCTATGTGGGGCGTGGGATGCAGTTTTTGGATCTCATCCAAGAAGGAAACTTAGGGCTCATCAAAGCCGTGGAAAAGTTTGATCACACGAAGGGCTATAAGTTCAGTACCTACGCTACTTGGTGGATACGGCAGGCCATCACGCGCGCCATCGCCGATCAGGCGCGTACCATTCGCATTCCCGTTCACATGGTGGAGACCATCAATAAACTCATTCGCATTTCTCGGCAGCTTTTGCAGCAGCTCGGGCGGGAACCAAGCCCCGACGAGATCGCAAAGGAGATGGAGATCAGTGTGGAGCGGGTACGCGAGATCATGAAGATCGCGCAGGAACCGGTTTCCTTGGAAACGCCCATCGGGGAAGAGGAAGACTCGCATTTGGGAGACTTCATCGAGGATCAGGAAGCGCCTGCGCCGGCGGAAGCCGCCTCTTTCATGCTGCTCAAGGAACAGTTGGAAGATGTGCTCGATACCTTGACGCCACGGGAGGAGAAGGTGCTGCGCCTTCGCTTTGGCCTTGACGACGGCCGCGCCAGAACATTGGAAGAAGTGGGGCAGAGCTTTGGGGTCACGCGCGAGCGCATTCGTCAGATTGAAGCGAAAGCGCTTCGCAAGCTGCGCCACCCCAGCCGCAGCCACAAGCTGCGGGATTTTTTGGACTGAGCCTAGGCGCTGTCGGGGGAAAAGAGAAGGATCGTGGTCAAAAAAGCGTCGCTTTTGGAAGCGGCGCTTTTTCTTTGGAAAAGACAGGAAAGTGGCACGTGGAGATTCTTTTCGCCGCCCGACGGGCAGAAAGGGGAACGAATGTCTTGCGGGGGGGGACATTCTTGTTATAATGTAGTTATAATCTTTTCCTGGGTATGAACGGGAGAGTTCATACAGACCGTAGGAAATCCGTCCTAAAGGGATGATGGCTCTATGTGGTGTTTTCTTTTGTCGCGTCAAGAGAAGCAAAGGAAACGAGTGTCTTGCGGGAGGGGGACATTCTTGCTATAATGTAGTTATAATCTTTTCCTGTTGCTTGGAGGGGAGTGGGTGCAAGCTGTGGAAAAAATCGGTTGATGGACACAACTTATTCAATTGTTACGACTACATGAAAAACATGGGTGCGTAGAGGGAGATGATGTAAAATGAATTTGAAAAAACGGATGATTCTGCTGATTGGCGCTCCGGTGATCTTGGTCTTTGCGGTCATGGGGGGCATCGTCTATGCGATCCTCATGGACGCCATGGAAAAGGAGATGACCGAGATCGCGACACATCAGGCGAGCGAGATCAACTGCCTTGTCGAAGCGAAAAAGGCGCGGCTTTCGGCGGTGACACGCGCATGGGACGCGAAGCTCCCCGCTTACCAAGATATGCAGACGATGGCGAACGCGTTTGCCAATCAGGATGGCATCGGCGATTTTTTCATTGGGTTCCCAAACCAGCCCTTCATTGACGGCGCGGAAAAGCGGGCGATTCCCGATTTTGACCCGACCGGGCGGGCTTGGTATAAAGAAGCTGCCGTAAGTCAAGAGGTCATGATCTCCAAGATCTATCTCACGGCAACGGATAAAAAGCCGGTGGTGAGCTTTTCCTCGGCGATTCGTCAAGGCGGAAAAGTCGTCGGCGTGGCGGGGTTTGATCTCTCCTTGGAAGCGGTGAAGAACCGCGTCTCAAAGCTCACGGTGGGCGAGACGGGCACCGCCTTCCTCCTCAATGAGGAAGGGAATTTCATCTATCATCGGACGCGGACGATCGAGGATAATATCCTCAAGGAGCGTGAAGGGGACGAGCGCGTGCAGCGCTTCTTTGGCGGCGAGCCGACCTTTGTCTCTTGGCGGGAAGACGGGCGGGAGACGCTGTTTGTTTCCGCGCCGGTAGGGAGCACGGGCTGGGTGCTGGTGCTGGATGTGCCGAAGGCGGAGATCTTGGCGCCGCTGATGCACATGGGCGCCCTCATCGCCGTGGTCGTCTTGATTGCCATCGGGGTCTTGGTGGCGGTCATCCTCTACATCACGAAGTCCATCGCAGATCCTCTCGCGCACCTCAACGTGGTGGCGGCGGACGTCGCGAAGGGGAACCTTTCCGTGGCGATTTCTTCTACGGCGCGGCAGGATGAGATCGGCAATCTGAGCAACAGCTTCTACACCATGGCGGACGGATTGAAAAAGCTCATCACGACGACGGTGGAGACGGCGGAGCAGCTCGCGGCGTCTTCCGAGGAGCTGACGGCTTCGGCGGATCAGTCCGCGCGGGGGGCGCAGCATACGGCGGAGGCGATCACGAAAATCACCGGCGATACGGTGGAGCAGGACGCGGTGGTCGATGAATCCCTCGACATCGTGGATGGCATCACGAATGCCATGAACGAGATTACGGGGAGCATCGCCGAAGTGTCGGCGGCGGCGCAGCGCGTGGAGTCGGCGACGGTGGAGGGGCAGCAGGGCCTCGATGTTGCCGTGCGCGGCATGGAAGTCCTGGACGAGAGTGCCAAGGGCGTGGCGGAGGCGGTTACTGCGCTCTACGACAGCTCGAAGCGCATCTCGGAGATCGTGGAGATGATCAGCAGCATCGCCGGGCAGACGAACCTCTTGGCGCTCAACGCCGCCATCGAGGCGGCGCGTGCCGGCGAGCAGGGGCGCGGCTTCGCCGTGGTGGCGGAAGAAGTGAGGAAACTTGCCGAGCAGTCGGCGACCTCGTCGCAGGAGATCACGGCGCTCATCACGGACAACGCGAACCGTATCGAGAACACCTTCAAGGTCATGCAGGATCAGAAGGAACGCGTGGCACAAGGCGTCACGCAGGTCAATGAGGCGAGTGAAAAGTTCGACCGCATCGCGGCGGTGGTGAAGGAATTGGCGGCGAAGATCGACGACATCCACCACAGCACCGAGGGCATCAAATCGGGCAGCGCGCGCATGGTTGACTCTGTCGCGGCGATCAAGAAAGTGTCGGTCTCCGTGCATGGCGAGGCGGAGAACGTGGCGGCGGTATCCGAAGAGCAGGCGGCGTCCATGGAAGAGATCGCGGCGGCCAGCCAGACCTTGGCGCAGCTGGCGCAGGATCTGCAAAAAGGCGTGGGGCGCTTCCACGTCTGAGCCGTGGGCGAGGAACATCTTGTTTGATCGTCAGGGTCTCTTGCCAAATTTGACTTTTTGATGTATTATACGTTTTAGCACTCGTGATGGATGAGTGCTAAAACGTAGAGAGGAAAGAAGAGGGATAAAATGGCGAAAGAGACCCATGAATTTCAGGCAGAAACGAAACAGCTGTTGGATCTGATGGTGCACAGCATCTATACGAACCACGAGATATTTTTGCGGGAGCTGATCTCGAACGCTTCCGACGCCATCGACAAGCTCCATTTCGAGGGGCTGACGAATCGCGCCGTCTTGGAGGGGGAGGAGGACTACGAGATCTTCCTCGTGCCGGACGCGAAGTCCCACACGCTGACCATTTCCGACAACGGCATCGGCATGACGAAGGCGGAGGTCGTCGAGAACATCGGCACCATCGCGAAGTCCGGCACGCGGGCGTTTTTGGAAAAGCTCAAGGAAGCGAAGGAATCGGATGCGGCTCTGAGCGATAAGGACATGATCGGCCAGTTCGGCGTGGGCTTTTACTCCGCGTTCATGGTGGCGGAAAAAGTGGTCATGGTGACGCGCCGGGCAGGGGAGAAGGAAGCTGTGCGCTGGGAATCGGACGGCAGCGGTACCTTTAGCATCGAGCCAGCGGAAAAGGAGACGCGTGGAACGACCATCACGCTGTATCTTTCCGAAGCGTTTTACGGCGAAAAGGCGGAGGAAGATTTTACCGATACGTATCGGATCGAGCGCTTGGTGAAGAAGTATTCCGATTACGTCCGCTATCCCATCCGCATGAATGTGGAGCGGGAGGAATGGCCTCGGGATGAAGAAGGAAAGATCCTCCCCGACGCCAAGCCGGAAAAGAAGGTGGAGCTCAAGACCCTCAATTCCATGAAGCCGCTTTGGGTGCGGGACAAAAAGGACATCACCCCCGAGGAATACAACGAATTTTATAAGACACAGTTTCGGGAATGGAACGATCCCATGGATGTGTTCCACACGAAAGCCGAGGGCACGGTGGAATATACGGCGCTCCTCTACATCCCGGGGACGGCGCCCTTCAATCTCTACCATGCGGACTATGAACCGGGGCTTCAGCTCTATTCCCGCCACGTCTTCATCATGGACAAGTGCAAGGATCTCCTGCCGGACTATCTGCGCTTCGTCAAAGGGCTGGTCGATTCGCCGGATCTGTCGCTCAACATCTCCCGCGAACTCTTGCAGCAGAGTCGGGAGCTTAAGCTGATCGGGCGCAATTTGGAAAAGAACATCTTAAAGACGCTCGCCAAGGCGATGAAGGACGACCGGGCGCACTACGAGAAATTCTGGGAGACGTTCGGGAAATCCTTAAAGATCGGAATCTACGGCACGGTGTACAGCGGCGGCGACGCGAAGGACAAATTGAAGGATCTCATTTTGTTCACGACCTCGAAGGAAAAGAAGCTCACCTCGCTCAAGGAATATGTGGAACGGATGCCGGAGAGCCAAAAGAAGATTTACTACGCGACGGGGAAGGAAGAGGCGATCATCGACGCCCTGCCGCAGATGGAACTCTTGCGGGACAAGGGGCTTGAAGTGCTGTACCTCACCGATCCGGTGGATGAATTTACGATCGAGGCGCTGCACGAGTACGAGGGCAAGAGCTTCCAGTCCATCAGCCGCGGGGATCTGGACTTAGGCGACGCGGAGTCCCAAGAGGAGAAGAAGGAAACGGAGAAGGTCGCCAAGGAAAGCGGCGATCTCCTGAAGGACATCAAGGAGGTCTTGGGCGATAAAGTGGCGGAGGTGAAGATCTCCAGCCGCTTAAAGTCGAGCGCCGTCTGCCTCGTCGCCGACGAACAGGGGCCGAGCCTTGCCATGGAGCAGACCTTCGCCGATATGGACAATCCGATGTTCAAGGCGAAGCGCATCTTGGAGATCAATCCCCATCACGCGCTCTTCTCGCGCATGACGAAGCTCCACGAAGGCGGAAAAGAAGGCGAGGAGTTTCGGGCGTATTGCGACCTGCTCTACACGCAGGCGCTCCTCATCGAAGGCATTCTGCCGGAAAACCCGGTCGCGTTTGCCGACAAGGTGGCGAAGCTCATGGCGAAATAAGGAAGAACCGCTGCACAGAGCGGCGCAAAAGACCGCAGAGGAAGCTCTGCGGTCTTTTGCGTGGCAACACGAGCCATGCATCCATGGGTGCTGCGGTTGCTTTTTTGGGGCGCTATGGTATGATTTTAGAGGAACGGGTGAAAAACGGGAGGGACGAGATGGCGAAGAAGGTCTACGGCGTGAAGCGCGGGCGGAAAACGGGACTCTTCACGGATTGGGCGGCCTGCCGTGCGCAGATCGAGGGCTTTCCCGGTGCGGTGTACAAGGGATTCATGACGGTAGCGGAGGCGCAGGCGTGGCTCTGGGGCAAAGGCGCCGCGCCACTGAGCGCCGCGCCTTCTCGTGGGGCGGAGACGATGACGCTGGCTTTTGACTTGGACGAGCCGGATGCGGGGCGGCGCGAGGGAGGAGCCTTGGCATCGGCGGCGCGGGGCGGCGCGGAGGCTGGCGTTCGTGCCGGCGCTGCGGCGGCGGACTACACCGTCTACACGGATGGTTCCTGCTTGAAGAACCCGGACGGCCCCGGGGGGTTTGCGGCGGTGATTCTCGCACGCGACGGGTCGGTGCGCGAGGTCGTGGGCGGGGAACCGCACACGACGAACAACCGCATGGAGCTTCGCGCGGGGATCGAGGCGTTGCGTGCTGTGCCGGAGGGCGCGACGCTGGAGTTCTACACGGACAGCCAGTACCTCCAAAATGCGTTCGTGAAGCGGTGGCTTTCCGCTTGGCAGCGGCGCGGCTGGGTGACGGCGACGGGGACGCCGGTGAAAAATCAGGATCTTTGGCAGGCACTAAAGGCAGAGTGTGAGCGCCGCACCGTCCGCTTTCATTGGGTGAAGGGACACGCCGGCCATCGCTACAATGAGCGCTGTGACGCGCTGGCTCGTCAGGAAGCGCTCCGGCAGAAGGCGGACGCATGAGGGGAGAGGAGGCGGCGCGGGTGGACGAGCGGTTTTCCCGCACGGAGCGGCTTTTGGGGGCGGCTGGGATGGCGCGGCTCCAAGCGGCGCGGGTGGCCATCTTCGGCATCGGCGGCGTGGGGTCTTTCGCTGCGGAAGGACTTGCGCGCGCCGGGGTCGGGTTTTTGCGGCTGGTGGACGGGGACGCCATCGACGTGACGAACATCAATCGCCAGATTCACGCCCTGACGAGTACGGTGGGACAAAATAAAGCCGAGGCGATGAAGACGCGTATCTTCGCCATTCATCCCGAGGCGGAGGTGGAGGCTGTCGCCTCGTTTTACCGCCCCGAAGCGGCGGGGCGGTTTTTGGAGGGCGGCTTCGATTACGTCGTGGACGCGGTGGATATGGTGACGGCGAAGATCAGTTTGGCCGAAGAATGTCAGCGACGCGGCCTGTCCCTCATCAGCAGCATGGGGGCGGGGAATAAGCTCGACCCCACGCGGTTTCAGACAGCGGATATTTACGATACCCGGGTCTGTCCCTTGGCCAAGGTCATGCGACGGGAACTGCGGGCGCGCGGCGTGACGCGGTTGAAGGTGGTCTATTCTCCCGAGCCGGTCGTTTCCCCGGCGGATGAGAGGGCGGGGGAGGAAAGCGACGGTGCCGCGTGGGACGGGGAACGCCGCCGGAGAACGCCGGGGAGCGTCTCCTTTGTGCCGTCGGTGGCAGGGCTGATTCTCGCCGGAGAAGTGGTACGGGATCTTATCGCGGATGGGAAAAGGAAGGTGGAAGCGTGAAGGTTTCCATATTGGGTTGCGGACGCTGGGGGGCATTTCACGCGTGGTACGCGGATCATATCGGGCATGAGGCGGTGCTTTGGGGACGTCCCGGTTCCAAGCATTTGGCCGCGCTCAAAGAACAGCGAAAGAACGCTTATCTGACCCTGCCCCCCTCCGTCGCTTTGACGGAGGATTTAGAAGAGGCAGTGGCGTGGGCGGATGTCTGCGTGATTTCCATCAGCGCCCAGCAGCTTCGCGTCCTCGGTCGGCAATTGGCGGCGCTTCCCTTGACGGGGAAAACCTTCCTCCTCTGCATGAAGGGATTGGAGATCGGCACAGGCAAACGCCTCTCTCGGGTGCTGCGGGAAGAAGTGGGGAAAGCGCCGGGGATCGCCGTCTGGGTGGGGCCGGGTCACGTGCAGGACTTCATCGCCGGGATCCCGAACTGCATGATCGTCGCGTCGGTAGACGATGCCCTGACCCGCCGCTTGGCGGAAGCGTTCGCGAGTCCCTTGGTTCGCTTCTACTACGGGGCGGATCTCTTGGGGACGGAGATCGGCGCGGCGGCGAAGAACGTCGTCGGGCTGGCGGCGGGGATGCTGGACGGCTTCCACTACGGGAGCCTCAAGGGGGCGCTCATGGCGCGGGGGACGCGGGAGCTTTCACGCCTCATCGGCGTGATGGGCGGCGATCCCATGACGGTCTATGGATTGTCCCACCTCGGCGATTACGAGGCGACGCTCTTTTCCCCGTACAGCAACAATCGTCGCTACGGGGAAAACCTCGTCTTGGGGCGCGCGTCTTCCCACTTGGCGGAAGGCGTCTATACCTCGGAGGCCTTGATGGCGCTCGCGGAACAGTATCGGGTGGATATGCCCATCAGCCGCACCGTCTACGAGATCGTCCGCCAGAAGCAAGATCCTGAGGAGAAGCTGATGGCGCTTTTCCTGCGCACCATGAAGCGGGAGTAAAGAGGTTTAGGTTAAAGGAGAATGGGAATGAGAAAAACACTGGTATCAGGGCTTGTCGGCGCGTTTGCCCTTGGCGTTTCGGCGACGGCCTTTGCGGCGTCGAATCCTTTCGAGGATGTCCCGGCTGACCATTGGGCGTATGATGCGGTGGCGCAGCTTGCGTACGATGGCATCATTGAGGGCTACGGCGATGGTACCTATCGCGGTGATCAGGCGCTCACCCGCTATGAGATGGCGCAGATGGTGGCGCGTGCCTTGGCTTCGCCCGTTGGCATGGGGCGCGCCGTGACATCTCTCGACCGATTGGCGCTGGAATTTTCCGCCGAATTGGAGAGCCTCGGCGTGCGCGTGGCGGCCTTGGAGAAAAAGGTCGATGAGGTAGCGTGGAAGGGACGCATTCGCTATCGGTACATCCGCCGCATGGAAGAGCGGTCGCCCGCCGCGCACTACGACGAAAGCCGGAATACGAACCAAGTGCTTTTCCGCTTGGAGCCGACGGCGCGGATCAATGCACATTGGGCAGGAAAGGCGCGCATCGACTATGGCCGCCCCGATACGATGCATACGGGTGCGAACGTCACGAATGCGAAGGTGGATCGGCTCTATGTGGAGGGCGATTACAGCTCGACACGGATCACGCTCGGGCTTTTCCCGCTCGCTACGAAGGCGGACTACGGCATGGTGTCCGATATTTCGATGGCGGGCGGTCAGGTGGTCTTCGGCAGGGAGGTCAAGGTGGCAATCGCGGCGGGGCGCATCCACGACCGCGACAATCGGCTCTTTACGGCAGATGGGATCAATCCGTCCGCGATGCGGAGATTTCTCGATGGTACGGCGAACTATCAAGGCATCGAAGTCTACAATGATCGAACGCAGACATTCACTTGGGGCATCGGCTTTCAGCGCGTCACGCAGGCGGACGGGTGGGATACGACCCTCTTGGGGACGGGGCATAGCATAAAGAACCCGAATGGCCCGATCCGGATCTGGAACGTCGGGCTGGGGTATCGGTTCCATTCGGCGCTCTCGCTGACGGGTGCCTACGCGACGGCAACCGGCATCGATCCGCTCCCGGGGAATACCGTGGACGGAAAACACAAACATGCCTACGCTTTCGCGCTCAATTACAAGGGGGCAAAAGCCAATCAGCGCGGATCGTGGGGCGCGTTCCTTGCCTATCGCCATCTCGGCGGTCTCTCCACGCTCTATTCGACCCATCAGGTATTTGGCCCCATGCAGGGCGGCGAAAAAGGCTGGGAGATCGGCGTGAGCTGGACGCCCCTGAAGAACGTGGTCGGAAAAGTCCAATACTATCAGGGCAAAGAACTCATTTCCGACCACAGCGTCAAAGCGCTCTGGACGGAACTTGGCTTCCTTTTTTGATGGTACGGTGAGAAAAGCCTCCGCTTCGGTCTGTGCGTTTCCCTGTGGAGGGGATTCCCACCGACGACTGCCATGCCTATTCCGCTTCATTTTTTTGCTAAATTTCGCTAAAAGCCTTGTCAAAATCATGCCGGTGTGGTAAATTTAACTTGGTTAGCATTCATGGGGAGAGGGCAGGTCGAGGAAACATGGACACTCGGACGAGGCTCCTTCCTCGGTGAATGGAAACCGTCGCGTTCACTATCTATATTTTGAGGAGGAGTTTCTATGAAAAAGACTCTCGTATCCGCTCTGACCGGCGCCCTCGTCATCGGCGCTACGGCGACCACGTTTGCGGCTGCCAATCCGTTTGCGGATGTGCCGGCCGATCATTGGGCGTATGATGCGGTCGCGCAGCTCGCTGCGGACGGCGTCATCGAAGGCTATGGCGACGGCACCTATCGCGGCGACCAGGAGATCACCCGCTACGAGATGGCGCAGATGGTCGCGCGCGCGATGGCGCGTGTCGGCGTGGGCGACGGGGACAAGGCACTCATCGACCGCTTGGCGGCGGAGTTTGCCGACGAGCTGAACAACCTCGGCGTTCGCGTGGCGGCCTTGGAGAAGAAGGTCGACAACGTGAAGTGGACGGGTCGCGTTCGCTATCGCTACATCCATCGCACCGAGGATAGGATGGGCAACCATGAATTTGAGAATAGAAACGTAAACGAGGTTCGCTTGCGCTTGGAGCCTACCGCGCGCATCAATGACAACTGGGTCGGCAAGGCGCGTATTGACTACGCGAACGCCGACAACATGGATACGGGTGCCAATACCACGGGTGCCACGGTTGACCGTATCTATGTGGAAGGCACTTACGGCAACACGAAGATCGACCTCGGCAAGATCCCCTTCGCCACGAAGGCGGATTACGGCATGGTTTCCGACTACCGCATGGCCGGCGCGCAGGTGGTCTTCGGCAAGAACGTCCAGGTGAGCCTTGCGGCTGGTCGCATCGAGGATGCGGCTGTTCGTCCCTTCAATTTGAACTCCAGCAACGCGCGTTCGCAGTTGTCACTGTTCACTGGCGGGACGTCCAGCTATCAGGGCATTGAGGTCTACAACGATCGCGCACAGCAGTTCACTTGGGGCGTTGGTTTCCAGCGTGTCAAGCGGGAGGATTTTCTGAACGCTTTGTTGAATGCCTCGGCGATCAATATTTGGAATGTTGGTCTTGGCTATAAGTTCGACAAGAACGTCAACTTGACGGGTGCTTATGCACAGGCTTCGGGTGTGAGCGATACCGGCGCTCTGGGCAAGGTTGACTCCAAGCATAAACACTCTTACGCCTTCCAGCTCAACTACAAGGGTGCGAAGGCGGGCGAGATGGGTTCTTGGGGCGCCTTCTTCGGGTATCGCCACCTCGGTGTTCTCTCTACGATTCACTCCACCTACCGTGAATTCGGTCCGATGAACGGCGGTGAGAAGGGCTGGGAGATCGGCATGAGCTGGACGCCGATGAAGAACGTCCTCGGGAAGGTGCAGTACTACCGGGGCGAGGAACTCATCTCCGAGAACAAGGTCAGCGCCATCTGGACGGAACTCAGCTTCATCTTCTGATTTCGCTTCATGGCAATCAAAAAGCCTCCGCTTTGGCGGAGGCTTTTTTGTGCGCCTTCATGGGAGACACCGTTGGGAAAAGAAATGGTTTTGATGTCTGACAATTTCCTTGACAATTTTTCCGGCAGGGTATATAGATATAGGTAGACTTGGGGTGGCGGTCATATTTTAGAGAAAGCGCGGTGACGGGATGATGGTGTACATCGAGGAAGTCAGAGGGTTGGAAGTGTTGGACAGCCGGGGCAATCCCACGGTGCGGGCGACGGCGGTCTTGAGCGACGGCACGGCGGCGAGCGCCACGGTGCCGAGCGGTGCCAGCACGGGAAAGCGCGAGGCATTGGAGCTGCGGGATAAGGACGCGCGGTTTGGCGGGAAGGGCGTGCAAAAAGCGGTCACCCATGTGAATGAAGAGATCGCGGAGGCGGTGGAAGGCTTGGCGGCGTTCGATCAGCAGACGGTGGACGATGCCATGCGGAGCCTCGATGGGACGGACAATTATTCCCGTTTAGGGGCGAACGCCGTCTTGGGCGTCTCCATGGCGGTGGCGCGTGCGGCGGCGAAGAGCCTCGGCATTCCCTTGTACCGCTACTTGGGCGGCGCGAACGCGCGCGTCCTGCCGGTGCCGATGTTCAACATCATCAACGGCGGCGTCCACGCGAACAACAGCGTCGATTTCCAGGAATTCATGATCATGCCGTTTGGCTTTTCACGGTTCTCCGACGGGCTGCGGGCGGCGACGGAGATCTACCACGCGCTGAAGGGCGTTTTGAACGCCGCCGGGTACAGCACCGCCGTGGGGGACGAAGGGGGCTTTGCGCCGAACCTCAAGGACAACGAGGAACCGCTTAAGATCATCGTGGAAGCCATCGAAAAGGCCGGGTATAAGCCGGGGGCAGAGATTCAACTGGCACTCGACGTGGCGGCCAGCGAGCTTTACAAGGATGGGAAGTATGAACTGGAAGGCCGCACCTTTACGAGCGAGGAAATGATCGCGAAATACGAGGATCTTTGCCAAAAGTACCCGATCTTTTCCATCGAGGACGGGCTGAGCGAGGACGACTGGGCAGGCTGGTCGAAGCTGACCTTGCAGATGGGAAGCAAAGTGCAGCTCGTGGGGGACGACCTTTTCGTCACGAATGCGAAGATTCTGCGCGAGGGCATCGAAAACGGCGTGGCGAACGCCATTCTCATCAAGCCGAACCAGATCGGCACGGTCAGTGAGACGATGCAGACGGTGCGCCTCGCCCAGCGGCGGGGGTACCGCTGCGTCATGAGCCATCGGAGCGGGGAGAGCGAGGACAGCTTCATCGCCGATTTCGCCGTGGCGCTCAATACGGGGCAGATCAAGACGGGCGCGACGTCGCGCAGCGAGCGCAATGCGAAATATAACCGCCTCCTGGAGATCGAGCGGGAGACGGACGAGTTCTTAGGCGACGACGTGTGAAAAAGCGCAGGACGCACCGTGCCGCGGGGGCAGTGAAGTAACGCCGAGAGATTTGACCCAAGGAAGAACGGGAAGCGAGGGTTCCGGGTCTTTCCTTGGGTCTTTTTGGCGTTCGGCGGGGCGGGGACTCCGTGCGGGTACGGGAGACGCGGAAGGCGCGGGAGGCGCGGTAAAGGATGATTCGATGATCAAGCTGATTTTTTGCGATATGGACGGGACGCTTTTGGACGATGCAGGCGAGATGCCGCCGATGTTTGACGAGGTGGTGGGGGAGATCCTGCGCCGGGGGGCGATCTTTTGCCCGGCGAGCGGGCGGCAGTATTCGGCGCTCCTCCGCCAGATGGGACGGTACGTCGATGATTTCATTTTCGTGGCGGAGAACGGCACCTTTGTCGCGCGTCACGACGAGGAGCTCTTTTCGTCGGAGCTGGACGAGGACGAGGTGGCGCGCGTGCTGGCGGCGGGGGCGGTGGTGCCCGCGGCGTATCCCGTCCTCTGCGGCAAGCGCTTGGCCTATGTGACAGAGCGCTGGGCGCCGTACATGGACAATATGCGCCAATATTTTACCCAGTGCGAGATGGTGGCGGACTTAGCGCCTTTGGTGAAAGCAAAGGAGATCATCAAAGTGGCGTTTTGCGACGCGGAATTTGGCGCGGCGGAAGAAACCATCTATCCGGCTCTTTCCCGTCTCGATGGGTCAGTGCGGGTGGTGTTGAGTTCCCATTATTGGGTGGACGTCATGCGCCCCGGGGTGAATAAGGGCGTGGCGGTGCGGCGGCTGCAAGAGCAGCTCGGGGTCGTGCCGGACGAGTGCGCCGCCTTCGGCGACTATCTCAACGACGTGGAGATGCTGGGGGCGGTGGGACATAGCTATGCCATGGCCAACGCGCATCCGGTCGTGAAGAAAGCGGCGCGGGAGGAAGTGCCGCCCAATACGGCCTACGGGGTGATGACGACGCTGCAAAAGCTCTTGGACGAAGGGATGATTGGCGCTTTGTGAGAGGCTGGGCGCGGCGAGAGGAAGGAGCGGAGCGATGAAGATCGATTACCACATGCATTTTGAGCGCGGTTCCTACGATTGCGATTGGGCGGCAGGCTTTTTCCGCGCGGCAGAGGCGCGGGGGTTGGACGAAGTGGGCTTCACCGAGCACAGTCACGGCTTTCCCGAGTTTCGGCAGCTTTACTACGACGATTTGACCTTAGACGATTCGCCGGTGGGGGTCTTTCAGCGGGACTGGCTGACGAAGAACAAGTTCAAGTACACGCTGGACGAGTACGTGGACTTCATGGCGAAGCTCGCGCGGCGGGGCCATTCGGCAAAGATCGCGCTGGAGGTCTGCAATTTCCAAGATCAGGCGAAGGTGAAGGCGATTTTGGAGCGGTACGCGTTCGATTATCTCATCGGTTCGGTGCATTTCGTCTTCGGCTGGGGGTTCGACGCGTCGGCGGTGCAGGAGGAGTTCACCCGCCATTCCCTGCGGGCGATCTATGACGCCTACGCGACGGAGGTGGAGCATCTTTGCGAAAGCGGCCTGTACGACGTCTTGGGACACCCCTTTAACCTCCGCGTGTACCGCTATCTGCCGGATTTCGATGTGACGCCTTACTTGGAGCGGGTGGCGCGGGCGATGAAGAAGGCCGATATGGCCGTGGATGTGAATACCGGCACGTTGTACCGCTATCCCATCGCCGAGATTTCGCCGTACCCCGACTTCATGGCGGTGGCGGCGGACTATGCGCTCCCCATCATCACGTCCTCCGATGCGCATGAGCCGGAGGACTGCGGGGCGCACATCGACGACGCCATCGCCTACGCGAAACGGTACGGCTACGATACGCAGCTCTATTTTTCCGGGCGGGATAGAAAGGCCGTCCCGCTCGGGTAGCGGATCGCTCCATTTTGCCCCTTCGCGCTGCGGCTCGTTTGACAGGCGTTTTCCTTTGCGGTAGAATAGGGCGACGATAGAAAAGGGGTGCGGCGATGCCGGAGTATGGGTTGACGTTTTTTGTGGCGCTTGTGGCAGCGTTTGCCGTGACGCCGGGCGTGATATGGCTGGCGGTCAGGACGGGCGCTCTGGACGCGCCGGATACGCGAAAGGTGCATACGCAGCCGGTGCCGCGCATCGGCGGGCTGGGCATCTACATCGCGTTCATGGCGGCCATGGGCGCTTATCTCCTGACGGCGGAGGTGCCGCAGGAGGTGGGGCAGGGCTTGACGGGGCTGCTCCTTGGCGGCTCTCTCATCGTGGCGCTGGGTCTTGCCGACGATTATTTCAATCTTCCGGCGAAGGCGAAGCTCTTGGGGCAGATCGGCTGTGCGGCGGTGGCGATGGCGTATGGCATCCGCATCGACTTCATCAGCGATCCCTTCGGCGACGTCCTCTACCTCTATGATTATGTGGCGATTCCCGGGACGCTCTTTTGGCTCGTGGGACTCACCAACACGGTGAACCTCATCGACGGCTTGGACGGCTTGGCGGCAGGGGTGGCGACGATCGCCGCCGTGACCATCTTTTTGGTGGCGCTTCAGCAGAATTTTCTCTTGGTGGCGGTCGTGACGGCGGCCTTGGCGGGGGCGGCGTTTGGCTTTTTGTACTACAATTTCAATCCGGCGCGAATCTTCATGGGCGACACGGGGAGCATGTTTCTGGGCTTCATGCTGTCGGGGATCTCCGTCATCGGGGCGGTGAAGAGCGCCGCGACCATCGCGCTCATCGTGCCGATCTTGGCGCTGGGTCTTCCTATTTTGGACACGACCTTTGCCATCGTGCGCCGGAAATTGGCGGGCGTTCCCATCATGAAGCCGGACAAGGGGCATCTGCACCATCGGCTCCTCAGTCTCGGATTCACCCAGCGGCAGGCGGTGCTTTTGATGTATACCATCAGCGCACTTTTAGGCACCAGCGCCGTCGCTGTGACGGAGGTCAGCCCTGCCTTCGCGTTCCTCATCCTCATGGGCGTCGTGGTGTCCGTTCTTTACGGCGCGAAGCGATTGGGGATCTTTCATTTGAACAATACTGCGCATACGCATTGACGACGGAGGGCTTTATCGCATGGAGCCGAAACGCAAGATCAAGGTGATGACCGTGTTCGGGACGAGGCCGGAAGCCATCAAGATGGCGCCGGTGATCCTCGAACTAAAAAAGTATCCGCAGGAGATGGAAACGGTGGTGGCGGTGACGGCGCAGCACCGGGAGATGCTCGATCAGGTGCTGCATCTCTTTCACATTCGTCCCGATTACGACCTCAACATCATGGCGGAGGAACAGACGCTCTTTGATATTACGGAGCGTGCCTTGGCGGGGCTTGACCATGTTTTGACAGAGGAACGACCCGATTTGGTGCTGGTGCATGGCGACACGACCACCACGTTTGCCGGGGCGCTGGCTTCCTATTACCATCGGACGGCGGTGGGGCATGTCGAGGCGGGGCTTCGCACGCGCAGCAAGTATTCCCCTTTTCCCGAGGAGATGAACCGCCGCTTGACGGGCGCCATCGCCGACCTTCACTTCGCGCCGACGGCGACGTCGGAGGCGAACCTCTTGGCGGAAAATGTTCCCCAAGACCGCATCTTCGTCACGGGCAATACGGTCATCGATGCCCTTCACCATACGGTGCGGCGCGATTACGTTTTCCCGGCGGAGCTTTCGGACATCGATTTTCAAAGCCACCGTATCCTCTTGGTGACGACGCATCGTCGGGAAAATTTAGGGGAGCCGATGCGCCACGTCTACAAGGCGCTGCGTCAGCTGGCGGAGGAATTTTCTGACATCGCCGTGGTCTTCCCCGTCCATCGCAATCCCAAGGTGCGGGAAGTGGTGCGGCAGGAGCTTGGGGATGTCCCGCGGGTACATCTCATCGACCCCTTGGATTACGAGCCGTTCGCCAATCTCATGGCGCGCTCGGCGCTCATTTTGACGGATTCCGGTGGGGTGCAGGAGGAAGGCCCCGCGCTTGGCAAGCCCGTCCTCGTGCTGAGGGATACGACGGAGCGGCCGGAGGCCGTGGCGGCGGGGACGGTGAAGCTCATCGGCACGGTGGAGGCAAATGTCTACGAGGAGGCGCGGCACCTCCTGACGGACGGCGCGGCTTACCGCGCCATGTCCGAGGCCTGCAATCCCTACGGCGACGGGCAGGCGGCGCGGCGCATCGTCGAGGCGATCCGCTACCGCTGCGGCTTTTTGCCGCATGGGCCGGAACGCTTCGAGGCGTGAGCAAAGGCGCACATCATGGAGAAACAGCCTAAGCGCGACGAAGGAAAACCGCATATCGAAAGGGGAAAGATACGTTACGGGGGGCTGCGCCAGATGGTGAAGGCGGCTTCCCTTTTTTTTGGTTTGGGCTTTTTCTTGGCGGCCAACGTGGGGGTCTGTATCTGGCTCGGCTGGAAGTTCGACGGGTATTTCGGGACGGCGCCTGCGGGGATCCTGACGGGGATCTTTTTGGGATTTCCCGTGGCGATTTTATCCCTGTGGAAAAAAATGTCGGAGAAAAGGTGATTTGCCCTTGCTTTCCAGTAAATTTTCAAGGTATAATAGGAAGCAAGTACGGTATGGTTTCATTGTTCACCATTGGCCGCGCTCTGCGGTCGGGGGAGGAAAATGAACAGATTCTTATCGGTCTATGGCAGGGGCGGCCAATGGATGCTCAAACTCCTTGCAGGATGCACGCTCATAGGGTTCTTCGGACTGCTTTCGATGGGTCGGGGGTGGCTTATCGGCGCGCTTTTTGTTGGGTATTTTGCCGCGTCCGTTTGTTGTTGGAGCCTGACGAACCGTATGAGCAGGGGATCCTTTGATTTTGCGAAGGCCAAAAAGCAGATCCAGCGCGGGCCGCTGGTGCGATTTGGCTCGCTGATCTTGATCCTGAGCGCGATGGCGCAAATATCCACCGACGCTTTTTTTGTGGCGGCCATCGGATATTTTGTGTTCTTAGCGCTGGCGTTCGGCTGCCTTTTGGCGTCCCGACTGCACAAGGCGGATAAGGGTCAAACATTTTATGAGTAAGGAGGGGGGTTTATGGACAAAATCGGTGTCCGCGAGGTCGTTGAGATCGGAGGCTATACCTTTAATGAGCATACGATCCTCATGACTTGGATCACGATGGCCATTGTCATTTTGGTGGCCGTCTTGGCGACGCGGAACCTGAAAGAAGTCCCGACGGGCTGGCAGAATGCGGTTGAGACGGTGGCCGAGCTTTGGGAGACGCAGGTCAAGGCATTGATCGGTGAAGGCGGTGTTTTCTTGGTGCCGCTTTTCCTCACGCTGTTCCTGTACCTCATGGTGGCCAACTGGCTGGGGCTATGCCCGGGCATGGAGTCGCCGACCAACGACATCAACACGACGCTCGGCATGGCCGTATTCATGTCGTTCTTCGTCAATCACGCCGTGGGCTTGATGAAGCAGGGCGCTGGACATCTGCACCACTTCATCGAGCCGTTCGCGCCGTTCATCATCGTCAACCTGATCGAGGAGCTGTCGAGACCGGCTTCGCTGGCTTTCCGTCTCTTCGGCAACATCTTGGCGGGCGAAGTCTTGATCATCATCATCTTGGAGCTTGTCCCGGGTGCCATCAACTGGCTGCCCAGCACGCCGTGGATTATTTTCAGCCTCTTTGTCGGCGTCATCCAAGCGTACATCTTCACGATGCTGTCGATCACCTACATCGCGCCGTCGGCCAGAACCCACGGGGAGTGATCCCTATAAGTCAGCCGCATCAAGCGGATTTGGCCTTCGGGCCGGTGCTTTTCCCATGTGCATATTTTATTTACATCATTGAAGGAGGAATTTTTTCATGTCACCAATCGTTATGTCTATTCTCGCAGTTATGGTCATTATGAGCGTTGCTTCGGCGGCTGCCGCATACGGCGACTCCAAGGTCTTGGCGCGTCTCATCGAAGGCATCACCCGCCAGCCGGAAGCGAAGGACTCCCTCTTCACCAGCGCCCTCGTCTCCTGCGGTCTCATCGAGTCCATGCCGATCATCGCGACGGTCGTCGTCCTCATCCTCATCTTTGCGAATCCGCTCCTTGCGCGGTAAGCCGGAGCGTTTTGGCGGCAAGGCGGCAGCTTTTCGGCGGTCGCCTTTTCGTACGAGCAAAGGAGGGTTTGAAGGATGTTAGACATCAATGCGACGCTTCCGGTCCAGATTGTCAACTTCATCGTTCTCCTCGCGGTACTTAAGAAATTTGCTTGGGGGCCTCTGCTGAAGACGATGCACGAGCGCTCGGCGAAGATCGAAAAGAATATTTTGGACGCGGACGCCGACCGGGCAAAGGCGGCGGAGCTGAAGAAGGAATATGAAGAGCAGCTTTCCAAGGCTCGCTTGAGGGCGCAGGAGATCACCGACGCCGCAGCGGCTCGGGCGGATCAGGAGACCCGCGATCAGAAGGAAGCCACGAAGCTCGAGATCGAGAAGATGAAGGAATCGGCTCGTGCCAATTTAGCGTTGGAGCGGGAAGAAGCGGCCAAGGAAATGAAGGGGCAGATGGTCACCATGGCGCTGGCGGCGGCCGCGAAACTCATGGGACGCAAGATGGACGAGGCGGCGGACGAAGCGCTGGTCACCGAATTCATCAACGGTCTTGATCAGCATAAGGCCGGTGGTTTGTCATGCTGAATTTACAGTTGGCGCATAAGTATTCCCGGGCAATCTTTCTTTTGGCGCAGGAAGACGGGAAGGTGGACGAATACGGCGAGGCGCTCAAGAAGCTCGTGGCCGACATCGACGACGTTCCCGACCTGAAGGACTTTCTGGCCAGCCCCATGATTCCGAACGTGGCGAAGAAGGACACGGTGGAGAAGTGCTTTGCCGGGGACTATGCTCCCGTCATCGTGCATTTCCTCTGTTACCTGATCGACAAGAAGCGCGAATCCCTCTTGGAGGAGATCGCGCGGGAGTATGAGACGTATGCGAATGAGGCGCAGGGCATCGTGGTCGCCGACGTGACGATGGCGCGTGATCTCAGCGAGGATGCCATGACGCGGCTCGCGGGTAAATTGGCCGAGGTCACCGGCAAGAAGATCAAAGTTCGGCGTCATTTGGATCCCGCCATCATTGGGGGCGTCGTTGTCCGCATGGGGGAGACCCGCGTGGACGGCAGCCTCTTGGGTCGCGTGAAGGCCTTAGAGGAAGAACTTTTGGCGCACTGAATGAGAAGAGACGTGACACCTCGATCACGTTCCAAGGAAAGCGCCGCGCCGTAAAAGGCCGCCCTTTCCACAGCAAAGAAATTGGGGTGACAGCTAAGTTATGAAGATGAATCCGGAAGAAATAACAGCGATCATCAAAGAACAGATCCGCAACTACAACGTGGATCTCAAGATCGATGATGTGGGTACTGTTATCGAGATCGGCGACGGCATCGCGCACATCCATGGGCTGCAAAAGGCCATGGCGGGCGAGCTTCTCGATTTCGGCAATGATATATTCGGCATGGTTCTGAACTTAGAGCAGGACAATGTCGGCGCCGTCGTCCTCGGCCGTGAGAATGAGATCGAGGAAGGCGACACGGTAAAGCGCACGGGTCGCATCATGCAGGTGCCGGTGGGCGAGGCCATGATCGGCCGCGTGGTGGACGCCTTGGGGCGTCCCATCGACGGCAAAGGCCCCATCGAGGCCAAGGAGTACCGACCCATTGAGAACCGCGCGCCGGGCATCGCGGATCGTAAATCCGTGCACGAGCCGCTCCAGACGGGCATCAAGTCCATCGACGCATTGGTTCCCATCGGGCGCGGCCAGCGCGAGCTGATCATCGGCGACCGCGGCACGGGTAAGACGGCCATCGCCGTCGATACCATCATCAACCAGAAGGGGCAGAACTGTATCTGCATCTACGTCGCCATCGGTCAGAAGGCTTCCACGGTGGCGCGCGTGGTGAAGACGCTGGAAGACCACGGCGCGATGGAATACACCATCGTCGTCGCGGCGACGGCGGCGGACAGTGCGCCGCTCCAGTATTTGGCGCCTTACGCCGGGGTTTCCATCGCCGAGTACTTCATGTACAAGGGCGGCCACTGCCTCTGCGTCTACGACGATCTGACGAAGCATGCGGCGGCGTACCGCGCCATGTCGCTTCTGCTCCGCCGTCCCCCGGGACGCGAGGCGTATCCGGGCGACGTGTTCTATTTGCACTCCCGCCTTTTGGAGCGCGCGGCGAAGCTCTCGGATCAGCTGGGCGCCGGCTCCATCACGGCGCTGCCCATCATCGAGACGCTCGCGGGCGACGTGGGCGGCTACATTCCGACGAACGTCATTTCCATCACCGACGGTCAGATCATGCTGGAAACGGAAATGTTCTACTCCGGCATCCGTCCGGCGGTCAACGTGGGTCTTTCCGTGTCCCGCGTCGGCGGCAGCGCCCAGATCAAGGCGATGAAGCAGGTGTCCGGCACGCTGCGCCTCGACCTTGCCCAGTACCGTGAGTTGGCGGCGTTCGCGCAGTTTGGCTCCGATTTGGACAAGGCGACGAAGGATCAGCTCGATCGCGGCGCCCGCATGGTGGAGACCTTGAAGCAGGCGCAGTATTCGCCGCTCGTCGTGCAGGATCAGGTCATGGTGCTCTACACGGCGGTTCACGGATTCCTCGCGGACATCGCGGTGGATAAGGTCGTGACCTTCCAGAAGGATTTCCTCAAGTTCATGTACCAGAACCATCCGGAAATCGGCAACAAGATCGCGGAGCAGAAGAAGCTCGACGACGACATCGAAGCCGCGCTCAAAAAAGCCATCGCGGAGTTTAAGGAAACGATTCCTTACAAGATGGCATGATGACGCGAGGTGATTTTTAATGGCGAGTTTACAAAGTATCCGCCGGCGTATCAAGAGCGTCAAGAATATCCAGCAGATCACCAAAGCGATGAAGATGGTGGCGGCGGCCAGACTGCGCCGAGCGCAGCAAGCCGCCATCGCGAACCGTCCCTACGCGAAGAAGATGGCGGAGATCGTGGAGAACGTAGCCCCTCATGTGGGGGAGTTCAAGCATCCGCTCCTGGAGCGTCATCCGGGCGGCAAGGAGCTGTTCTTGATCATTGCCTCCGATAAAGGATTGGCAGGCGCTTATGCCAGCAACGTCTTCAAGGAAGCGGTGGCGCATATTCCCGATAAGGACGCCGTCGATCTCATCACCGTCGGGCGCAAGACGGAGGAGCATTTCCGCAACCGCGCCTACCACATCGTGAAGCATTACATCGGCATCAGCGAAAAGCCCACGTTTGAGACGGCTCGGGCGATCGCCGCCGAGGTCACGGCGCTCTACCAGTCCGGGGCGTACAGCGTCGTCCACATCGTCTACACGCGCTTCGTTTCCGCTATCAACTCGGTGCCGGAAATGTTCCAGCTCCTGCCCTTTGAAGGGTTGACGGGGGAGGCTGAGGCGGAGACGGAGGACGACATCTTCGCCGAGGAGGCATCGGAGCAACGTGAAGCGGCTGAGGATGAGATGGAAGCGTCCGACTATATCTTTGAACCCAATGCGCCCGAGGTCATGGGGTACCTCCTGCCGCAGTATTTGGTGACGATGATATACGCAGCGCAGCTCCAAGCGGCGGCCAGCGAGCTGAGTTCCCGCATGACGGCCATGAGCAACGCGACGGACAACGCCGCCGAGCTCAATAAGAAGCTGGACTTGCAGTATAACAAAGTACGTCAGGCGAACATTACCCGCGAGATCAGCGAGATCGTGGGCGGTGCGGAAGCCTTGAAGTAAGGAGGTTTAGCATTGGCTAAAGGTAAGGTAGTGCAGGTCATCGGGCCGGTCGTGGACGTGGAATTTCCCTTAGGCGAACTGCCGGAGATTTTGAACGCGGTCACGATCCAGGGCAAAGCCGGTGATATGGATATCGACCTCGTGGTCGAGGTCATGCAGCATTTAGGCGACAGCGTGACCCGCTGCATCGCCATGAGTTCGACGGACGGCTTGGTGCGCGGCATGGAGGCGGTGGATACCGGCTCCCCCATCAAGGTGCCGGTTGGCCCCGAGTGCTTAGGGCGCGTCTTTAACGTCTTAGGGCAAACGGTTGACCACAATCCGACTCCCGTGGGCAATAAAGAAGCTTGGCCGATTCATCGTCCGGCGCCGAAATTCGACGATCAGGACGCGTCGGCGCAGATTTTGGAAACGGGGATCAAGGTCGTGGATCTCATCGCGCCCTATTCGCGCGGCGGCAAGACGGGGCTTTTCGGCGGCGCGGGCGTCGGCAAGACGGTGCTCATTCAGGAACTCATCCACAACATCGCCACGGAGCACGGCGGCTACTCCGTATTCGCCGGCGTCGGCGAGCGTACCCGCGAGGGGAACGATCTCTGGACGGAAATGACGGAATCCGGCGTTATCAGCAAGACGGCGCTGGTCTACGGCCAGATGAACGAGCCGCCGGGGGCGCGTATGCGCGTCGGTCTTACGGGGCTGACGATGGCGGAGTATTTCCGTGACATTGAAGGGCAGGACGTCCTCCTCTTCATCGACAACATCTTCCGCTTCATTCAGGCCGGATCGGAAGTTTCCGCCCTCTTGGGTCGTATGCCTTCCGCCGTCGGCTATCAGCCGACGCTGACCACGGACATCGGCGCTCTCCAGGAGCGGATCACCTCCACGAACAAAGGCTCCATCACCTCGGTGCAGGCGGTCTACGTTCCGGCGGACGATCTGACGGATCCGGCGCCTGCCGGAACCTTCACGCACCTTGACGCGACGACGGTTCTTTCCCGTCAGATCGCGGAGCTGGGTCTTTATCCGGCGGTGGATCCCTTGGATTCCACGTCCCGTATCCTCGATCCGAACATCATCGGCGAGGAACATTACGAAGTGGCGCGCGGGGTGCAGGCGGTTCTCCAGAAGTACAAGGAATTGCAGGACATCATCGCCATCTTGGGCATGGAAGAGCTTTCCGACGCCGACAAGCTGACGGTGGCGCGGGCGCGCAAGATCCAGCGCTTCCTCTCCCAGCCCTTCGCCGTGGCGGAGCAATTCACCGGCCAGCCGGGGAAATATGTGCCGCTGAAGGAAACGGTGCGCGGCTTCAAGGAGATCTTGGAAGGCAAGCACGACGATATGCCGGAAAATGCGTTCTACATGGTGGGCACCATCGACGAAGCGGTGGCGAAAGCGCGGAAGCTGAAAGAAGAGGAGGCATGATCCCATGCCTACGATCAAGCTGGAGGTCATTTCCCCGGACGCGGTCGTCTATCAGGCGGACGTTGACATGTTGGTGGTTCGCTCCCAAGCGGGGGAACTTGGCATCCTGCCGCACCACATGCCGATGATCGCCGGGGTTTTGCCCTGCGCGATGCGCGTCAAGCGCACGGATCGCGAGGAACTCATCGCCGTGGCGGGTGGCTTCATGGAAGTCCAGCGGGACAAGATCACGGTGCTGGCGTCCTGCGCCGAACTGCCCATCCAGATTGATGAGCTGCGGGCGCAGAAAGCCTACGAGCGGGCGAAAGAACGCATCCATAACTTCAACGTCGCGCCGTCCCAGCATCCCGACATTGACGTCGAGCGTGCCGAGTTGGCGCTGCAAAGAGCGATGGCGCGGCTCAAGGCGGTACACTCCATGAAACGGTAACGACGGCGGTTCGGAAAAGAAAGAAACCTCCCGAAAGGGAGGTTTCTTTCTTTTACAGGAGGGAGGCAACCATGGACGGCGGTTGACCGCTTCAGTGAAAATACGATGCACTCCGTGAGAGCCAGAGCGCACAGTAAGAAAAACCATTGACTTTTTGCATAAAAATTATACAATATGCTTAAATGGTTGTCATACAAATGTAGCCTATAAAAGGGGGATACAGATGAGTGCCATCATCAGCGTAAGAGTCAATGACCAAGAGGAAGCAGCTTTAGCTCAGGCGTCTGCGTTATTTCATTGCAAAATGTCTTCGCTCATGAAAAAGTTTACCTTTGAAAGATTGGAAGAGGAGTATGATCTTTGTGTCATCAAGGAATACGAGAAAGAAAAAGCGGATGGGACGTTGGCGTTGTTTGATTTTAACGATGTGGTGAAGGATATAGATGCATGAGCGAGTATTCTATTTTTTTTAGCAAACGTGCAAAAAAAGAACTGCTAAAAATAGATAAGCCTATTCGGCGGACGATCGTTTCATGGATAGAGAAAAATATCAAAGGGACAAGGAATCCAAGGCTTCACGGAAAAGCTTTAATGGGCGATCTGAAAGGGTACTGGCGATACCGCGTAGGAAACTACCGAATCATCGCAGAAATTCGCGATGAAGAATGGATTGTGATTGCTGTCTCTATTGCACATCGAAGTAGTGTCTACGAGGAACTTTAAGAAACGAAAAGGTAACTTATTACAAAATCAAATGGTGTGAGCCAGAGAACCGTACTCGTTGAGAAGGTTCCGCGCGAGAGCGCGGAGCCTTTTGGTATGCCGATTTTATGAGCGATACTGACGAGAGAGCTGCATGCCGTTTCGTATCTTTTGGCGCCATCGTTGTTTTGTCGCCGATTTCCTTTTACGCGGCGGCGAAAAGCCCCAAGAGGAGTCCTAAGACACCGGAGGCGAAAAGAACCTTGATGACGCTGACTTTTTTTCGCACAGCGACGAGGGAGAGGGCGAGGATGAGGGCGCTTTTGCTGTCGATGCTACGCCAATCGCTCGGCCGTGTTTCCGTGTTCCAGAGAGCCAAGAAGAGGAAGCTGAGTCCGGCGGTCAAGATGAGGGCGACGACGGCGGGGCGCAGCCCGTTGAGTGCGCCGCGGATGGGGCCGATGTCCCCGTAGCGAAAGAAGAGCCGCGCGAGGAGAAGCCCCAAGAGGAAGGAGGGCGCGGCGAAGCCAAGCGTCGCCGCGACGGCTCCGCCGATGCCTGCCACCTTCATCCCGGCGAAGGTGGCAGCATTGATGCCGATGGGGCCGGGGGTCATTTGGGAAATGGTGAAGATGTCGATGAATTCCGAAAGGGTGAGCCAGTGGTAGGTATCCACCACGCTGGCCTGGATGAGGGGCATGGAGGCGTAGCCGCCCCCTACGCAGAAAAGGCCAACCTTGGCAAATTCCCAAAAGAGCAGAACGTAGAGCATGGCCGCCTCCTAATCGTAACGGTGATCGCGCAGGAAGAGAAGCCCGAGGAGCCCGTCCGCCAGCACCAAGAAGATGATGTTGAGGTCGAGGAAGAGGTGGGCGGCGAGGGTGCCTCCCAAGAGGAGGAGGGGTAGGAGGAGGCGCTTTTCCAGCTGCTTTTTCAAGAGGTCGATGGCGACGTTCACGATGAGGGCGGTGGCGCCGCACTGCATTCCCTTGAGGAGAAGCTGAATGTAGGGATTGGCGGCGAAGGCATCGTAGGCGGCGGAGAGGAGGGAGAGAGTGAGTAGCGGCGGCAGGATCGTGGCGGAGAGCGCCACCACCGCCCCTTTTACTCCTGCCATGCGGTAGCCCAAGAGGATGGAGGCGTTCACGGCGACGACGCCGGGCATGGATTGGGCGATGGCGACTAAATTCAAGGTTTCCTCGTCTTTTAGCCAGCCGTATTCGTCCACATATTTGCCCTTCAAGAGGGGGATGATGACAAAGCCACCCCCCACGGTGAAGGCGCTGATGAGAAAGGTCGAGGTGAAGAGGGCGCGGTAAAAATGGCTGCCTTCTTTGGTCGGCGATGGTGTCATGGGGGGTCCTCCTCAAGGATGGTCTATCTCGCTTAGTATACGGCAGGAAAAGGCTCTATGCAAGGGGCGTGGGGAGAGGATGACGAGCTTCTATCCGGGGGCGCGCAAAGAGAAAGACCGCAGGAGAATGCGTACCACAATAGGTGATCGCCGTCTGCGGTCTTTTGACGTTCGTGTCGAGGGGTCAAGAGGCCGATGCGGAAGCATCGGGGACGGTTTCCGTCCGATTTTTGGATGTGTCGTACCCTTCTAAGAGCTGTGCCGGGTCGAAATGGAGCCGATAGCAAAGGGGGAAGAGTTCCATGTCCTCTACTACGGTCTGCACGGTGCCGCTCGGGCAGTCCTGAAGATCCACGTCGAAGGGCGTGGACAGCAACTTTTGATCCGTGTCGGCAAAGACGCAGATCTTCGGCGTCATGGTGCGTCCAAATTCCGATTTTTTGACGATGGCGTAGCCCATCGTGGTCTTGAGCACTGTTCCCGTCGGGTAAATGGCCACGTTATTGAAAAAGAGGCTGAGCAGATCTAAATCGAACTGCCCCACGGAGCAGCGGGTCATGATGCGGTGCGCGATGTGGGGCTTGTAGGCCGGTTTGTAGGAGCGCTGCGTGGTAAGGGCGTCGTAGACGTCGGCGATGGCGACGATGCGCGCGAAGCGGTGGATGTTGTTCCCCATGAGGTGACGGGGATAGCCCTGACCGTCTAAGTGTTCGTGGTGCTGCCCGGCGATGACCGTCAAGAGTTCGGCGTTTGGGATCGGCAGATGCTTGAGCTTTTCCTCCCCCAATTCCGGATGGAGCTTCATGAGGGAAAATTCATCGGGGGTGAGCCGCCCCTTTTTCGTCAGGATGTCGTTCGGGACACCGACCTTTCCAATGTCGTGGAGAAGTCCGCCTAAGACAAGGGTCAAGAGGTCGGATTTCGCATAGCGGCACAAGGAGCCAAGCATGGTCGAGAGGACGGCCACGTTGACGCTGTGGGAAAAGGTGTAGTCGTCGTGGCGGCGCAGATCCGAGAGCTGCACCAAGTTGTTTCGATTGGACAAAATATCGCTCAAGACGTTTTCAGAAACGCTTGCCAGCGGCCCGATGTTCAGCTCGCCGGTGGCCTCCAACTCGTGAAAGGTGTCGTAGACCTTGTGGAGAGCCTTGATCCGCGTCCGTTCCTCTACGATGTCGTCGGGGGGCTTCGGTGTGAAGGCCGAGGACACAGAGGTGACAGCGAGACTGGTGATGCCTAGTTTTTTCAGGCGGGCGATGTATTGTTCGCTGACCGCCGTGCCTCGCGTCAGGTAGCTGGCGCCCTTTGTATTGTAGATGCTCTGCGCCGTCACCATGCCTGGCTGCAGTTTTTTGATGGGAAGATTGATCATAGATACACCTTTGGTTTCTGTCACGCGCACCATCACGTGCGATGAAAATGCGCAGTTCTTATCAATGAATTGCATTTCATTATAACATAGTTATTGCTAGGACAACAAGCGTTCTCCCCCTGTTTTGTATAATTTTTATTAGGAGAAAAGACTTGCAAAACAAAATGGTTGATGGTGAAAAATAAAGAACAGCACCGTTTTTCGCCGATAGCGGCGGTGCATTGATAGCGACGGCTTTTTTTGCTATACTGGGAAAAATGGCAGAAGTGTGGGGAAGGGGCGGCAGGATGCGGAGAAAGCGGCTGAAAAGACGGCGCAGTTATCGGCGGGTAGGATATTTGGCGCTGCTTTTGCTCATCGCCTGCGGCGTGGGGCTTTGGGGCTTTTTCGAGACACGTGGGACAAAAGCGCCCGAAGAAGGGCAATCGGCGGCAGAGATCAAAACGATCATGGTGGTGGGCGTGGATCCTCGGGAGAACGATGTCGGGCGAGGAGACACCCTCTTTTTGGCCGTCGTGGATAAGAAGGAAAAGCGCGGCGAGATCCTGTCCATCCCTCGCGACACGCGGGTGGCCATGGAGGGGAAGGGGTACGATAAGGTCAACCACGCGTACGCGTTTGGCGGCGAACCCTTGATCCAGCGGACGGTGGAGGCGCTCTTGGGCGCATCGGTGGACTATTATCTCATCGCCGATATGCAGGCGTTCGCTTGGGCGGTGGACGCCATGGGCGGCGTGGAGATCGAGGTGGATCAGCGGATGTATTATGAAGATCCGTGGGACGAGAACGGCGGACTCGTCATCGATCTCTACCCGGGGCGTCAGCATTTGGATGGCGCCAAGGCGCTGGCCTACGTTCGCTATCGGGATGGGGCGGGGGACATCGGCCGCATGGAGCGGCAGCAAAAGTTTTTGCAGGCGGTGCTGCAAAAGGCTTCGTCGCCGGAGATGGTTCCCCGTCTGCCGGAAGTGGTGCAGAATCTGCGCAAATTTTTACAGACGAATATGCCGCTGGGCGAGATGGTGCAAATGGCGTCGCTCCTGCCGGCGCTCAAGGCGCAGGGAATGACGGCGGCGCTTCTTCCCGGGCGGCCGGGATGGTGGAAGGATACCAGCTATTGGCTGCCGGATATTGAGGCGTCACGGGAACTTTTTGCGCGCCAGCGGGGCGTCTCCTTCACGCCGGAGATGAAGACGGCGGCCGCGAAGGTGGCGGGGCGCTATCAGGCCAGTCTCCCCGATGGATTGGTGGACGTCGAGGGGACGCTCCGCTTGGCGTCGGAGGTGGAGGGAGACCGCGCCTTAGCGCCGAGGGACATCGAGGTGCGGATCTTCAATGAGAGCGGCATCACGGGTGCCGCCGCTGCCATCGGCGAGGAGCTTACCGCCAAGGGGTTCACCGTCGTATCCGTGGGGAACGGAGATCATGCGGCGCGGGAGGAGACGGTCGTCATGGCGCCGGCGCGGGCGGTGGATCTGTTTTACGGGATGACATTTCCCTGTATTCTCATGACATCCGGGGACGGGGCGGAAGCCACCGTGCGGGTGGGAAGGGATTTTAGACGATGAGCCGATTGCAGGTGGAAAATCTCGGCAAGTCTTTTGGCGCGCGGACACTTTTTTCTGACGTGAACTTTCGTGTCGAAAAGGGCGAACGGGTGGGGTTCGTGGGGGCGAATGGCGCGGGAAAAACGACGCTCCTCCGATGCCTCTTGGGCGAAGAAGAGGCGGACGCGGGGCACGTTCACTTTGACGGCGCGTCCGTGGTGGGCTATGCGGAGCAGCAGGCGCATTTGGGCGAGGGAACGCTCTACGAGGCGTTTCAGGACGCCTTCTCAGACATCCGCGCGCTGGCGGAGAAAAAGCGGAGACTGGAACAGTCGATGGCGGCGGGGGCGGATGAAGCGGCCATGGCGGAATACAGCCGGGTGGTGGCGCGGTTTGAGCATTTGGAAGGGTACGATTACGAGAGCCGGATGCGCCGCGTGGCCTTTGGCCTCGGCTTTACGGAGGAAGATTTCGCTCGCCGCGTCCCGTCGCTTTCCGGGGGACAAAAGACGCGCGTGGCGCTCGCCAAGGCGCTCCTTCGCGAGCCGGATTTTCTCTTTTTGGACGAGCCTACGAACCATTTGGACATCGCCATGATCGAATGGTTGGAAGAATTTTTGGCGGACTATCCGGGGGGCGTTCTCCTCATCTCCCATGATCGGTTTTTCCTCGACCGGGCAGCGACGAAGATCATGGAGCTCGAACATCAGACGGTCACCGTCTACGAGGGAAATTACAGCTATTTCCTCAAGGTGAAGACGGCGCGGCGGGCGGCACTTATAGCGGCTTACGAAAAGCAAGAGACCCATATCGAAAAGACGGAGGAATACATCCGTCGCTATCAGGCGGGGATCAAGGCGAAGCAGGCGCGGGGGCGGCAGAGTCAACTCAATCGCCTGCCGCGCATTGTGCTGCCCCCGGAGGCGGCGCGCTTCAATTACTTCGCCTTTCATCCCCCGGCGATGTGCGCCGAGCGGGTGGCGGAGCTTGAGGAGGTATCCGCCGCTTTCGGTGATCACGCCGTCTTTCAAAATCTCTCGCTCCTCCTGCGGCGGGGCGACGGCGTCGCCTTAGTGGGCGAGAACGGCGCGGGGAAGACGACGCTCCTGCGCCTGCTCGTGGGGGAACTCACTTCCCCCACGGGGCGGGTCAAGATCGGCAGTCGGGTCAAGATCGGCTATTTTTCCCAGCAACATGCGGAGCTTCATGATGAGCGCACCATTTTGGAGGAAATTCTCTACGAGTACGGCGTGGACGAGGAAGAGGCGCGGCGGTGGCTCGGCGCATTCCTCTTTAGGGGCGACGAGGTGATGCGTCGAATCGCCGCACTTTCCGGCGGCGAAAAGGCGCGGCTGGCCTTCTTGAAGCTGATGATGACGGGGGCGAATTTCCTCGTCTTGGACGAGCCGACGAATCACTTGGATATTCCCGCCAAAGAGGCGGTAGAAGACGCCTTAATGGCCTTTCCCGGCACGTTTTTGGCGGTTTCTCATGACCGCTATTTTTTGGATAAGGTGACGAATCGGACGCTGGCCTTGGAACATGGACGGCTGACCGAATATAACGGCAATTACAGTGCGTACCGAAGGGAAAAGGCGGAAACGGCGGAAGAAGGGACAGCGCCGCCTCCCGTGACGAAGGAAAAGCCCCCCGCGCCTTCGCAGGGGAAGAAATCCGAGGGCGCACGACAAGCGGGCGCGTATGCGGCTCTTTCCGAGGAGAAACGACAGGCGCTGCTCTATCGGGCGGAGGCGGAACTTCTCATGGCGGAGGCGGAGCTTCGGCTCTTGGAGCGCGAGATGAACGATCCCGAAACGCAGTGCGATCCGAAAAAGAGTGCCGCCATCGCGGCGGCCTACGCGGCGAAGGTGCAGGAAATCGAGACGCGCTACGAGAAATGGGGCGCTTTGTCCGAGGAAGGGTGAGTCGGGCAGAAGTGGCGGAGAGGGGGGAAGCGGATGGAGAACCTCAAGGGGTCGGTCGAAAGCGTGATCTTTGAGAGCGGGGACGGCCGCTTTTCCGTCTTTCGTCTGCGCCCTGAGGGGCGGCACGGCTTGGCGACGGCGACGCTTCCCGCAAACGCGCCGCTCGTCGGGCAGGAAGTGGTCTTGGGCGGCGCGTGGGTGCGCCATCCACGGTTTGGGGAGCAGTTCAAGGCGGAGCATATCCAACTCGTGACGCCCTCTACCGCTCTTGGCATCGAGCGCTTTTTGGCCTCGGGGCTGATCGAGGGAATCGGTGCCGCCATGGCGCACCGCATCGTGGCGCAGTTTGGGGAAGAGGCGCTCTCCATCATCGAGAACGCGCCCCATCGGCTGAAGGAAGTCGTCGGCATCGGCGCGAAGACGATGGAGAAGATCGCTTCGTCCTACCGTGGGCAGTCGGAGCTTCGGGACATCATGCTCTGGTTGGAGAACCACGGGGTGTCCGGGGCGCTGGCGGCGCGCATCTATAAACAGTATGGATCTTTTGCTCTCGAGGTATTGGCGCGGGATCCTTACCGCATGGCGCGGGAAGTGCCCGGGATCGGCTTTTCTACGGCGGATCGCATCGCGATGTCGGCGGACATCCCCGCCGACGATCCGGCGCGTGTGGCGGCGGGGGTGGAGTTCACGCTCTTTTCCATCGCCGCCGACGGTCACTCCTGCATCCCTGAACCGCTCTTGGCCGAGCGGGGGGCGAAGCTCTTGGGCGTTTCGCGCGCCGCCGTGGCGGAGGCCGTGGCGGAAGGCCTCCAAAGGGAGCGGCTGTACGCGGCTTCAGTAGGGGCGGAGACGTTTATCTACCCCGCGTATCTCTACCGGGCGGAGTGTGAGGTGGCGGAGAAACTGCGGTACCTGCAAAAGCGGGCGGAGATTCTTTCCGTGGAGGAGCCGGAAGCGCTGGCGGCGGACTGGGAAGCGGCGAGCGGCCTGACCTTGGCGGAGGGACAGCGCCGCGCCGTGGCCGCCGCCCTTCGCCATGGCATCTTCGTCCTCACGGGCGGGCCGGGCACGGGGAAGACGACGGTGATCCAGGGCATGATCGCCGTCTTGGAGAAGCTGGGTCTCGTCGTTCGCTTGGGCGCACCCACGGGCCGCGCCGCCAAGCGCCTGTCGGCGGCGACGGGGCGGCCGGCGGCGACGGTACATCGGCTCTTGGAAGCCCAAGGGGCGGCGGACGATACGGGAGCGGCGTTCGCGCGCTCCGCCGACGATCCCATCGAGGCCGACGTCATTATCTTGGACGAAGTATCCATGATGGACATCGTGCTGACGGCGCATTTTTTGGCCGCCGTGCCGCCGGGCTGCCACGTCATCTTCGTCGGGGACGCGGATCAGCTCCCCTCCGTGGGGCCGGGGGCGGTGCTTAAGGAGATCCTGCGCTCTAAGGCTGTGCCGAGCCTTCGGCTCACGGACATCTTTCGCCAAGCGCAGGAGAGCGTCATCGTCCGCAACGCCCACGCCATCAACGCCGGGCGGATGCCCGAATGCGCCCCGGGCAGCGCCTTTACCTTTCTTGCAACGGAGACGGAGGAAGAGACGGCCGCCGCCATCGTCGAGCTCTGTGCGGAAGAATTGCCCCGCGCGGGGTGGGACGTGTGGCGCGACGTGCAGGTGCTCTCGCCCATGCACCGGCAGAGCGCCGGGGTGGACAACCTGAACCGGCTCCTCCAAGGGGCGCTGAACCCGCCGGAGGAGGGAAAAAGGGAGCGCTCCGGTGGATGGTTCACCTACCGCGTCGGGGATAAAGTGATGCAGACGAAGAACAATTACCAGAAAAAAGTATTCAACGGCGATACAGGGCGCATCTTGGCCATCGACGAAGAAAAGGTGCAAGTGCTGTTTGAGGGGGGGCTTACGGCCGCGTACACCGCAAATGAGATGAGCGAGCTTTCGCCCGCCTACGCGATGAGTGTCCACAAGAGCCAAGGGAGCGAGTACCCCGTCATCTTGCTGCCGCTTCTGCCGAGTCATCGGATCCTGCTCCAGCGCAACCTCCTCTACACCGCCGTGACGCGTGCGAAGGAGCGGGTCATTTTATTGGGGAGCCGCAAGGCGCTTCGGACGGCGGTGGAAAACGACCGCACCCGCCGTCGGGGCACGCTCTTGGCCGAGCGATTGGCGGAGGCGTTAGACGGATGAAGGCCGTTTTGTCGGCGCTGTGGGATTTTCTCTTCCCCTCTCACTGTCCCGTTTGCGGAAAGGAGACGCCGGGGCAGGGCGGCTGGTGCCGTGATTGCCTCGGGTGTACCCTTACGCCTCGGCGTATCCCCTTGGAGGAGGCGGAACGCGCTGCCCTTGGGGAGGCGTGGGCCTTGGGCCGCTATCACACGGCGCTGCGGGATCTCGTCTTGACGCTGAAATATCGGGGGCGGCGTGCTTCGCTTCCCTACATCGCGACCTTCCTCCACGCGGCGCTTGGACGGTTCCCGTTTTCTCCGGGGACGGACGCCATCGCTGTCCCGGTGCCGCTCTATTCGGCGCGGGAAAAGCAGCGGGGCTTTAATCAGACGGAGCTCATCTTTCGCGATTGGCTCGTGCAGGCGGGATGGCGGTGGCAGCGCGCCCTCCTCAGGACGCGGGCGACGCTGCCCCAGCATGGCCTTTCTGCATCGGCGCGGGCGGCGAACGTGGCGAAGGCGTTTGCCGCAGCGCCGAATGCCGACGTAGCGGGCAAGCGCGTCCTCCTCGTAGACGACATCTTCACCACCGGCGCGACCCTCACCGCTGCCGCAAAGGCGCTTCGAGAAGCCGGCGCAACGCGGGTGGACGCCCTCGTCTTGGCCAGCGACCGTCTGTGAGGGGGCGGCAAGGTTTTTTGTCCGTGGTAGTGCATTTGTTTTCCCGGTGTGCTATACTATGGGAGAAAACGATGAAGCAGGGGTGATGGTGATGGAGCCTAAATTGAAAAACTGCTCCAGCTGCGGGCGGATTTTTGTGGATACGGGGATCGGTATCTGCCGGGACTGTCAGGAAAAAGAAGAGGCGCAGATGCAGGAGGTATCTTCCTACGTCCGGGACAATCCTCATTCCCGTGTGAAGGAGATCTGTGAGGCGTTGGGCGTCAAGGAGCGCTTGGTCATGCGGATGATCCGCGAGGGGCGCTTCGTCATGGACGGCGTGGCCATCGAGTACCCCTGCGAGACGTGTGGGAAGCCCATCACGTCCGGGCGTTTTTGCGAGGCGTGCAATCATGACCTCCAGAGCCAGCTTGGACAGCAGCAGCAGAAGATCGCGGCGGCGAAGGCCGCCAAAGCACAGGCTGCTGCCCCCAAGGCGATGCGTTCCTTAGACATGGGCATGAAGGGGCTTCGCTGAGGGCGAAGAGAATAGTTGAGGTACACATGGCTTAGCGCTGCGGGCGATTCGCGGCGCTTTTTTGTCGCCCGTGACGCACCATGGCCTTTTTTGCTTCTTCATAAAAATGAGAGAAGAGAAGAGAAAATAAGAGATTTTATAAGATAAAGTTATCTCTTTATGGAAAATCGAGAGTTAAGGTTTTGGGGAAAAGATTCGATTCATAAGCAGAAGAGAGAGAATCTCTACTTACGCAAGAAGGATGGTGACAGAGATGATCATCAGTAGTCATGTACGCGCTATGACCGGCGCTTATGCCAATCAGCAAAACCGCACGAACGCGCCGCGTCGGGCGGAGGAGCGCGCGGGGGAGGCGGGGGAAGTCGTCCTTTCCCAGACGGGACAGAATTTCAGCTCCCTGCTGCGCCGGATTAAGGATGAGGCGGGGGACGTCCGCCAGGATCGGGTGGCGGCACTGGAGAAGCAGATCGCGGCGGGGACTTACCGCGTGGACGCGGAAAAAGTCGCGGCCAGTTTGATGGCGATGCGCTACTAAGCGGGATGAGATGCGATGTGGCAGGAGTTTGTCAAGGTCTTGGGAAAGCTCACAGCGGCTTACGAGCGCCTCGCCGCGCTGGCGCAAGAGAAACAGGCAGCGCTTGCAGGGGTGGACATGGAGCGCTTGGAGCAGCTCCTCGGCGATGAGAAAAGGCTTCTCGACGAGATCGAGCATTTGGAGTTTGGCCGTCAGCAGATCTTAGCGCAGCTCGCGCGGGAGGTACCTGCGCTGCGGGAGGCTGCCACCATGGAAGCCGTGGGGCAATATAGCCCTGCTGATCTGCGCCCTTGGATCCTCCGGCTTCACCGGCAGCTCGACGAAGCGGTGTCGAAGGTCAAGACCGTGGGGAAGACGAATGAATTTCTGATTCAAAGCGCCCTGTCGGCGGTGCGGTACCACTTGAACCGACTGGGCAATTCTGTGGTGGAGCCGACGTATGGCGGCAAGGGACAGGAAGTCGTTTCCCAGCATACGAATTTTGATTTTCAGGCGTAAGGGGTATGTCCATGGATGAAATACTCCGGCTGATCGGCGAAAAATTGGTGCTGGTGCGTCAACTGGCGGAAGCGGCAGAAAAGCAGCGCTCCGCGTTGAAGGCACATGCAGGCGGCGGCGCCGTCGCTGCTGCCACACGAGAGGTGGAAGCGGTATTCCGGCGCATGGAGACCGTCGAGCGAGAGAGCGCCGCACTTTTGTCGCGGCTCGACGCGCCGAGCCTATCGGAGGCGGTGAACCGGCAGCCGTATTCCCCCCACAAATTGCGGGCGTGGCAGGGGCTGCGGCGGCTTTGTACTTTAGCGGAACGGCTGCGTGAGGACAACGATGTCAGCCGGATCCTCTTGGAGAAGGAATACGCGTATTTGCGCTTTAGCCTGAATGTGATGGCCGAGGCGCAGGCGGGGCCGGGCTACGATGCGCCGGAGGAGCCGGTGCGCGCCGTGCAGGGACGCAAGTTGTTTGACCAATCGGTCTGAAATTGCATTGATCCGCTCCTCGCGCTGTGCGGGGGCGGCGGCATAGAAAGGATGAAGCTCCATGGCAGTGCGTTCCACATTTGCTGGACTCAATACCATGTACCGGGGAATCAGCACGAATCGGCTTTCCTTGGAAACCGTTGGACACAATATGACAAACGCCAGCGCCCCGGGGTACTCGCGTCAGCGGGTGAACCAAGCGGCGACGTCGCCGGACGAGATTTACACCACTGCGGGGCAGCAGTACGTAGGCTCCGGCACGGACTCCCTCTCGATTAAGCGGGCGCGGGACATTTATGCGGATAAGCAGTTCTGGCGGGAGAACAGCACCCTGAACTACTACGAAGCGCGTCGGAAAAATTACCAAAAATTAGAAGTGGTGTTCAAGGACAACGATAAGACCGGCCTTCAGGCCGCGATGGCGGACTTTTACAAGTCATGGGTGGACATGTCGAAGGAAGCCAGCAACACCAGTCAGCGGGTGGCGATTTTAGAAAAGGCGGGCGTCCTCTGCGATCGGATGCACAGCTCTGCCAAGCAGCTGCAGGAACAGATCAAAGGGGAATATTTGGATCTTGGCCTCAACGTCACCAAGGTCAACGAGCTGACGAGCCAGATCGTGGAATTAAACCGCGCCATCATGAGCCGGGAGGCGGGGGGCGGCACGGCCAACGACCTGCGGGACGCCCGGGACAACTTGGCGGATGAGCTCTCCCAGTACATGAGTGTTTCCGTCAATGAAGACAAGCGCAGCGGCATGTATACCATCGTCAGCAACGGCGTGTCCATCGTCAATGGCATCACGAAGCTGAACCTCACCTTGGGGCCAAAGGACGCCGATGGCAAGGTGGTCGGTATCCCGAATAAGGATTACGGCATCACGGATTACAACATTGAGATCGACGGCACCGGCGTGGTCTTTGACCCCTTGGCAGGGAAGCTGAAAGCCAAGCAGGATTCCATCGCCGAGGACAAGGGCTACATCGACAATCTGGCCAACATGGCGGCGTTCTTGATGACGACGTTCAACGATCAGCACCAGCAGGGCATCGGCATGGATCAAAGCCGTACCAGCGGGCTCAACTTTTTCGGCGATCAAAATGCTCTCTATGAGTGGACGGACACCGGGACGCCGGGGCGGTACTATGTGAAGGAGAAAAGATACGCCGGCGGGTTGACGAGTACGCCAACCGTGGTGGGCGGCAAGGTGAAAGTCAACGTCACCGGGACGGGGGCGTCCGTAAACGATGAGCTTCGCGGCTATCGCCTGATCGACGCGCTCAGGATCAATCAGAAGCTCACGAACACCGATGGGGAACGCCTCATCGCATCGGCGGCGTGGGAAGTGCAGCCGCCCTCGACGCCGGTGAAAAACGGCACGGCGGACGGAGAGGTGGCGGTTCTCCTCAGTACGTTGCTCAATCAGGGAGATTCGACCCGTACCGTGGCGACATGCGCCACGGGCGAATCGTCTCTCGTCAATTACTACAACAACGCCATGACGAAATTGGGCGTGGACGCCTCCTCCTGCCAGACGCTGAAAAAGCAGCAGGAGGACGTGATCGAGCAGGTGTCCCAGTGGCGGTCGGAGACGGCGGGAGTCAATTGGGACGAGGAACTCACCAATATGATCACGTTCCAGCAGGGGTACAGCGCCTGCTCGCGCTGCCTGACCACCATGGACGAAATGTTAGATAAACTCATCAACGGCACCGGCATGGTGGGAAGGTAAGGTGAAGTGACGTGCGCATTGCCAGCTTGCACATGAAAGATCGCTATCTGAAACAGCTCAATCGTACCTTTGAGGAAAAGACCCGGCTCATGGAGCAGAGCGACGGGGATAAGATTCACCGCCCGTCTGACGACGCCGTGGGCTACTCGAAGTTCCTCCGTTACAGCGGCTCTTTGACGGAGAATACCCAGTACCAGACGAACGTCAAGACGGCCGTCTCGTGGATGAAAAATTCCGACGCCGCCTTGGCGGATATGACGAAGTGCTTCTCCACCATCGTGGAAAAATCGAACGCCGCGCAGGGCACCAATACGCTTTCCGATATGAAGGCCATCGCCGGCGAGATGAAGGTCATGGTGCAGCATGCCGTATCGGACGCCAATACGCAGGTGGACGGGCGCTACCTCTTTTCCGGGCAGTCCGATCTCGTGCAGCCCTATACCATGTCGGAGAAAAAGTTTGAGCGGGGACTCTCGAAGACGTTGGACGATAAGCAGACCGCCTTCTTTAACAGCGGGACGGGGGACTCTAAAACCGCTTCGTCCGGCGGCATGGCGCAGATGTTGGCCTTGAAAGGCGACGACGGTAATAGCTATTACCTCAATACCGTGACGGGGAAAGTCTACGCAAAGGAATTCATGGATCAGGGCTACAAGGATAAAATCGCTTCCGGGCAGACGACGGTGCAGGCCGGCGACGAAGTGGGAACGTTGGCCGGGTGGACGAACGTAGCGGCTCGGTTCGAGAATACCGGAGTTTTGAAAAATCCGCCGGGGGCGGCGGCGGGCGCTGTCGGCGGCGTCAATATGACCTTTGAAACCGTTTCCCAGAACATCGTCACCTATCAAGGGGATCGGAAGCACTTTTCCATGGTCAAGGAAAACGGCGCCGAGCAGCCCGCCTCCGACGAGGTCAACGTGAACGGCGAGGACATCATGGGGACGAGCATCTTTGACGATCCCGGTTCCGGCAATCGATCCTCCGGCGCGGCGGCCTTTAACGATCTCTTGACGGTGGTCGCCAAGGCGGAGCAGGGGGACTCCTCGTGGCAGTCCTCCGATGGCAAGACGTTGGCGAACAACGCCTTCAACATCGTCAACAACGCCGAATCGAAGTTGGCGGCGCGCCAGCAGGTGTACACGTCCTGCCAAGACATGCTCACCACGATGAATGAGTCCATTACGTCCGACATCACCGACGTTCACTCGGCGGACATCGCCAAGCTGGCGGTCGATCTCATGCAGGCGCAGACGATATACAATCTCTCGCTCTCCGTTGGATCGAGGATTCTCCCGCCGACGTTAGCGGATTACTTGTCGTAAGGCAAAGAATCCAGCGCCTAAATTTTCATGGAAGCTGGTCGGCTGCCTTCGGTTGTGGTATAGTAAACGTGTAGGATTTGCGGACAGTTTACGTTTTCACTGACATCGTGCGGGAGGGGACAGGATGCTATATCTCAATACGCGCCATACGCTGCCGCAGATCGGGCTTCGCACCGAGTTGGCGACGCTGTCCACGCCCATCACGCAGCCGAAATCCCACGGCGATTACCGCCCCGCGCGCTCGGGGCTGGGGTACAGCCAAGTGCGGATCGACGTGGACACCTATCCCAGCCGCCATGCGTACGGCTTTTCTACCATGCGGGACTTCACGAAGCAGTATGGGGATCAGGGGAAGGCGGACATTCAGGAGACGACTTCCTCTTATGCGCAGTCGGCGTGGGCGATGATCGACAACGCGGCGAAGAAGGGACACGACGAGATCGCGGCACAGGCGCACCAAAAGCTCGCCGCCGAGGTGTCCAAAGAGCGCTACATCGTGGCGGCGGCCATCCCGGATCCCATCGTCACCGTTCATCCGTCCGAGCTGCACGGTGAGCCGGATTTAGGCCATCAGGCCATCAGCATTGAGGCGTCTGCCAAGGCGGAGGCCACTTACCATCCAGGAAAGTTTGAAGTCTATTTGAAGCAAAAGGGATCGATTCACCGCTGGGTCACGGAAGGCCGCTACGATACTTACGCATAGCGAGGAGCATAGGAACGATGAAAACCATTCAGACGGCGCGCTTCGGGGCGCTGGATATAGAGGACGAGAAAATTCTCCATTTCGCCGACGGCCTGCCGGCCTTTGAGGAGGAACACGATTTCGTCCTCCTGCCCTTGGAAGAGGACAGCCCCTACTCTTTTTTACAGTCGGCGACGACGCCGGACTTGGCTTTTTTGGTCACGGTTCCCTTCGTCTTCTTCCCCGATTACGAGTTTGAGTTGGACGATGAGGTGACGAAGCGGCTCGCCCTTGCCGCGCCGGAAGAGATGCAGATCTACACCCTGCTCACCATTCCCAGCGGACACATCGAGGAGATGACCGCGAACCTCATGGCGCCCGTGGTCATCAATCGAAAAACCAGGGAGGCCAAGCAGGTCGTCTTGGATAAGAGCCACTACACCACGAAACATCGGCTGTTTCCTCCGAAGGAGGATGCCTGATGCTGGTACTGACGAGAAAACCGCGGCAGCAGATCATGATCGGCGACCACATCGTCGTCAACGTGGTGGAGGTGCAGGGGGATAACGTCCGCATCGCCATCGATGCCCCACGGGAAGTGAAGATCTATCGCGGTGAAATCTACCGCGCCATTCAGGAAGAGAACCAAAAGGCGGCAGCGCCGCTTTCTGGACTCGACCTCAGCCAGCTGCCGAAGGGATAACCGACCATTTATCCGTGGCCAGCCACGGATTCAAGGAAAGATAAAGCACTACTCTATGGAGGGATACAAAATGATTGGAAGAGTACAGGACGTGATGTCAGCGGCCATCGTCGTCGGGGCAGCGGAGACAGCGGGGGCGTCGTCGCCTGCGGCGCCTTCAGCGCATGCGGCGAACATGGCCGGGTCGGTCGGGGATGGCCGAGCCTCGGCGCAGGACACGGCGATGCAGAAGGCCGCGCTGAAGCGGGTGGTAGAGGATAAGCAGGCCGCCGAAGAGGCGGATCCCCAGCGGGTGAGGGAAGAGTCCGAGAAGAAAATGGACGAGAACTCTGTCAGCCTGATGACGAAGGAGCTCAACGAGCTGATGAGCCGCATCAACTGTAATCTGCAATTCCGCTACCATAAAGAAGTGGACATCATGTCGGTGCGGATGCTGGATAAGAGTACCGGGGAACTCATCAAGGAAGTCCCGCCGGAAGAAATGGTCAAGAGCATCGCGAAGGCGCGGGAATGGATCGGCGCTTTTTTGGATCGCAACGCCTGAGGGCTGAGGAGGATATATCATGGGCGTCAATGGAATTTACGGCTTGAGCGGCTCCGGCCTCGACATCGAGTCTCTCGTCAAGGTGGGGATGCTGGGCAAGCAAAAGCAATACGATAAGCTCCAAAAGCGGGAAATCAAGGCGGAGATGGAAAAAGAGATCTTCGCCGACATCTATAAGGATCTTTTCTCCTTTAAGTACACAACGCTCTCCGACTACAAACTCCAGTCGAACATGAGCGCCATGAAGGCAGCGTCCAGTGCGGATTCTTTCGTCACTGCAAAGGCTAACGGCGCGGCGGTTCCCATGCCCCACACGGTCAAGGTCAATCGCTTGTCGTCCAACGCGCATCTTTTGACAAAAGATAAGATTCAGCGTGATGGGATCGCGCCGAACAGCATCCAACTGCGGGATAACGTGTTTAAGAGTCTGACGAAGAACGCAGATGGGACGTATACCTATGAAGATTCACAGGGGACGCATACCGTGGCGGGGGACGCCAAGGCCATCACTTTCTCGATCAATGGCACAAAGAATCCGACCGCCGAAGAAAAGGCAAAGACGACGATCTCCTACACCTTTGAAGAACTCGCGAACGGCAAGACTTACAATGACTTAGCGGCGGACATCACCGCGAAGGGTACCGGCGTTACGGCGAGCTACGACGCGACTACGGATTCGTTCTCCCTCTACAATAAGACGTCGGGAGAAGAAGCGGGGATCACGCTCTCCATGGCGGCGGAAGCCGACGGTGGGAAGTATGCGGCGCAGCTCTTTAACAATCTCAACTTAGAACAGTCCAAGGAAGGGGCTTTGCATGCATTGCCCCTGGCGGCAGGGGAAACGACACCCTTTAAGGCCGGAGGCGCTAACGGCTGCATGGGGGATGACGGAAGCGCCACCATCGACGGGAAGACGTATGAAGGCATCAAAAATAACAGTTTGAACGTGGGCGGCGTGTCGTATAATTTTCTCCAGAAACACGAGGGAAACGCCAAGGCCACCATTACCGTTTCCCAAGATACGGACAAGATCATCGAGAACGTCAAGAAGTTCGTGGAGGACTACAATAAGATCTTGGACGACCTCTCCACGAAGTACAATACGAGCAGTTGGAACTACAACACCAGCTCGGACTATGAACCCCTCACCGAGAAGGAAAAGTCCGGCATGACGCAGACGCAGATCGACGAGTGGAACAAGAAGGTCAAATCCGGGCTCCTCTACCACAATAAGATCGTCGGTAAGATGCTCACCGCCATGCGGGAAGCCATTTCCACCCCGGTGCAGAGCGTGGCGGGGCAGTATAATTCCGCGGCTTCCATCGGCATCACATCTTCCGACAACAAAGGCCATTTGAAGCTGGACGAGGATAAGCTGAAAAAGGCGTTGGCGGCGGAACCGGACTGCGTACACCAGATCTTCGCCAACGATCAGGACAATTACTACGACACGCCGCAGGACAAGAAACACGACTACATTCGCAGCGACGATTACAAGAACCGAGGGATCGTCAACCGACTCTACTACAACGCCATCGACGACGGCCTGAAGGATGTGAAAGAGTACGCCGGCATCTCCTCCGACAGCAAGGACGAGACGATCCTAGGGAAGAAGATCACGCGCTTTAAGAATGAGATGACGACCTTCAAGGGAAAGATGGACACCTATCAGACGAAGCTCTTCAAGCGCTACGACGCCATGGAAGCCTTGATCGGGCGGCTCAATTCCGTATACAATGCGATCTTTGGCGGCGCGAAGTGATGACAGTGGATAAAGGCAGGGGAAAGCAGTATGGTAAATGCCGCAGAAGCGTATAAAAGGCAGCAGATCCTGACGGCGACACCCGAGGCACTGACCCTCATGCTCTACAACGGTGCCCTCCGCTTCATGACGGAAGGGCGGGAGGCCTTGGAGAAAAAGGACTTTGAAGAGGCGAATACGGCGCTTCAAAAAGCGCAGAACATCATCATTGAGTTCCGCGTCACCCTCAATATGGAATACGAGATCGCTCACCAGCTCATGCCGCTCTATAATTACGTCTACGACCGACTGGTGGAGGCGAACCTCAAGAGCGACGTCGATAAGATCGACGAGGCCAAGCACATCATCACCGAGCTGCGGGACGCGTGGGCGAAGGCCATGGTCAAGGCGAGGAAGGAAAAGGGGCAGTAAGATGGCGGCGCGGACGGCGAGATCCTTGTGGCAGCAGTTTTTGACGCTGACCGAGGAGATGAAAAAATTCATCGAGAAGGACGACGTGGACATGTTCTTTTCGTTGGCGAGCCAACGAGAGAAAGTCTTTCAATGGATCGAGGCGCTCCCCGCCGATGATTTTCGCGAGACGCCGGAGGGGAAGGCGCTCCTCTCCGAGCTAAAGCCCCTCGATCTCGCGATGCAGCAGGCCGCCAAGCGGTGGCTCAACACCGCCCGGAAGAGGAGCGAATCGGTGGAAGCCTACACGCGCGCCTATGAGTTCGACGACGCACCGACGCTCACGCGCAGCTTCGACAAGGCGTACTGACGGCTCCTGCCTGCCGAAAACTTTTTTTGAAAAAGTTTTCGGCAGGGCTTAAGAAAATCAAAAACCATCCGATATAACGGATGTAAGGGGATAATCCGTGAGATTCGAGGCTGAGGAACGGACCGGACCGCTAGCACCCGGACGACCATCGGCAGCGGGACTCACGATTATACAAAGGTAAATGCGGGCAGGGATGCCCGTAAATAAAAACAATTTACATCAGGGAGGAATTTACTCATGGCAATGGTAGTTAAGAACAACATGTCGGCGGTCAACACTCTGAACATCCTGAACAAGAACTCCAGCGCGCTCTCCAAGAGTCTGCAGAAGGTTTCGTCCGGGATGCGGATCAACAACGCAGCGGATGACGCTTCGGGCTATGCGATTTCCGAGCGTATGCGCGTGCAGGTGAAGTCCTTGGAGCAGGACAACCGCAACACCCAGAACGGCAACAGCATGATGCGTGTCGCTGAGGGCGCTGTGTCCAGCACGGTCGAGATCTTGAAGACCCTGAAGGAAAAGGTCATCAACGCGGCCAACGATACGAACACGGACATCGACCGCAAGACGATCCAGAAGGAACTCGATCAGTCCATCGACCAGATCGACGACAACGCCAACGTGACCTACAACGGAAAGTACCTCGTGGACGGCTCGCACAACAACAAGACCACGAATACGACCACGGCGCTCACCAACGAGAGCATGCACAAGGAGACGAAGGCGAGCAGCAAGCTGACGGATCTCCAGAACCGTAACGGGGAAGGTCTGAATATCCATGAGACGGACTATGTGACCGTTTCTTACGTCAAGCAGGGGCAGACCTACTCCACGACGATGAAGGTTGGCAGCAATACGCTGACGAGCATCTTGGCGAAGGTCGCTCATAATGGCGTGAACACCCTGAAAAACGCCTTGACGGTTGCGGACGGCTCGTCCGTTATCGGGAAGGACGGCGCGGAAAACACGGTCTACACGGCTGACATGGGCAGCGCCATCACCTTGACGGCTGCGACGAGCGGCACCGATGGCCAAATCTCCGGCTTCACCATCAGCGTCACGGACAACACGGGCAAGATCAACAAGAACGCCAACGCGATCCTTGATAACTTCTCCGAGTCTATCCGGGCGCAGAATAAGTCGGAGGATAACGCCATCGTTCTCCAAGTGGGGACGAAGGCTAACCAGGCGATCAAAGTCGGCCTGACGGATATGCGCTCCGTGGCGCTCGGCCTCAAAGGCACGGACGGCACGACGCTGAACGTCTCGACGCAGGTGAAGGCGAACGCTGCGATCAACGTCCTCGACAACGCCCTTCAGAAGGCGCTCGATCAGCAGACGACGATTGGTGCTGTCGAGAGCCGCTTGGATTACACCAGCAGCAACTTGACGACGGCGGCCGAGAACGTCCAGAGCTCCGAGTCCACGATCCGCGACGCCGATATGGCAAAGGAAATGACGGAATACACGAAGAACAACGTTCTTCTGCAGGCCGCTCAGTCCATGCTGTCTCAGGCGAACCAGAATTCCAGCGCGGTACTCAGCTTGCTCCAGTAATCTTGATTGCCGGACAAACTACCAGACTTCAAAAGCCTCTCCCCTCGTGGGAGGGGCTTTTTCTGTGTGGGGCGCAAATTCGATCCGGGGATTTCTCTTTTATTTTTTCCGTTATCGTATATAATGAAAGAAGGACGCGTAGGAGGTCTGATATGTCATGCGTAAAACATGCAGTTGAGAGTGATCCCGACCCTTTTACGCCGCAATAGGAGCAGATCCATGATGGCAACATTTCTCCGTATCTTTAGCGCGATTGCTATCCTGAGCAGCACCGTGCTTTCCGGTTGCTCGTTTCTGCTGGCAACGGAAAGCAGCGAGCCTTACACCGCCGACGATGTGAGCGAAATGACGGCATCGAACTTCGCCGTCTGTAAACCGCGTATCGTTCCCTTATCGGCGCGCGTGGAAAAAGAAAAACCGTTCCAGCGAAATCTATATGTCTTGTATGACGAAGCGAATGACTTCACCTTTTCTTGTAGAGCTGTTGTCCGTAGGCCAACGTTGCCGCTTCCCTGCGCCCAACGGGATACGAATGTGTACTTCGCCTATGCAGCGGGATATGCGGCTCACCTCAATGCGAGAATCCGCGCGATGACGGAGCAATACCGCTTTCGCTGTGCCACAACGGAAGAGGCGGCGGCACTCATCCGCTCCAAGGTAAAACGGCGGCAAGGCGATCGGGAAGTTTCGCTCTTTGACGAAGGGGAATTTATTTTCGTCAGTGACGGTGCAAAGGGCGAGGATATGGTGACGATCTGCAAAGGCCTTTACGACATGTATAAGCCGGAAGGGAGTGGGGTTCTGCTGTCTGCGCTGTACGGGCGCAAGGTCACATTCTACTATCTGCCGCCCGGGGAAGAGGAATTGACGAAAGCCGTCTTTCTTCTGTTTTTCCGATTCGAGGGGCGACATGATTGGGGTGCTACGCTGTCCGATAATCCGGGATCCTCGTCGAGCGAAAAGGAGATTGCTGTCTTAGAAAAAAATCTGGCTCATTATTTCGATAGATGTCTCTTGGCTGCAAAGGAGGGGACACATTCCACATGAGTCCTGTTTGCTGTGAACATGCAAATGTATTACAATAACGGCTAATTGCCGGGCTTTGAGACACGCAGTCGGTCAGGATGAGCGGCGGCATACGGTCGCCATCGCCTTTAAGTCAGAACATAGGGGAGAAGGGACATGAGGATTTCGGTCTGCTATATCGTAAAAAATGAGGCGGCCAATTTGACGCGATCGCTTTCGACGGTGAAAGAATGTGCCGACGAGTTGATCGTCGCGGATACCGGGTCGGAGGACGATTCCAAAGAGATCGCGGCGCGCGCGGGAGCGAAGGTCCTCGATTTCGCTTGGCGGGATGATTTCGCGGCGGCGAAGAATTTTGCGCTGGATGCGGCGACCGGGGATTGGGTCATTTTTCTCGACGCCGACGAGGGCTTTCTGCATCCGTCCTCGGTGCGTGCCGCAGTGGAGGAGCTGGATGCGGTATGCCCGCCGCTTGACGCGGTGATGGTGGAGCGGGTGGAGATCGACGTTGACGACGGGGGGAGGGAGATCGGGCGGGATCGGTCGCTGCGCATTTTTCGCCGCTTGCCGGAGCTGCGGTATCAAGGCCGTATTCATGAAAATATCGCGCGTATGGGCGGCTCTCTTCGGCTGGGGTTTGCCGACGACCGCCTCAGTCTTTATCATACGGGCTATTCCTCTTCGATCATCCGGGGCAAGGTGGAGCGCAATCTCCGGCTCCTGCGAGAGGACATCGCGGCGCATGGGGAAGGGCCGCAGCATTATCCGGGGCTTTCGGATTGCTATTTCGGCCTTGCGGACTATCGCAGTGCCCTTCGGTATGCGCTCTTGGCTTTGGATTCCCCGCTTCGCATGGTGGCGGCGCGCAGCGATTCTTTTCATACTGCCATCGAGTCGATGCGCCAGCTCGACTGGGATCTCTCGGAGATGCTGGCCTTGGCGGAGTTAGCGGTGGAGGAATTTCCCAAGAAGCCGGAATTCTACGGGGAGCGGGGGATGATCCTCTGCGGCATGGGACGGCTTGCGGAGGCGCGTGCGTCGCTCAAGCGGGCGGCGGCGCTCTACGAGCACCCGGAGGACGACGGGCGGGAAGCCGGGTACTATACGCCCCGCACGGCCTCCATCGTCTATGCGCGGCTGGGGGAACTGGCGGCGCTCGCGGGGGATGGAGAGGAAGCGGAGGCGTACTTTCAAGAGGCGCTGACGGTGGATCCGTCGAATGGGGCGGCGCAGAAAAAGTATGAGAAGTTTTGCCGGGAAGGGACGGTCATGAAGGAAAAGGGGAAGCCGCGCATCGCCGGGTGCTATATCGTCCGCAATGAAGCGGAGGTCTTGGGGCGGTCATTGGAGAGTATCGAAGGGCAGGTTGACGAGCTGGTCGTGGTGGATACCGGCTCCGACGACGATACGGTGAAGATCGCGAAAGCGCACGGGGCGCGGGTGATTTTACACCCTTGGCGAGAGGACTTTGCCGAGGCGCGCAATTTCGCTCTCGATGCGCTGACGGCGGATTGGGTGGTGTTTTTAGACGCCGACGAATACTTTACGCCGGAGACGAAGGGGCATCTTCGCGCGGAAATTCAGGCGGCGGACGCGGCGGGAACGGATCTCCTCCTCGTCGTATGGCGCAACATCGACGCGGATACCGGGGCGCACTTGGTGGACGTTTACACGCCGCGCATCTTCCGGCGAAAGCCGACCCTGCGCTACGAGGGGCGCATCCACGAGCAGCTTCGAGAAGAAGGGGAGGAGGTAAAGCGGCTGGACATTGTTCCCGAAGAACGGCTCCTGCTCATCCATACCGGGTATTCGTCGCATCTGTCGAAGGCGAAGGCGGAGCGGAACCTGCGGCTCTTGCTGATGGATTTGGCGGAGAGCCGTCACCCCGAGGCGCTCTACATGGCGATCGCCGAGGCTTACGACGGCTTAGACGACGACGCCATGGCGATGAAGTACGCTTACATGGACATCGCAAACGGGCGTCAGTCCGCGACCTACGCCAGCCGCTCCTATCGTCTTCTCTTGCGTCGCCTCGCGCGGCGTCCGGCGGCCTTTGCGGAGCGGCTGGACGTCGCCCGGCGGGCGTCTGTGGATTTTCCCGAGCTGCCGGAATTTCACGCCGAGTATGCGGAGTGCCTCGCGTATGGCTTTGATTACGCAGGCGCCATGCGGGAGGCGGAGGTGGCGCTTTCCACCTTTGCCGACTACCATAGCATTGAGCCGCTGCAATTTGACGCCGCCATGGGCGCGGCGGTAAAAGAGAGGCGCGTCCTCTGGGAGAAGAGCGCCGCGCGGGCTGAGGCGCTGACGATCTCGGCGTGCCTGATTGCCCGCGATGAGGCGGCGAACATGCCCGCATGGCTCGACAATACTGCGGTGTACAGCGACGAGCGTATCGTGGCGGACACCGGCTCCGTGGACGGTACGCGAGAACGTGCGGCGTCGGCGGGGGCGAAAGTGTACGACTTTCCGTGGTGCGACGATTTCGCAGCGGCGCGGAATTTCGCGATAGCGCAGGCGACGGGGGATTGGGTGGCCTTTCTTGACGCCGACGAGACCTTTACGGCGCCGGAACGGGTGCGCCCGCTTTTGGCGGAGGTGGAGCTTCTCCATCCCGAGGCTGAGGCGGTGCAGGTGGTCATCGCGAACGTGGACGAAGAGGACGGGGGAGGGGAATTTCACCGATTCATGGCGGTGCGGCTCTTTAAGCGTCAGGCAGCACTTTCCTATCGCGGGCGGGTGCATGAAACGCTCGTGGGCGAAGGGGGAAGATCGCCCGTCCTCTACGAAGAGAAGTATCGGCTCTTGGTGCGCCATACGGGGTACGCCGCGAAGCGCGTGGCGGAAAAGGCGCGGCGCAATTTGGCGCTCTTGGAGGCGGACATCGAGGCGCATGGGGAAGGACCACAGCATGATCGCTTCTTGGCGGATTGCTTCGCGTCCTTGGGGCGTCCGGCGGAGGCGCTCCATTATGCGCGGCGCGCCATCGCTGCCTCCCTGCAGGCGGTCGGGTCGCAGAGCGATATGTACTTTCTTGTGCTGCAATGCCTGCGCTGGTTGGATCGCCCCTTGGAAGAACGCTTGCAGGCAGCGGAGGAGGCGCGGCGGCGCTTTCCTCTCCTGCCGGAATATCAGGCGGAAGTCGGGGCGCTCCTTTTGGAGATGGGCGAAGTGGCGGAAGCGCGGACGCGCTTGGAGCGAGCCTTGGCACTTTACAGACAGCCGGAGGACACGTCCGGCGAGGCGTCCCGCTTCGCCGGATCGGTCGCGTGGATGTATGAGAAATTGGCGGAACTTGACTTTCAGGAGGGCAAGGGCGAAATGGCAGAGGAGCATGTGGAGATGGCGCTGCGCCATCATCCTTACGACGAAGCGGCGCTGAATCTTTACGCTGAAATACGCCGAGAGGATTCGGCGGCGGCGATTGCGGCGGGGCTGCGGCAGTTTTTCGGCGACGGGGAGGGGGATCTTCGCTATCTTCTGCGGTGGGCGGAGGGCAATGGCTGGATTCGCCTGTATCAGCAGTTTTCGGCGCAGCTGCAGGCAGAATTTCAAAAGACCGCCCCGCGTCTCGCCCTTTATGAAAAAGCACAGCAGGGGGATTTGACGTCGGTGTACCACGATGTGGTGACGGGGCTGGCGGAGACCTTCCCCCAGCTCGTCACAAGTCTCCTGCATTTGGAAAAGGAGGAGGGGGTGGAGGCCATGGAGCTGCGCCGCCGCTGCGCCGGCTTGCTCCCCCCTCGCGCGGCAGAGGTGTGGGCGGCGTACGAGGGTCATGAGGTCGAGTACCAAGAGGACGGGTTTCGTGTGATGTTGCCGATCTTTCTCCAAGAGGGCGACGACGATCAGATCGCGCGGTTTGGCGCTCTGGCTGCGGGTTTTTCGCCGGAGGCGCTTTACGATACGGCGAAAAAGGTGATGGCGGAGGAGCGCTGGGCGCCCGCCTTCACCTTGTTTGGCCGGATCCCGGGGGACTCCTCGGTGGTCACGGCGACCTTTTGGACGGAGGTGGCGGTGTGCCTCTATCACTTAGCGGAGTGGGAGAGTGCCGAGGAGTGCTTTTCGCAGGCGGCGGCGATGGGCGGCGAGACGCCGGAGATCGCCTCCTATCGGGCATGGATGCAGGAGCGCGTGCGGCATGGTTAAGATTTCCGCCTGTGTCATCGTCAAAGATGAGGAGAAGAATCTCCCGCGCTGGCTGGACAGCGTAAAGCGCATCGCCGGGGAGATCGTCGTCGTCGATACCGGCTCTTCGGACGGTACCGTGGCCATCGCCGAGGCGGCGGGGGCGAAGGTATACCATTTCCCGTGGAAGGACGATTTTGCGGCAGCGAAAAATTTCGCGCTGGATCAAGCGTCGGGGGATTGGGTGATCTTTCCCGACGCCGATGAATACTTTTCGGCGGAGGACGCGCCGAAGGTGACGTCATGGATACGCCGCGTGCATGAGGATGAGCGCGTCATGGGGCTATTGTGCCGTTGCGTCAATTTGGAGGCGGACGGCACGGTGCGAAACACCATCCTCCAGGCGCGGGTCTTTCGCCGCTTGTCGGATCTTCACTATCGGGGGGCTGTCCATGAATCGCTCTCATACACTGGCGCTGGGTCGCCCGATCTGCGCTTTATGACGGACGTTTGCCTTTACCATACCGGGTACGCAGCGGGTCTCATCCGCGGGAAGATGGAGCGCAATTTGGCGCTTCTGTTACGGCGGAGGGAGGCGGGGGACGCCGCTTATATTGCGGATTGTTATTACGGGCTGGGCGATTTTGCGAGGACGGAGCAATACGCGCGGGAAGCGATTCGGTCTGGGGTGCGGCTCGTGGGACGGGAAACGCGCCCGCATGGGCTGTTGATCCAGTCGCTCATCGCCATGGGACGCCCCTTGGCGGAGGTCTTGGACGCTGTGGAAAAGGCGCGGCAAGAATATCCGATGGTGGGGGATTTCTCTGTCTTGGGCGGTCTTGGGGCGGAACGGGCGGGGGCGTACCCGCTGGCGGAGGGATATTTTCGGCAGGGCGTGGACTGTTACGCACGCGGGGAAGGGGCATCGGCAGCGTCTTTGCGCGCCGATGATCGGGAAAATCTTTGGCCGTTGGCGCTGTCCCACTTGGGGACGCTGGCGAAGAAGCGGGGCAGCACGGCGGAGGCGCTCGACTATTTCTCGGCGGCGCTCTCTCGCGCCCCGCATCAAGAAGCGCTCCTCGTCGAGGTGGGGCGGCTTTTGCGCGGGGTTCCGGCGGCGGACGCGATCGCCTTTTTCCACACGATATACGATAAGGAAAAGGACGCAGCTTATTTGGCGCGTGCGCTCTTGAAGACGCCGCTACGGGAGGCGGCGCTTTACTATGATCGTCAAGCGGGGGGCAAGGCGCTGACGGCGGCGGAGCGCTTCCTCTTGGCGGGGCGCCTATTGGCCTTTACGGCGGAGACCGTGGGGGCGGCGGAGCGTGCGTGTCGGCTTGGCCTTTGGGCAGAGGAACAGGGCGGGGTGCCGGGCGGAGAGGGCGCCTTGGCGGCGCTGCTTCCTTCGGCGTATCGCCGCGCGGCGGCTGGTCAGGGGAGGACGGCGCAGGAGAAGCAGGCAGGGGCGGCGCTTTCGCGGCTCGCGCGGGAACTTTCGTGCGCGGGGGGTGGGGTGCACCGCGTGGGAGAACGAGAGCACGCGGCGAAGGAGGACACATGAACATATCGGCCTGTGTGATCGTGAAAAATGAAGAGAAACATTTGCCCAGGTGGCTCGACTGCGTGAAGCGCATCGCGAGGGAACTCATCGTCGTCGATACCGGGTCTTCGGATCGGACGGTGGAGATGGCGAAAGCGGCGGGGGCGAAGGTGTTTCATTTTCCGTGGATCAATGATTTCGCGGCGGCAAAAAACTACGCGCTAGAACAGGCAACGGGGGACTGGATCGTCAATTTAGACGCCGATGAATCCTTTTCTCCCGAGGACGGGCAAAAGGTCTTGGCACTCATTCGGCGCTACCATGGGGATCGGCGGGTGGGCGGCTTTATGTGCCGCTGCGTGGACATCGACCCGGAGCGGGACAACCGCTACTTGGGCGGCCATATTCTCCTGCGCGTCTTTCGCAATCATCCCGATCTGCGCTATGAGGGCAAGATTCATGAACTCTTGCGCAACCATGGAACTGCGCCTATGGAAATGAAGATGGTGCCGGACATTGAGATCCTTCACACGGGATATGCGCAGACAGTGCTCAAAGAGAAGGGGCGGCGCAATTTAGCCATGCTCATCGCGGAGCAGAAGCGCCGAGGGGAACGGCCGGAGGACGATTTCTATTTGGCGGATTGCTTTTTGGGTTTGGACGAATATGAGAAGGCCATTCGGCACACCCGGCGCGCCATTGCGTCCGGGGTGCGGCTCTTGGGGATGACGAACCATCCCTATTTGATGTTGATCCGGCTGCTCATTTTGGCGAAGCGTCCCATGGCGGAGGTGGATGAAGCCATCGCGGCGGCGCGGGAGAAATTTCCTTCTCTGCCGGAGTTCGTCATGATGGAAGGCTTTGCCGCATGGGAGCGCAAGCAGTACCCACGGGCGGAAGAAAGGCTCCGAGAAGGGCTGGCGCTCTATCAGAAATGGCAGACACAAGCGGAAAAGGAGATTTATTTAGGAGATCAAGCGCGCAATCTGCTGCCGGAGGTCTATGACCTTTTGGGGCGGATCGCGGCTCTGCGCGGGGACGACGAGGCGGCGGGGCGCTCTTTTGTGGAGAGCTTGAAGAGAGAGCGGCGCGACGACCGATTGGCGCGGCTCTGTCGGGTGCTGCGCCGGGTGTCGCCGGAAGAGGCGATTTTGATGCTGCGCCCCCTTTACCCCGAGGCGCAGGCGACAAAGACGCTGGCGAAAAAGCTCTACGGACAGTCGATGCCGAAGGTTTGTCTATATTACGAGCGGCAGTCGGGGACGCGGATTTTCAGTGACTTTGACCGCTATGTGTTTGCCGGGCGGGGACGGGCGGCAGCGGCGCTGGCGGCGGACACGGCGCAGGCGCTGACGTGGCTGGGCTGCTGGCTCATGCAGCAGGGCGCGGCGGGGGAAGGGCTGCCCCTGCTCTTGCCGCTTCGGGCGACGCTTCCTTCGACTTGGACGTTGACGTAGGGCGGTGGGCTGCGTGGCCGTGTGCATAGTGAAAAACGGCGGGATGGGCAGGAGTTTTGAAACTTTTGCCGTATACATATTGAGAAGAAAGCATGTGCAATGGAGCATGATAGGATGAGGAGCGGAGGCTGTCACATGGGGAAAGCGGCGCGAAAAATGAAGAAGAAGCAGATGCAAGCGGAAGAGACAGCAGTGCGGCAGGAAAACGCGCACTGGGAGGCGCTTTTGGCGGAGCAGATGGCGGCGGGGGAATACACGACGGCCATTGATACCTTGGCGAAGCTCATCCAAGGCAACGATATACAGCCGGAATTTATGTACGACGCAGCCTATGCCTACTTCATGGTGGGCGATTACGAACGCGCGGGGCAGTGGATCAACAATACCTTATCCTATGCGCCGGATCATCTCTCGATACGGATCCTTTTAGCGCGGCTGCTGATGATCGAGGAGCGGGAGGACGACGGGCTCGCCGTTCTCGAGTTTGTCTTGGACAAGGGCGGCGACAGCCTGACGGCGGCGCAGCGAAAAGAGATCGGGGAGACGCTGACCTTCCTTGGGGACGACGCGCGGGCGAAGCTGCGGGACGAGTATCCGCACGTCGCAGCGTTTTTGCGCTGGGACGCGTCGGCTTCAGAGACGCGCGATGTGAGCCAGATCTTGGCGAATCTGCGCGAGAAGGTGGCAGCCGTGGGGGCGGCGGCTGGGGAAGCTGTGGAAGAAGCGGCGGCGGCGGTGAAGCCGATGGCAGAGGCCGGAATGGCAGCGGCGGAAGAGGCCGTGGCGGCGGCGAAGCCGACCTTCGAGGCGGGCGCGGCGGCCGTCGCGAAGAAACCGGCGGAGATTTTGGCAAGCCTCAAAGAGCGCTTGGCGGCGGTTCGTCAGGGGAAAAAAGCCCCTACGGCAGTGGAGGACGGCGGAGAACCGCGCACGACAGCGGAGGAGGCGCATGGCACGGGGGAGACGCCATCGTGTCGGGAGAGTGCCGCGCCGCATGAGGAGACAGCGCAGAAAACGGTGCAGGTTCTGTCGGACACTTCGGCAGCGGAGCAAAAGAAGCAGGACGTGCTGGAAAAAGCACTGCCCGCCGTCCAAAAGGCGGAGCTTTTGACCGCTTTCGCGGCGGGCTATTACGCGCAGGGGGCGCTTTCGGCGGCGGAGCTTTTGCTGCAGGCGGCTCTTGATTTAGACGCGGCGGATGGCATCCTGCGCAATATGGCGCTGGTGCAGCAGGATTTGGGTCGCCGGGAGGAAGCGCTTCAAACGGCGGCGCGGATGAAGCTGGCGGACTTTGCGCTCTTGCGCCTTTTGCGGCAGGGATGAAGCCTTTGGCGAAGGCGCGGCGGCTTATGCGGTGTCGGCTTTTTCTCTGGCGGCGCGATCTTTGTCGGACAGGCAGACGTTGGCGAGGGGAGCGCGTCTGCCTTCTCTTTTCTTGACGGCTTATGCCGCGCGAAATAAGGGACAGCCCTTTCCGTCATACGGGGGGAAGGGGACGCTGCCCGCCGAAAAAGAGCGAAGGGGGAAAAGACTTTGGGGGATGGGGCGGACTTGGGACTTTTGCAGTTTTTGACGCCTTCGGATGCGCCGCTGTGCATTTTGACGGTGGAGGGGAGCGCCTATCTTCCGGCGCTGCGGCTCCTCTATCCGGCGGCGACGCTCTATGCCGTGGCGGCGGAGGAGGCGTCCTTGGCGGGGATTCCCGCTGACGTGGACGCAGAGGCGCTTTGTCTCGATTATCGAGAAACGCCGCTGCCGTACGAACGGGAGAGCTTCGACATCCTCCTCGCCCCGCACGCCTTGGAAACGGTCGTCAATCCCCAAGACATTGCCGCCGGATTTGGCACCTTCCTTAAGTCTACGGGATTTTTCCTCACGAGCTTTTCCAATATCCGCTATTGGCGCGTCTTGGCGGAACTGATGGGCGGGCATTATCGAGTGCTGGTCAGGCGCCTCTTCGCGAAAGCGGAGTTTGAGATTCTCTTGGCGGCTTCCTTTTATAAGGACGTGTTCTTCCTTCCCAGTGCACGGCAGGAAATTCCTGTCGAACTGGCGGAACGGCTCAAACATGCGGGATTTGAGGGACCACGCGACATGGCGACGGAGGTGTGGCTGGTGCAGGCATGGCGCTCCACCCGTGCCGTCGCCCGCCTCAAGGCGGAGTATACGCCAGCGGTGCGGCGGCGGTTGGTGACGCTCTGCCGTCGCTTGGAATACGGCATCGACGTGGGGGAAAATCGTGCCGCGCTCCAAGCGCTCTGCCTTGACGAGGGGATCACGCCGCGCTACTTCGCGGCCTTTACACGGGAAACGATCGTGCAGCGGGGCGATTTTCGCGCCGCGCTGACGGCGGCGGGCGGCTGGGAAGCGTATGCCGCCTTTTTGGATGAGGATTGGGAAAAGGGGGCGGCGGAGGGAGGCGCGGGCGATGAAGAATGAGAAGGAAATTTGCTTTATCACCTGCGTGAACGACGAGGCATGGTACGAGGAATCGCTCCTCTACTTGAAACATTTGACGCTCCCCACCGATATGAAGGCGACGTATCTTCCCGTGCGGGGCGCATCTTCCATGGCGGCGGGCTACAACTGGGCGATGGCAGAATCCAAGGCCAAGTATAAGGTCTACCTCCATCAGGACACGTTCGTGGTCAATCGTCATCTGGTGTGGGATCTTCTGCGGCTCTTTGCTGATCCCGCCATCGGCATGGTGGGCGTCATCGGCTGCCGTGCGCTCCCTGATAGTGGAATCTGGTGGGACGGGCGGCGCACCTACGGGCGGGTGCTACACGCCTGCGAGGCGGAGAGTGTGGTGGATTCGGAGCTACGAGAACCCCATGGCGTGTGCGTCCCCGTGGAAGCGGCGGACGGCCTCTTCTTGGCGACCCAGTACGACATCCCGTGGCGGGACGATCTCTTCACGGGTTTTCATTTCTACGATACCTCTCAGTGCTTGGAGTTTAAGCGTCGGGGCTATCGGGTCGTCGTGCCGAACCAGACAGAGGGCTTCTGGTGCATCCACTGCCCGGTGGAAAAGCCCCTCGATCCGAAATACAGAGGATATCAGAAAATATTTTTAGAAGAATACGGGGCGGAGCTTTCCCCGGAGGTGTGAGAGAGGAGGGGGCGACTTTGATCACATAATAAAACAGAGTACCGTATTTTTCCCGGTACTCTGTTCTTCGGTTAAGAGATGGAATACTCGTTCATGCGTCCAGTTCCTTCACCACATCGTTAAAATCAAACAATTCTAACGTCCCGTCAGCGTTTGCTTTCTCGTATTCCTTGATTACACGCAGATCATACTCGTCTTCCAATTTCTCGAATGTGAGCTTTTTCATAAGCGAAGATACCTTGCAATGAAATAATTCAGCCGCCCGGGTTAAAGCGGCTTCCTCTTGGTCGTTCACTCTCACGCTGATGGCGGCACTCATATTTTTTCCCTCCTTTCTTGTGCTACGTTTGTATGACAATATTGTATCAATATGGTCGTGGGAAAAATTGCCACTGGCTGTCGGTTTTTCTTACGGTTTGATGATGGCCAAGCTGCCAAAATCACCGATGGGGCAAGTGCAGAGATTCACTTGGTGCCGCTGCTCGTAGTCATGAACGGCCTGCCGCACCCCCGGGAGGCTGGGATGGGCATAATCGTGCAGCAAGAGGACGCCGCCAGACACCATCCGCGGATAAAACCACTCGAGACCTGCCAACATCGGTTGGTAGAGATCCATGTCCAACATGACGAAGCAAAACACGTCTTCGATCCCGGCGGTCGTTTCCGGGAAAAAGCCTTTTTTTACGACGCATTTTTCAAAGTGAAGCAATTTACGTTTGACGATGTCTACACTGTTATGAGAAAAGTATTCTTCGTTGTTAAATTCTCCGTCTAAAAACATTGGGTTCTGCAAGCGGCGTTCCGCCGCTAAGTCGTCGGCAGTAAACCCTGCAAAGGTATCGAAGAGATACAGCGTCTTATTCGGAAAATATTTGTTGATGAAAAAGGAAAAATCCCCATACAATACGCCGCATTCCGCCGTATTCCCCGAAAGCCCTTTTTCCATGGCATATTGGGCGAAATTACAGAGCCAGCGCATTCTGGGGTCGGTTGCTTCATCGTATTCATTGTAAGAAGAGAGAATTTCTGTCCGCAGGGGAGGGACTTCTTGGAGGTAGGTGATTTTATTTTCGGGAATGTGGAGCGCTTTAAGTTGTTGGGTAATAGCGGCTAAAGGTTTGGCGTCTTCATTCGTTACAAGGATTCTGTCATATTCGTAAGTTGGCAGATCTTCGGGACGGATCAGGGGAATCACTGTGAGCAGGGGATCGCTGGGATCGGGAAACGCGTAATTGTCCGCGATGGCGATAATGTTGGTGTTCTTGCAGCTCGAATAGTAGCGCAGTACACGCCGTCCCATTGCCCCAAAGCCAAAGAGAATGAGCTTCTCGTGGGGAAAAAACGGGGAAGTGTCGTAAGACATAGAGGCACATCCTTTCTTTTGCTAAAGTATCTTTAATATAGCATAGAAGAACACGGTTGGGCAAGCGTGATGAGAAAATCACACTCGGGGCTGTCGGCGGAGGAAGAGCCAGGAGGTTCTGCTCATTTCCGATATTTTATCTAAGAGAAAATTGAGGATGCAGGGGAAAAGGATGGACGCATCATAACGATTTCTATGGTGAAAGAGGCATGGCGTTCGCTTCGGGACAAAAATCATAGTCGGTGCTGCCTTGTATTGTTCGGCACCTTTTTATCTCTCTGCAGGGGGGCGTGGAAGAAGATCGCAATCTCCTCGGCGCTTATGCCTATCAGCAGACGCACACTTGACTTCAAGGAAACGCTGTCGTCGCTGCTGATCGACAGGACGACATTGGGTCGACACTTTGGGCTGAATACCAAGCCGTATTGGCAGACCTTTGAGGGCGGGAAAGAAGAGTTAAGAAAATCCTTCCGTTTTTCGATAATTTATTATAGGGTCAAATGGAAAGGGAGCGACGCGATGCTGTCACGGAAGACGCGCCAACAGGTAGTAGACCTGTTGGAAACAGTGGATGTGGGACTCGTACATTTTCCTTCGGCGACCGAAAAAGCCGCAATGCTGAGGGATTGCATTGCGGCTTTTTCGGCTGTACGGAATATCTTCGGTGAGGCGCTTTCAGCGGAGCGCTGGGCATTTTATCGAGAGACGTTGGACACGCTTTCCGCCGCGCTGGAGAAGCTGTTGGAAACGGGAGAGGACACCGACATCGCATCGCTGTGCCATTCCCTCTTAGCGTGGCTCATCGGTGCGCTACGTGAGGAACCGGTCAAAAAAGAAATCGTATTTCTCCCCTACAAGGCGTCCATGTGGGACAGCTTGGAAAGTATCTGGCAGGCGGCGGTCAACGATGCGGAGCATTGCAATGCCTATGTCATTCCCATTCCCTACGCCGATCTCACGCCGGAGCATACGGCGAAGGAATGGCACGTAGAAAAGGAGCTTTTTCCCGCCTACGTCCCGGTCATCGACTTTCGGTCGGTGGATCTTGAGAAGCTGCATCCTGATGTTATTTTTATCCATAATCCATACGATTGGGCGAATCATGTGACTTCTGTCGATGCGCGTTATTACTCGGAACAGCTGAAAAAGTATACGGATAAGCTCGTTTATGTCCCTTATTTTAATGCAGGAGACAGCGCGGCAGAGGGAGTCTGTCAGGCTCCGGGGATTGTACATGCCGATTATGTTATTGTCGAATCGGATCCCATCAAAAACCAATATGAATACTATTATCCCGGTGGGAATCCACCACCGGGAAAAATTTTATCGTTGGGTTCTCCTAAATATGATAAAGTGCAAAAGGGGACAAAAGCGGAGTATCCACTTCCTAAAAGTTGGCGGCGGCTCGTGGAGAAGAAAAAAATCATTCTGTATAATACCAGCATCAATGCCGCGCTGCAATATAGCGATAAGATGAATGCGAAACTTCGCTATGTGTTTGATTTTTTTCGGCAACGCGACGACGTCGTCCTTTGGTGGCGGCCGCATCCTTTGTTGAAGGCCACCCTTGATGCCATGCGGCCGGCGTACGTGCAAGAGTACCGCCAATTAGAGGAACAGTACCAAAAAGAAGGTTGGGGGATATATGACGATACCCCTGATGTGACTCGCGCCGTTATCTGGGCCGATGGGTATTATGGTGACAATAGCTCGGTGGCGTATTTGTACCAAGCAACGGGGAAGCCGATATTGATGGAACATCTGCCTTTCCTCGAAGCTCCGGTATACAATCGTTGGTTTCCCATGGCGGCTGGTGATGAGGAGCGGATCTTCTTTGTCACATCGGCGACGCTTTTTTCCGGGCTGTATCAGTTAGAGAAGAAGACAGATACACTGACCCTGTTGGCGGAGCTTCCGACGCCTTATATCAGATCGGTAGAATACGCAGCCATTGGAAAAATAGGAACCAAAGTGATCCTTATGCCGTTTTATTGCCATGAAGGTGCTTTAGAATATGATTTAGTGCAACGGACCTTTCAGACGATTCCCTTGCCGGCTGGAACATGGTGGGAGGGAAGCGATGTGGAGGCGTTTACGAATGTCTTTCGCTATGGGGATTCCTTATATTTTATTGGGAATGGGAATGGGCTCATAGTAGAATATGACAGCATAAAGGGACAATATTTTTTCCATACGTCATGGGCAGAGAATCTGCCGGTGGAAAAAAATGTGTTGCGGTTTTTCCTAAATGCAGGGGGACAGGTGGCGGGGCATGCTTATCTGCCGGTGATGGGAACCAATCAAATCTTGGCGTTGGAGCTTACCACGGGGAAAGCGGCGCTTCATGTATTGCCGGTTTCCTTCCAAGCGTTGTCACTTTCTTATGACCCTCATCGAGAGGATTTTTGGGTAACGCCGTTGCAGGGCAATCAAGTCATCTGCTGGAATAGGAAAGAGGATCACGTGCAGACCTATCCGCTCCCGGTGCCTTCCAATACCGTCATGGGCTTTGCTAATTCCATATCCATTGGTGGGCGGCAGATATTTTTCCCTTTCTTGCGGTCGGAATTTTTTTCTCTGTCGAAAGAAGATGGAAAAGTGCAGCGTGAATACGAATGGGAAGAACGGTATGATACGGCAGTACACGATGATAATTGTTGGGCTGTCGAGCAGGCTGACACGCCGTTTGGCATTGGCCTGGCGTACATGTATCGGGATCGTTCCCTGTTGGAGATCGATTCACGGAACAACTTGGTAAAACGGCATCAGATGCGATTTTCTTGGGAGGAGGATCTTGCCTGTTATAAGCATTCTCAGGCTCAGGCCGCGAACGCCATCCATTTTGAGCGGTATGGCATGAGCCTGCGGGAGTTACTGCTGCTGATCGAACAGAGGGAGTCCGTCCCGCTGCCGGGACGCGGGGAAGCAGGTCAGCGTATATATGACTGGCTGCAGTGTGACGTAAAGCAAATGGAATAGGGAAAGGTTGCCATAGTAGGCATGAGGTATTGCATAGGAGGATAGATAGCATGAAAATTGTTTTGTTTGGCGCTGGGGAGAATGGGGCAAAAGCATTGTTGGACATTGGGGTGCAGAATATCTTTGGTGTGGTCGATAATCATAAAACAGGGACGCTGTACGGCCGTCCCATTTACAAATTGGCCGACCTTGAAGTGGAGGATAAGGATGAAGTTCTTTTTCTTATCACGCCGCTTCTGTATAAAAGAGAGATTGCGGATGAACTGGTTCAACATGGGTATCACAAATTCTTAGCGTATACGCCGGTTTATGGGACGTTGCTGCATGAGGCGCTGGAAGCGGAAGGGTGGAGCCGGTTATACAACGATTTTCTTTTGGATGATACGATACAGGCGGTTTTAGCCGACAAACTAAATTGTTGGACTCGGGAAATGATAAAAATTACTGAATGCAAAAAGGTGGGATTCAGTCGGGTTTTGGAAATCGGCTGCGGCAGCGGGAAAAGCACGTTGGCTTTAGCCAGGCAAGGGCGTATATGCACCGCCATCGATTATTCCGAGGCCAGCATCAAATTGCTGAATCGCGCCAAAGAGAAGCTAAACGTCGAAGTCACGGCCAAAGTGGTTGACGCCCGGAATCCTTTGCCATTTGCAGACGGCGCCTTTGACTTTGCCTTTCAGGCGGGGCTGTTAGAGCATTTTGAGCGAGAGGAAAGAATCCGTTTGCTGAAGCTTTGGAAGCCGGTTTGCCATACGATGGTGTCGATGATCCCCAATGCCCATTCGGTTCCCTATCGTCTGGGGAAGGCGATGCAGGAGAAGTCAGGGGAGTGGCCTTACGGGAAAGAACTGCCGCAGCCCACGCTCATTGAAGAATTTATCGAGGCGGGCTATCATGAACTGCGGGAATACACCATCGGTGTGGAAGATGCATTGACCTTTTTGCCGGAGAACCATTATATGCGGGCAGCGTTTGAACGTTGGTATGCAGAGGGACATGATGAAGATAGTTTCGGGCAGGGTTATTTGCTGGTTACGATAGGGAAAGCTTGAGGCGGCTTCTGTCGGCAAGCTGCAATCGATCCTGTGGGCACGAGGCTTTGCCAGAAAGAAATGACAGCAAGTTTCCGATAGGTGGCACATGGATTTTTTATTGCTATATGAGCCTATCTTAACCATGAGGAGATTGTATGGAAGATATCAATCAAACGTTAAACGACATCATCATAAAATACGAGCTTGACGAATATTATCCTAACTTTCAAAAGCGGCTCCAAGCGGAAAAAATTATGGGAGATTTTTTTCAGGGGAAAAAAGGCCGTATCGCTTTCATTGCTTCCTTCGCGAGCGATTTTTATCATATTCGTCATTTTGTGCGTGACGGTCTCCAAGGGGAATATTTTTTGTGCGAGCGAACGCATGAGTATACCAAAAGCTATGAGGAGGCGTTTGCTGTCCAAAAACTGGCCGACGTTGACTGGAGTCAATATGATGAAATCATGGTCGTTTCCCTCGAAGGATCCTCGTTTTTGAAACATTGGCTTCGGGCGCATGGGATTCGCTATACGTTCCTGTATGACTTGTTTGAGCGGAATGGGGTTGTGTTTGACAAAGAATGGGACTCCCTTTTGCCTGATCCCGCGATGGAATGGTGGACGTATTATGACGGTGATCCGCCCAAGCAAAATTATATCATGATGGAACTTTCTGAGCAGCTTCGGGAGTATCAGACGGCGCAGGATGAGGCGGTTCGGCAGCTGCACCTTCATAAAACCTATTTCCTCGCCCTTTACGTCAAAGATTTTATTCTCGCTGCGCAATGTGCCGCTTGGCTGGGGGCAAGCTCTTCACGCCAAGCCGCTTCGTGGCGGGAGATAGAGGACTTGCTCACCGCGATTAAAAAAAGGCTGGCGGAGAGGGAAACAAAAGACGTTTTGGTTTTATGGACCGATGCAATGCCTTACGAGGACATTTCATGGATACCATTTTTAGCAGAGAAGATGGGGGCAGGGATTTGCTTTGATCATATTTTTACGGTATGCCCCTATACAAACCCTACACTCAAGGCCATTTTATGCGGGAAAATGCCGGTCGATGAGAATACGTACGCCATTAAGGTGATAACGGAAGAGAATAGCCCTGTCTACCAGATTCTAAACCAGTATGGCTATACGCGCCGCATCATTGGGGATTGGCTGTCCATACGGCCGGAAGACAGCTCTTCCCTTTGCCATATCCCCTATGAACCGGCGACGTTAGGGCTTTGGGATTTATGGCGCAATCTTTTGCTCAGCGAGAAACCGATCTTTTGCCTTGTCCATAATTTGGAGGAGACACATACGCCGCATCTTTCCCCGCTGATTTCGGACAGTGATATGGATCATGCCTATTCGCGTTTTGAGAAGTCGTGTGCGTGGCTGAGTGAGCAGTATGCGTATTATCTGCCGCCGCTGTCACAAAAGATGTTGAAATTCTATCTCACGGATCATGGGAAAAGCTTATACAAGAATCGCTTCCATACTTACTTGGTGGTAGAAGGGGAGGAAATTCAGCCGCGGCGTATTGACCGCTTGTGTTCTCTTGTGGATTTCCATCGGCTGCTTGGGCAGCTTTTGGAGAAAAATGAGGTAGACGAAGAGCGGCTTCAGCGTGATTATGTTGAGGTACAAGATTTAGATGTTTATAACGCTGGATATTCGGCGCGGCTGATTGCGGACAAGGGTGCGATTGACACTTATTTTTTTGGTTACCATGGAATCGTTACCGACGAGTATATGTATTTGCATTTTAACGATGGACGTGAGTGGTTCGTACGGCGCGGAACCTATGTCCCTGAGCCAAATCTGTTTGGCAGCTATATCTGTGATGCGTCAAACATAGAGCCTTTTCGTCGGCTCGTGGAGGCAAAGGAAAAAAATGTGCCGTCGTTCAAAGAGAAGTTAAAATATTCTCGCTATGTGTATCAAGTTTTTACTCGGGCGAAAGCACGTAATCAGCGCAAGCAAGCGCTCTTAAATGATTGGCTGCGGCAATATCCTCCCGGTAGTGTTCTGATACGAACGGGCGGAGATTATGCACTGCGGGTTTATGGATTGCTGTCGCCGGAAGTTCGCAGCTGTATTGGCGGTTTTATTGACGTGAATCTCAACTGTTCGGGGGCGGAGTTAGGGCTTCCTGTATACGCCGCTTTGGCAGATGTCCCGGCGTCCACGCAGGCGGTTCTCCTGGCCGGGCGGAGGACACTGATGGGACGTTTGCGGGAAGAAGCGGCTGCATGGAAAGGACAGTTTGCGATTCTTGATCCCTATCATTTTTTGGCAGAACACGGGATTATCTGCCGACATGGGGTCGGCGATTTTGAACCGGCGGAAGAGGATTACGACGTGGGATTCCCTTTCGATGAAGTTGTATATTGAGTGCCGTGCTGGATGCGGCACAGGGAAGGGCGCACGATGGAGGATGGGGATGAATCAGGTGACGGCGGGAACAGTTTATTGGATTACCGGCCTTTCGGGGGCAGGGAAGACGACCATAGGGACGCTCCTCTACCATATCATGCGGGAGAAGAAGCCGAATGTATTTCGCCTCGACGGCGATATTGCCCGGTGGGCGTATAATGATGTGACGGATTTCAGCATCGAGGCTCGTCGGGATTGTGCCTTTCGCCATGCGCGGGTTTCCAAGATGATCGCTGATCAGGGCATCGATGTGATCTGCTGCACCGTCAGCCTCTTTCATGACGTGCAGGCTTGGAACCGGGCGAATTTTGCCCGGTATGTGGAGATATTTCTTGATGTCCCCATGGACATTTTGGAACGGCGCAATCAAAAGGGGATGTACGCGAAGGCGAAGGCAGGGCAGATGAAGGACGTCATGGGGGTGGATCAGAAGATGGAGCTGCCCCTTCGCCCCGATGTGCATTTCGTCAACGACGGGCGTTTATCGCCGGAGGAGGCGGTGCGGCAGCTCTATCAGGAAATCCTTCTGGTCGAAGGGAAGCGCAGTCAGCCGATGGAGGTGGAAAAATGAACGAAGAAAAGAAACCCCTCGTCTATACCTGTTTTTGCACGGACAACATCCATGAGGGACACCTCAATATTTTGCGGGAGGCGCGAAAATTGGGGGAAGTGGTCTTAGGCGTCCTCTGCGACGAAGAAATGGTGCGCTACAACCGCTTTCCCATCAAGACGACGGCGGAGCGGGTGGCCATGGTGGAAGATTTGCCGGGGATAAAAAAGGTCATCGTGCAGGACAACCTCCTGTACGATAAGGTCATTCGTGAACTTCACCCGGACATTGTGGTGCACGGCGATAATTGGAAGACTGGCCCTATATCGGTGATCCGGCAGAATCTTGTCAACCTTTTGGCGGCGTACGGGGGAAAGTTAGTGGAAATTCCCTATACGGTGAACCCGGCAGTGCAGAAGATCGACCGGCAGATGAAGGAGAAAATGGCGATGCCAGAGCTTCGTCGGGCGCGTCTTCGGCGGCTTTTGAAGCTTGTCCCCATCGTCAAGACCATCGAGGTGCACAGCGGCCTCACGGGGCTTATCGCGGAAAAGACCATCGTGGCCACCGACGGCGCCATCGACCAATTTGACGCCATGTGGATCAGCTCCCTTTGCGACAGCACGGACAAGGGTAAGCCGGACATCGAATTGGTGGACATGACCAGCCGGTTTCACACGATCAACGACGTGATGGAGGTCACCACGAAGCCGATTATTTTCGACGGGGACACCGGCGGCATGATCGAACATTTTGTCTATACCGTGCGCTCCTTGGAGCGTATGGGGGTCTCGGCCATCATCATCGAGGATAAGACGGGGCTGAAGCAAAACTCCCTTTTCGGTACAGAAGTGGAGCAGACGCAGGACACCATCGCGCATTTTTCCGAAAAGATCGCTGCCGGGAAAAGTGTGCAGCTTTCTGACGATTTCATGATCATTGCCCGCATCGAGAGCTTGATTTTAGGCAAGGGACAGGCGGATGCCTTGGCGCGGGCGGAGGCCTATGCAGCGGCGGGGGCAGATGGGATCATGATCCACAGCCGGGAGAAGGATCCCAAGGAGATTTTAGACTTCTGCGACGCATTTCGCGCGAAGAATCAGAAGATCCCCCTCGTCGTCGTCCCCACGTCCTTCAACACCGTCACTGAAGAGGAACTGGCAGCGCACGGGGTGAACGTCGTCATTTACGCCAATCAGCTCATGAGGGCTGCATTCCCGGCCATGGAGAGCGTCGCCAAGCGTATTTTGCAGCACCATCGGGCGAAGGAAGTGGACGATCAGTTGCTCTCCATCAAGGAGATTATCACCCTCATCGACAAGATATGAGAAACACGGAGGCGCGCAATATGGCGATGGATAAGGAGAAGATGGGCAAAGAGGTGGATTTGGCGGAGCGCGTTCGCCTCAAGAAAGCGGATCGCGACAATCTCTATTCCTTGGAGCCGCCCTTTCCCAAGACGAATTTTTTGATGGAGTTGTCCAACGTCTGCAATCATGCCTGTATTTTCTGTACCCACCAGAAAATGCAGCGCAAGGTTGGCCGCATGAATCAGGCGCTGGGCTTTGACATTCTGCGGCAGGCCTACGAATTAGGCACGCGGGAAGTGGGCTTTTACGCCACGGGGGAGCCGTTCCTCATCCCGGAACTTCCCGCCTACATTAAAAAAGCAAAGGAGCTTGGCTATACCTACGTCTATCTCACTTCCAACGGCGCCATGGCGACGCCGGAACGCATCCGCGCCGTCATCGACGCGGGGCTGGACAGCATCAAGTTTTCCATCAACGCGCCCCAGCGCAAGCTCTACAAGTTCATCCACGGACAGGACGATTTCGATAAAGTTATGGAACATCTTCGCTATTTGAACGACTATCGGAAAACCTCGGGGCGCTCTTATAAGATTTATGTCACGGGGATTTTGACTCGGTTCACAGAGCATTTGCAGGACAAATACCATGAACTTTTTGCCGACTTGGCGGATCAGGTGGTCTTTAAGTATGTGTACAATCAAGGGGGCTACATGCCGGAGATCGACACGCTGCTCCGCTGTGACTCTGACCACGAAGAGCGGCGGCGCTGCAATCTCCCCTTTGACGCCATCTCTGTCACGCAAGAGGGTTACCTCTCCATTGAAAACGCCGATTATGAGAACATGCTCATCGTGGCCGACCTGAACAAGGTATCGCTTAAAGACGGCTGGTACGGGGAGACGATGAAGGAAATGCGCCGCCGCTTCTTAGAGGATGATTTAGGCGGCACCCTCTGCGACGGCTGCGTTCATCATGAATGTCGTCCGGCGCGCCCCATCACGCCGGAATATTCTTCCGTTAAAGGGGAGTACGTTTTCACCGACGTTTTGGTGCGCGGCCGTATCGAAAATTCCGATCTCACGGTGTATGTGCCGATGGCGGCGGACATCGTGCATCCCGGCCACGTCAATATCTTGAAAATGGCGGCTCGCTATGGCAAGGTCATCGTAGGGCTATTTACCGACGAAGCCATCGCGTCCTATAAGCGCGTTCCCTACATGCCTTACGCAGAGCGAAAGGCCGTAGTGGAAAACATGAAGGGGGTGGCGGAGGTGATCCCGCAGGAAACGCGGGATTATGAGGAGAACCTGCGGCGGCTCCAGCCGGATTTCATGGTGCATGGGACGGATTGGCGGGAAGGGCCACTGGCGGACGTCAGAGCCAAGGCCATCGCCATCATGGCGGAGTGGGGCGGGCAAGTGATCGAGCCGGCCTACACGGCGGGGGTTTCGTCCACCCTCATTCAGAAAAAAATCGTCGAGCGCGCTAAGCAAGAAGGAGCGGGAGGACAATGAAGGTACAGGAGTTTGTGGGGCTTCTGGGCGCGGAATTTTATACGGGGGTGCCAGACTCCCTCTTAAAGCCTTTGGGCGACTACCTGATGGATACCTACGGCACCGATCCGCATCACCACGTCATCGCCGTGAACGAAGGCAACGCGGCGGCGTTAGCGGCGGGTTACCATCTGGCCACGGGGCGGTATCCTGTGGTTTACATGCAAAACAGCGGCGAAGGAAATGCCCTCAATCCCGCCGTTTCCCTGCTTCATAAAAAGGTCTACGCCATTCCTGAGATCTTTGTCATCGGCTGGCGGGGAGAGCCGGGGAAGAAGGACGAACCGCAGCACGTCTTTCAGGGGGAGATCACCACGCGCCTCTTAGAGGTCGTGGATATTCCCTTTTTTGTGGTGGGGGAAGATACGTCCGCCGAGACTATGCAGGAGGCAATGGCTACGTTCCGCCCCCTCTTGGCGGCGGGGCGGGACGTGGCCTTCGTCGTGCGGCAAGGGGCTTTGACGTACGAGAAAAAAAGAGCCTATCAAAATCCGTACCCCTTGACGCGGGAAGAGATATTACAGGCGATCCTTACCGTTTCCGGCGACGCCCCCATCGTTTCCACGACCGGCAAGGCCAGCCGCGAACTCTTTGAACTGCGGGAAAACATGGGGATGGGACACGAACGGGATTTTCTGACGGTGGGCTCCATGGGACACAGCTCTTCCATTGCTCTCTCTATCTCCATAGCAAAGCCAAAGCAGACGGTATGGGCGGTGGATGGCGACGGCGCCGCGCTCATGCACTTAGGCGCGATGGCGGTCATCGGTCAGGCGAAGCCGCAAAATTTCATCCACGTTGTGGTGAACAACGAAGCCCACGAGAGCGTGGGGGGGCTGCCAACCGGGGGAACGCATGCCGACTTGATGGCCATCGCCCGCGCCTGTGGCTATGACCAAGCGGCGTGCGTGACAGAGCGAGAATCGCTCAAAAAAACGCTCTCGACCTACGCGGCGGGCAGTGGGCTGCGCTTTTTGGAAGTCAAATGCGCCATCGGGGCGCGGTCTGATTTAGGGCGGCCGACCACCACGCCCCGAGAGAATAAAGCCGCCTTCATGGCGTATTTGGCGGAAAAAGAATAAAATATAGGGGCATGGTTTTGCGATTGCGAAAAGATGGAAAATTTTGGGGAGGTGAGACTATTTGGAATGTGTAGGAATCTATGGCGCAGGCAGCAATGGCGTCGCCCTGCTGAAAGAAATTGGAGCAGCACGGGTCAGTTTTTTCATTGATAGAGATGAGCATAAGAGCGGGACGACGATGTATGGGAAGCGTATTCTTGGTCTACCAGAAGGTATAGCGCGGGCGCAAGCGGAAAAAATCCGGTTGATCGTTTCGGTGGAAAATATGAACATCTGCGAAGCTTTACAACAGGAATTTCCCGCAGTGACTTTTATCCATTTGTCCCGGTATCTGACGGAAGCGCCGGTGGCTCAATCTCGTATCGAGAGAGTGCGTGAGGATTATTTACACGATTTTTCTTTACGTGACGGTGTGTTTTTGAGAAAAGCAATAGATTCTTTTCGGCAGGAATATTATAATGAATTTAATTGTGCGTTGTGTGAGGCGATGGAGCGACACCCGGAGCGGCTCGCCGACCTTTTCGCGCAGAACGAGCGTGAGGTGGAGAAAGAGATGCAGGTCTCGCCCATGTTCGCCCGCGATGCGGATGGAATGTATCCCGATGAACATTATGAGAATCGGTTTAGCATGCAGCTCATTCATAGCCTCTTGCGTGGGTTTACCGGGAAGGTTTTGGAAATCGGCTGTGGGCACGGCGCGCTCCTACAACATTTGAAACAGGATGGGATGGATGTATACGGCACCGATTTAGATAGGGAGCGGATACGATTCCTAAAGGAGAAAGGCATACCATGCTATCTATGCGACGCCGCAGAGACACCCTTCCCCGATCACTCCATGGAGGTTGTCATTTGCTCCGAACTTTTGGAACATGTGTCGGATCCGCAGCGGGTCGTACAGGAGATTCGCCGGGTTCTAAAAGAAGACGGGCGCGTCTATTGCAGTGTTCCTTACATGCGCCATTGCGACTGCCATGAGCATGTTCGATTCTTTTCTGAGAGTGATCTGTGGACACTCTTCGCACGGGAGGGCTTCGTGGGGGAGAATATCATTCGTATTCCGTATATCCATACCGCGTTCACGATGAGTATCTTTCTGGGGGCAAGGCTGCCCGTGATCAATCGATGAGGATGGTGTTCCATGAATAACAAGCGATATGTAATTTTCGGCGCCGGAGATTTTGGGCGGCAGGCGCTGGCGATGTTGGGGAAGGAACAAGTGGCGTTTTTCCTTGATAACGATACAGCGAAGGAGGGAACGATGATTGAGAGCCTTCCTGTCTACTCGTTGGCAAGCCGGAAAGACGAGCTATGCCGCTATGAGATTATCATTGCCGTGGCGCATAAGTATATTGAAGAGATCACCGTACAGCTTTCGGCATGCGGACTTACGGCGGCAAATACTTTTGTCGCCATGAAGTATCGGGAAACGAAGAAAAAGATTGCCGAGCGGACGGATTATCTCGGCATCTATCACCGGGCGATCAGGTGGATTAAAGAACATACCTTGCCGGAAGCAGAGGGAAAGGCAATCATCGTTTCGACAGCCACGCCATTGGGGTATCCTGAAGTGACCGGGTACTACATCCCTACACTGCTGCGCTGGGGGTATCGGGATTTGGCGGTGGAGTATGCAAAGTGGCTTGTTGCCATCCAGAAAGAGGATGGTTCGTGGTACGATCCAGGCGATCAAAGTCCCTATGTTTTCGATTCGGGGCAAATCTTAAAGGGGCTTATCGCCGTGCGGGAGATTTACCCGGCGGTGGATGAAGCCATTCAGAAAGGCGTCACGTGGATCCTCCGTAACAAGCAGGCGGACGGGCGGTTGACGACGCCGGATGAAGCCGCGTGGGGGGATAAGAAGACTTGTTCGGAACTCGTTCATCTCTATTGTTTGTCGCCGATTCGCGACGCGGCGAAGATTTTTCATCGTGAGGATTGGGCGCAGGCCGTGGAGGATATCCTGCGCTACTATGTAGCCAATCGGCGTGAGGAGATCATGAATTTCGATCTTCTCTCCCATTTTTACGCTTATGTCATGGAAGCATTGCTGGATTTAGGAGAAACGGCGATGGCACGGGAAGCCATGGCGAAGATGGCAGCGATCCAGACGCCGGAAGGGGCGGTGCCTGGATACAACAATGTACAATGGGTCTGCTCCACAGGCCTTTTCCAGTTAGCGTTGGTGTGGTTTCGGTTAGGGGAGAGAGAACAAGGCGAAAAAGCATTTCAGTATGCCTGCAAATTACAGAATGATTCCGGCGGATGGTATGGCAGCTATCCGGTGGAGGAGGACATGAACAACGATTACTTCTCCGCGGCAGAGATCAGTTGGGCGGTCAAATATTTTTTAGATGCCCTATACTATAAAAATAAAGCGGATTTTGACGAGTCTGCTCCGCTTTTTATGACGCATATTGATCCGAGTGACGGGCGTTATCAGGCGCTTCGGCAAACGGTTGAGGAAGCGTGCCCATTGGGGGGGGACAATAAGGTCTTAGATGTGGGCTGCGGGAAAGGCCGCTATCTGAAAAATCTTTTGGCGGACAGGCCGGATATTCAGTTCTATGGGGTGGATATTTCGCGAAGCGTTATTGAGGAGAAGACGGAGCGCAAAATTCACTGGGGGGAAGGTTCTTTAACGCATATTCCGTTCCCAGATGCTTCTTTTCATGTAACCTACGCCTGCGAATCATTGGAACACGCGGTAGATATAGAGAGCGCCATCCGTGAGATGGCGCGCGTGACGAAGCCGGGCGGGTACATTCTCGTTATCGATAAGAATGTGGACACACTGGGAACGCTGGAGATTACTCCATGGGAACAATGGTTTGACGAAGAAGAATTAGCGAACATCATGCGGGTATTTTGTTGCGACGTAGAAGTGATCCATGATGTGGATTATGAGGATCATTTCCAGAAGAATCTTTTTTCCGTGTGGATTGGCCGCGTGAAAGGGTGAATTTGATGGAGCGGGAAAAACCAATCGTATCCGTTGTATTGCCTTCCTATAATGGAGCGCGTTACATAGAAGAGTCTATTGATAGTGTTTTACGGCAGACTTTTTCCAATTGGGAACTTATTTTAGTGAACGATGGTTCGACAGATAGGACAAGAGATATCATGGAGGCTTATGCGGCAAAAGACGGTCGTATTCGGGTCATTCATAACGATCCGAACCAACGCTTGCCGCGATCCCTGAATATCGGCTTTCGACAGGCGCGGGGGAAATATCTGACGTGGACGTCGGATGATAATCGATATCTCCCTCGTGCCATTAAAGTGATGGTTCAGGCATTGGATGCGGATCCGGCGGCACCTATGGTCAGTGCTGAAATGGAATGTATCGACGAGAGTGGCGCTGTCACCGGAGGGTATCCGGTGTATGAGGATCATCTCATTTGGGCGGAAGATCTGGTGGGCGCTTGTTTTATGTACCGGCGAGAGGCTTTGGCAAAAGTAGGGGAGTACGATCCGGCGAAGGTCTATGTAGAAGATTACGACTATTGGCTTCGCCTTCGCGTGGCTATGGGAGAAATAAAGAGAGTTCCCGAGATGCTCTATCAATATCGTAGACATGGGGCGAGTTTGACGGCGACAAAGGCGAAAGCGATTCGGCGACAGAACGCGCGGCTTCATTTGGCGTATCAAAAGGAAATCCTTCAAGCGTATAATGAAGAACCTGATATGTTGTGTGCCATTTATTATGATTTTGTTATGGGGGGAATGGAAGATTCGGATTTCGCGACGACCCTGTATCAACGATTGCCAGAGGTTCATGGCGAGCGAAAAATGATGGATAAAAATAGGCCAATGATGGTTTTTGGCGCTGGAGAATTCGGCGAAAAAATGGTCGAGCTTTTCGGCGATCGGGTCATTGGGTTCATTGATAACAGTCCGCAGAAAATCGGACAGAAAAAAGATAACCGGGAAATCATCTCTTTCAGCGAGTATTGCCGTCGCTACGGGCAGAATGAGGATACGCTCTTAGTGCTGGCCATTGGCGGCAGGCATTTATATCATGTGATACAACAGGTAAAAAAGCAGGGGGTTCGTGATTTCTTTACCTATCAACGTGCGATGTGTATGGCTGAAACAGCATAGACGAAAAGAGGCATGAATGCTTGGGGGAAAGGGCTAAGGACGATACGGGTTTTATTGTTTGGAACGGGAGAGTATGGAGCGGTCGGGAAGCGGCGCGACGAGTGATAAAAGTACATGGAGGACGGAGCGTACGGTCATGAAGGAACCTTTAATCAGCGTAGTCGTGCCAATTTATAATGTGCAGGCATACGTGGGAAAGTGTGTCGAGTCGCTTTTGCAGCAGACGCATACAGCGTGTGAGATCATTCTTGTCGATGATGGGTCGACGGATGGATCGGGCGCCATTTGTGATCGATATGCGAGGGAGGACGCGCGGATTGTCGTGCGCCATCAGGCGAATCAAGGCGTTTCCTCTGCGCGTAATGCCGGCATCGCCGCGGCGCGAGGCGAATTTTTGGCGTTTGTCGATCCTGATGATTGGGTGGAGGCGGAGTACTTAGCAGAATTGGCAGCTCCTTTGCAGCAGGATGACACCTTGGATATGGTCGTCGGCTGCTTTTATCTGCGGGAGGACGGGCAGGGCGTAACGATCAGCGCGGGGAAAAAAGGGGCGGAAGGGTATCTTGCGGCGAAGGACAGATTGCGGCAGATGATGGATGGGGTGTATTGGGATGAGTCTCTTTGCGGCAAGCTGTATAAAAGGGCATTGTGGGCTGAGTTTTCTTTTCCCGATACGCTGCAAGTAGGAGAAGATTTGTACGCGAACTGGCATCTTTTGCAGCGTGCGGGGACAGTCTACTACACGCCTTCCCAGCGCTATCATTATGCGCTGCGGGAGGGGAGCTTGACGAATCTTCCCCAGCCGGAGGGACGCTTCGGTTTTTTGACGGCACTTCATGAGATTGAAATGACGAGGGCGGCTCAAGAAGATGAGGCACTCCACCATTCGGTACAGGCGAAGTTCTTGGATGTCTATCGCGATGTGGTGCGCCGGATGGTCTTAGACACCCAAAGAGCGTACACGGCAAAGCTCCAGTCTATTTCGCAAGCGATGAGTGAGCAGGTGACGGCAGCCGCTAAGGCTTGCGTTGCGGAACCTGAAATACTGCGCGTGATGATGGAGCGCGCAGGCAGCTATGAGGGTATGATTCGCCATTATCAGAAGTTTCTTGAGGACTTGCGGCGCATCGCGGAGCAGGGGGCGCTCTATCTTTACGGGGCGGGGACGTATGCGATGGCGGCACAGAAGGCATTGGCTGCGCAGGGCATTACGATTCGCGGATTTATCATCAGCGATGATCGGGCGGCGCTCTCTCGTTCGCCAGATGGGGAACACCCTGTGTCCTTTTTGCGGCAGGTTTCCGTGGAGGAACTCTCCACCGGCGTTTTGATCTGTTTGGGGCTTCGCGATATGGAAATGGTTCTGCCTAGGATTCGACAGAGAGGCATTCGACAGATCTTTTACTGGTGAGGTGGGGGTAAAGTGTTTGAGCCAAATATACGATACATTGGATAGATGGTTTTGACAGGGAGGCGTAGCGAATGAAAGCGATTATTATGGCGGCGGGGGTAGGCAGCCGGATCAGCCGACATGTGGATAAGCCGAAGTGTTTGTTGGAGATCGAGGGGAAGGCGATTTTGCGCCGGACGTGTGAGATGCTGCTCAAGAATGAGATTCAGCCGACCATCGTGGTAGGCTATCAGCACCAAATGATCGAGCGGGAGATTTCGAGTCTTGGGGTCACGACCCTTTATAACCCCTTTTATCGGGTGACGAACAGCTTGGGGTCGCTGTGGTTCGCACGGGATTTTATTCCCGATGATGAAGATTTATTTCTCATGAATGCCGATGTGTTCTGGGAGCAGGATATTTTGGATATTCTCTTGGACGAGGATAAAGATGCGCTCCTTTTGGCCGATTCCTCCTTGGTGCGCCTCAACGAAGGGGATTACTTCTTCGGATGCGAAGGGAATAAGATCGTGCAATACGGCAAAGAGTTAGAGCGTGAGATCCGCACCCATGAATATGTGGGCGTGGGGCGTGTTAAGCCGGCGTTCATGCCGTCGTTTAAGGCGATGATGCATGCGCTCATCGAGGCGGAGCAGTACAATTTCTGGTGGGAAGATATTCTTTATCAGTGCAGCACAGAGCAGGACGTCTATGTTCGCGATGTGGCCGGACATTTCTGGGCTGAAGTCGACTACATTGAAGACTATGAGCGCATCATGGATTACATTTGGAAGCGCAATCAGGTGGGCGGAAACAAATAAGCAGGGCGGAGATGCGAGTACATGGAGGATACGAAAGCGATCACATTGGATGCGGGGCATTTGCACAAATTGCAGAGGGAGCTTTTGGAGATTTTGCTGGAGTTTGATCGGATCTGTAAGGCGGCGGGGATTCGTTATGTGCTGTCCTCGGGGACGCTTTTAGGTGCGGTACGTCATCAAGGCTTCATTCCATGGGATGATGATATGGATGTGGATATGCTCCGGCCGGACTATGAGCGGTTCTGCCAAGTCGTCGATCAGTTCATCAATCATGAGCGGTTCTTCTTTCAAAATACGGATACAGATACTGGCTATCGTTGGGTGTTTGGGAAAATGCGGCGGAAAAATACGGAATATATCCGTGTCGGGCAGACGCATTTAAGGCAGCAAACAGGCCTTTGCATTGATGTTTTTCCGCTGGATGAGGCGCAGGGCGAGGGCTTCGGGCAGTGGCTGCGCTTTCGGGCGGCTTCCTTGTGCCGGAAATTTTTATGGTCGCCTGTGGGGGCGCGGCACGCTTCGTCAGCCATGGCGCGATATTTTTTTTGGCTTTTGTCGAAGGTGCCGCGCGATTGGGTTTTGGCCTGCTATCGGCGCATTGTCATAGGGAGTCGCCATCATACAGACGGCGCACGATTGGTTTCGTATAACGCCGATGATGTTTTGGATAAATCATATGAGCGTAGCTGGTTTGAGAAGACCGTTGACTTAGCCTTTGAAGGACATCCGTTCCCAGTACCGCAAGGATATGACGAAGTATTGACGCTTTCGTATGGCGATTATATGCGCCTACCGCCGCCTGCGGAGCAAAAGGGGGTGGCAGATGCCTTCGTGATTCGCTTTTCGGATGGCGAAACGCTCTGTGGGGATGACGGGAACTTTGCAGGGGGTGGGTCAGCCCCTAGGGGCGGCCATACAGGAATGAAGGAGTAAGGAAGCAGAAATGAGGAGAGAATGATGAAGGATCGAGTGCTGCGTGACCGTGTGGCGTTGAATTATGAGGCCATACAGAAATTTTTTGATGACCGTGGGGAAAATCAGGCGTTGAAAAGTAAGTACAACTATGTGTTGTTTCAAGATCAAGAGCCAGAATTGGCGGTGCGCCGCGATGCACAGGAGCAGGAAAAGATCGGGGCGCTGCTTTCGCTGCAAAAGCCGCTCCGCGTGCTGGACGTCGGCTGCGGCATTGGTCGCTGGGGCGAGTATCTGCTAGCGCACGGGGCGTATTATGTGGGGATCGACGGCAGTGCCAAAATGATTGAGCGGGCGGAGCAGAATCTGAAGCCGCATGGTGCCAAACGATTGGCGACCGGTTTTTTTCAAGACCTCTTATCTATTCTGGTGGAATTGGGAGAGACAGAGCCGTTTGATCTCATTTTAGTCAACGGCGTGTTCATGTATCTGAATGATGAAGATTTTGAGCAGGCACTGCAAGATATTCAGCGGGTAGCGGGCAAGGACTGTGAGATATATGTGAAAGAGAGCATGGGCGTCAAGGAGCGGCTCACGCTGAATCAGTTTTTTTCGGAGGAGCTTCATCAGCAGTATAGCGCGATTTATCGTTCCATTGCGGAGTATCGGGAGAGTTTTGAAACATCGTTGACGACTGCGTATGATTTGGTGCAGGAAGGGATGCTTTTTGACGACGACCTGCGCAATCACAAGGAAACCACCGATTATTATTTTGTGTGGAAGCGTCGGCAGGCGAACGCTTGAGGGAGGGGGCGCGCAGTGCGTTTATTTACGGTTGGCCCTGTGGAGATGCGCGACGAGATTCGCGCGCTTGGCGGCGAGGCGGTACCTTATTTTCGAACGCCGGAGTTTTCGGATTTGATGCTGGATTCCGATCGGTTGCTGAAAAAAATGATGGGGACGGCGGAAACGTCCCGGTCTATCTACCTGACGGCTTCGGGCAGCGGGGCGATGGAAGCTGCGGTTTTGAACTGCTTCACGCCGGACGATCGGCTGTTGGTCGTAAACGGTGGCTCTTTTGGGCAGCGGTTCGTGGATATATGCGGGATTCATGGGATTCCCCACGAAGAGATCCGGCTGGCGGAGGATGAAGCTTTGTCGGCGGAACACTTTGCGGCGTTTGACGATGTCCCGTTGACGGGGGTCTTGGTCAATATTGACGAAACTTCGACGGGGCAGCTTTACGATATTCGACTGCTGACTGATTTTTGTCAGCGGCGTGGGCTTTATCTGATGGTGGACGCGATCAGTTCCTTCCTTTGCGATCCTTATGAGATGGATCGATGGGGGATCGATGTGACGATCATCAGCTCGCAAAAGGGGCTTTGCGTGCCGCCGGGAATGTCTGTGGTGGTTCTCAATCGGCGCATTTGGGAGGAGCGTGTGGAAAAGAGCACGCTTCGGTCGCTTTATTTTGATTTTCGCGCGTACGCAGAGGATTTTAAGCGTGGGCAGACGCCCTTTACCCCGGCGGTGGGGATCTGCGTGCAGATGAATCGATCCCTGCACTTGATCGAGGCGCAAGGATTGGCGTCGCATTTAGCACACGTTGCCGAGGTGGCGAGAGATTTTCGGGCAAAGGCAGTCGCACGATTGCCGGTCAAGGTGCCGGCCTATCCGCTGTCGAATGCGATCACCCCGCTCGTCTTCTCAGCGGGGGAGGCGTATCGCGTCTTTGCCATCTTAAAAGAGTCGTATGGCGTCGTGGTGAATCCCACAGGCGGCGCTTTGCATGACAAGGTATTGCGGGTGGCGCACATCGGGAAAACGGATGTACAGGATAATGATTTTTTGTTGGACTGCATGGAAAATGCGATCCGGCAGGCGCAGCAATGAGCGAAAGGGCGGCGGAGACGCCGCTTTTTTTGTGGCAGGGCAGGGCTTTTCGTGCGTCATGACGAATAGTTCCACTTGGATGTTGTTGAGGGAGATGAACATAGATGGGTGCATATATTCGTGACCTCTATCGCGACGAATTGCGTGACGGATTTTTAGTCACGTTTGACCGTAAAAAGGTCTGGAATGTGGAGCTATCTTTGACGGTGCTGCTGGATGGGATTTGCCGTGCCCATGGGCTGCGGTATTTCATGGGGGCGGAGACGCTCTTGGGGGCGGTGCGCCATCGGGGCTTCATCCCGTGGGAGGATGCGATGGTGTTCCTGATGCCGCGCCCGGATTACGATCGTCTGAAGGCGGTGGTGGCCGAGGCGCTCCCCGCCGCATATTTCTTTCAGGATGTGTATACCGATCCGGGCTTTATGGGCGGCGGGGCGCGCCTTCAGGACAGTCGTACCACGGCGATTGAGGAGCCGGAGAATCGGGTGCGCCATCAGGGGATTGGGATTGACATTCGCCCCTTGGATGATATTTCGGACGGATCGCCCGAGGAGGAGGCGGTCGTGGCGGCGCAGGGGGAGCTTTGGGCGACGGTCTGCCATCCTGAGGGCATACGGGAAGGATTGCGGCAGGGGGCGAAAAGTGCGTTGTCGGAGGAAGAGCTTTGGGCGCTCTTGGCGCTTTCCCGTGAGGAGCGGATGCGCCAGTTTGAAGAGGTCGCGGCAGAGCGATATGGCACTTCACGCAGCGTGGGGGATTTGACGGCGGCGATTTGCGGCGAAGGGGCGGTTTTTTCGCGCGCGTGGTTTGAGACGCTGGTGGAGCTTCCCTTTGAGGGGCTGCGGCTCCCTGCGCCGGCCGGGTATGACGCGATTTTGCGGCGTGCCTACGGGGCGTATCGCCAGTTTCAAGTCCCCGAGGCGCGGGAGACGACAGTGCTTTACAGCGCCGATCTTCCCTATACGAAATGTATAGAGGAGATTGATTTTTCCTGATGGGGGAGGCAGCAGCCGTGGCGGTTCAGTGGGTGGCGGGGAGGCGCGTGCATGGCGTGGATTCATGATCTCTATCACGATGAGATTCGCGCGGGCTTTTTGGTGACGGCGCATCGAAAACGCATCTGGGACATTGAGCTTTCCCTGCTGGCGGAGCTGGAGCGGGTCTGCGCGAAATACGGCCTTTCCTATTATGCGGATCTGGGGACATTGTTGGGGGCGGTGCGCCATCAGGGGTTCATTCCGTGGGATGATGATTTGGATGTGACGATGCTGCGCCCGGATTATGAGAAACTGAAAGAGGTGGGGGAGAAAGAATTTCAGCCGCCGTTCTTTTTTCAAAATGCGTATACGGATGAGGCGTTTTACCAACTGGCGAAGATTCGATACGATGGCACCACGGGGATGGAAAGCTTGGACATGACGAACCATCAGGGGATTTTTCTCGATATTTTCCCTTTGGATGCCTTTTCGGACGGTTCTCCGCAGATGGCAGAAGTGGCGTCTGTGCAGCAGGAGCTTTATGCCATTGCCGTCCATGAGGATCTGTACCGCGCTCTTTTGGCGCAGGGCGTGCCGATGTGCCTTTCCGAGGAGACGCAGGCACAATTGCTGCGTCTGACGGATCGGGCGCGGTTTGATGTGTATGAGAGATTTCAGCGGGCGCATTTTTACGATTCAGAGCGGCTTAATTTTTCTGGCTATGAGCTTGGACAGCGTCATCTGCATATTCAGCGGAGCTGGTACGAGGAAACGGTGCGGCTCCCCTTTGAGGGCGGCACCATCGCCGCGCCGGTGGGCTATGAGCCGCTCCTTCATGAGCTTTACGGCGACTATCATCGGTTCGTAAAATTTGCCGCGGATCATGGCAATGAGATTCGGTTTAGTCCCGATGTTTCCTATGAAACGTATCGCGCCGCTCAATTGGCGCGGAGGGAGGAGCAGCGGGCGCGAGGGATGAAGCCTTTGGGCGAGGAGAGGGGCGGACGATGACGGAGCAGCGGCGTTACCCGGCGGGAAGCGAAAACGGACGGCGGCTCTTTTTGCAGCTTTTGGGGATGATGGGGGAAGGGCGCTACGACGACGATTTTTTAGCGGGGATCGTGGCGTATCGCGAGATGTATCCCGATTCGGAAAAGTTTGATATTTTCTACGCGCGGTACGCGCTCTATCATGGGAATACGGCGGTAGCGCTGGAATACGCTCGGGCGGCGGAAAGAAAGCGCCCGCTCAATTTGATGGTATGGCAGCTTTTGGCGGAGGTTCTACTGGCGCGCAGAGAGGCGGCCGAGGCGCTCCTCTATGAGGGGCTTTGCGCGGAGTTTTATCAGCTGCCGCTCACGGCACAGCTTTCACGGCGGGAGCTCGCGGCTTCCTTGGCGATGATGTCCAAGACCATCGGGCTGGGCAATTACGCGCCCTTTATGACGAAGTGGATGGTCGTGACCGAAGCGGGGCTGGAAAGTCGACGTCATATGGTGGTGGGCGATTTTTTGCCCCTGCGCTTCGGGGAAAGGCCCGTCTTTTGGGTGGGCGCGTACATGGAGCAGGCGCATTTGGGGGATAAAGGCTGGCTGGCGGCGCAGCATGTGGAGGATGAAGGGTTCGTTCGGCGCGGCGGCGCGGATTTCGTGTTTGACATTCATCGGGCGGAAGTGACGGACGGCCACTTGACGATGGAGCCGAAGGAGACGGTACTCTTACCCATTTTGGGTTCGACGCATCCCCAAGAAGTGGCGTTTCGGTCTGAGACGGCGGACGATTCTGCGTGGCTTGGGCAATGGGAGACGAGTTTCTTTCGCGTCGAGGAGCGGACGGAGCTTACGTCTTCGGCGCCCTTTGTGATGGGGACGCCGGTGGTCGTTGGGCATCATCCAAAGCGGCGTCGGGTCGTCCTCAACATCCTTTTGGACGGGCTTTGCTGGAAGGAGATGATCCGGGAGAAGTATCGCTATGTGCCGAATTTAGTGCGCTTCTTTTCCAAGGGGATCATCTTTAACGATCATTTTTCCGTGTCGGAGTATACGTTTCCCTCACTAGCCACCATCAAGACAGGGATGTACCCGCACCATTCGCAGATTTTTAACCGATCTATGGGCGTGGCGTTGTCTAAAGCGTATACCACCCTATCAGAACAAATGCGCGGCTGCGGCTATTACTGCGTGAGTCTCATGGGCGATGGGAGCGCGCTCTACTGTGGCTGCGACGGCGGCTTTGATCGGATGATCGTCAATTCGTATGACCGGCCGACGTATGTGGGGGTGGAGCGGGCGATTCGTCAAATGGAGGCGTTCGGCGAGGTCGATCAGTACCTCGTTCTCCATACGACGGATACCCATCCTTGGTCGGCGCAGGATTATCAGGTGGCGCTTTCCGCGCAGACGAAGCTTCCCTTGGCGGATCGCTTGGCGGGGGGCGCGACCCGCATTTCCAGCGTCTATCTTCCCCACACGCCGCTTTATGCCTGTGCGAATCAAGCGGGGATCGCGGCGGCGGATCGGAGCCTCGGGGTTCTCTTCGATTATTTGACGACACATTATTCCGAAGAGGAGTATATCGTGCAGGTATTTTCCGATCACGGCGTGCCGATTTATGACGAAGCGCCGGATATTTTGAGCGAAAATCAGGTGGGGGCGGCACTGATGATGCGCGGGGCGGGGATTCCGGCGCTTGGCTTTGTGGATGAGCTGACGAGCGCCGTGGATCTCTATCCCATCATGGGGCATCATGCGGGTTTTGCGGTGCCGGATTACGTGGATGGGCATTTGCCCAAGGTCTTGGGCGGTGAGGGGCGGGACTATGCGGTGAGCGCTTCCGTGTACCCGGGTCAGACGTATAAGCTGGCATTGCGGACGAAGACACATGAGTTTCGATTGGAGTCAAAAGAAGCGGTGGATGAGGACGGGACGGTGGATCTTTCCCATGCGGCGCTGGGGCTTTATACCAGAGGCGAGGCGAGAAGAGAAGAAACGGATGCCTCCCTATGGGTGTATTTTTTGGACATCGCGCGCGATTTGGCGTCATCCTTTAACGACGAAGGTCATCACTGGCCGGCCATGCGGTCGGCGCGTCCGTTGTGGTTTCAGGAAAAAGAGGAGAAATGAAACGGTGACTTGGGTCAAAGATGTATATCGTGATGAGATTCGGTCAGGCTTCTTAGTGACCGCACATCGAAAGCGGATATGGGAAATAGAACTTGATATGCTGGCGGAGCTGGCGAGGATCTGCGACAAGTATGGATTGCGCTGCTTTGCCGCGTGGGGGACGCTTTTGGGGGCGGTGCGTCACGGCGGTTTTGTGCCATGGGACGACGACATCGACCTGACGATGATGCGCCCCGATTATGAACGATTGAAAGAGGTCGCGCCGCAGGAATTGTCAGAACCACATTTTCTCCAGACGGCCTATACGGATGGGGCGCTGTTTGGGATTGCGCGGCTCAGGAACCGTGCGACGATGGCGATGCTGCCTGAGATCGATTATTTCGACCAAGGGATTTTTATGGATATTCATCCACTCGACGCGGTGGCGGACGGGTCGGCGCGCATGGAGGCGCTGCGTGCGTATCAGATGGAGCTTTACGCGTTGGCCATGCGGGAACCGCAGTATCGTGAAGCGATGGCGGCAGGAGCGCCGCTCTGTATCGCGCCCGCTGAACGAGAGCGTATTTTGCATCTGCCGCTGCGGGAGCGGTTCCGTCTCTACGAGGAGTTCCAGTTAGCACATTTTGACGATTCGCAGCGGGTGAATTATTATCCGCAGGAGTTCTTGGGGCGTCAGATGACATTGACGAAGGGATTGTTTGCGCATACGGTTTCGCTGCCCTTTGAAGGGACCACGGTGACGGTGCCCGCCGAGTATGAAACGGCGGTGGAGATTTATTTCTCTGAGAATTGGCGGCAGTTTATTCGGGAAGATTCCACGCATGCGGGACTGATTTTAAGCCCGGATATTTCTTACCGTGCGTATCAGGCGGCACGACGCAAAGCGAAATAAGGAGGCATAGGGATGGAGGGTAGTTTTCCCCTCAATGAAACGGCGCACCATCTATTTTATTCGCTTCTCGAACGGGCTGCGGCAGGGAAGTTTGACGAAGCCTTTTTGCTTGATTTAGTGCGCTATCATCAGGCGTTTCCGGAGAGCGAACGATTCGAGGCGCTTTACGCCCGCTACGCGTTGGCGCAGGACGCGCCGCTGGTGGCGCTTGAATATGGGGAAAAGGCGTACCGAAAGCGGCGCTTTTCGCAGGCGATTTGGCGGCTGATGGCGGACATTTATCGCGCGTTGAAGCGAACCGCAGAAGCGGCGCGGTTTAGCGGGTGGCTGGCGCGCTGCGAAACGAAGGCGGGGGCGGAACAGCTCCGGCGGGAGATCGCGGCGGAGATGGAGGCGGAGGCTGCGGCGGCTGATCAAAGCGCCGCAGCAGCCACGCATCCACCGGCGGCAGGGGAGAAGGGCGCGTCGGAAGAGGAGACGTCCAAAGCGGACGAAAAGAAGGAGCGCCGCTATGCAATCGAGATGGCGGCGGAGGCGGGTGCGCCCCTTCGCCTTTGGATTCGGACGAAGACCTACGAATTTTACTGGGCGACGGTGGCCTTGACCGCCTTCGATGGTCGGGCGGATCGAAGCCGCTTTACCTATCGGCTCTCTACGCGTGAGGAGACACCGCGCGAAGTGCGCGACGCCGAAGCAGAGTACCGCTTTTTAGGCATCGCTGAGCGCCATACGCGCGTCGTGGCGGAAAACGGGGAGATTTGGCGGGGGGACAGGATTCCGTAGAGGACGGGGATTTTCTCGGGGCAGGAGGCAGGGCGATATGATTTTGATCGTGGGCGGAGCCGGATACATCGGCAGCCACATGAATAAAATGCTGGCGCGGCAAGGCGTCGAAACGCTGGTGCTGGACAATCTGCGCTGCGGCCATCGCGACGCGGTGCGCTGGGGAAAGTTCATCGAGGGAGATTTGGCGGACACGGCGCTGCTGGAGAAAATCTTCACGGAAAACGACGTGGAAGCGGTGTTTCATTTTTCCGCCTTCATCAACGTGGGCGAGTCGGTGACGGCGCCGGCCAAGTATTACCAAAACAATGTGGTCAATGCCCTGCATCTTTTGGATGCGATGGTGCGCCACAACGTGCAGCATTTTGTCTTTTCCTCGACCTGCGCGACCTATGGCGCGCCGGAAGGGATCCCGATCGTGGAGGAGATGCGGCAGTGGCCGATCAATCCCTACGGCTGGACGAAGCTGATGGTGGAACGCATCTTGGCGGACTATCAGCGGGCGTATGGCCTTACTTCCTGCGTGCTGCGCTATTTTAACGCCGCCGGTGCCGATCCCGAGGCGGAGATCGGCGAGCGGCACGAGCCGGAAACGCATCTCATCCCGCTGGTATTAGACGCTGCCAGCGGCCGCCGGGCGAGCATTTCCGTCTATGGGACGGATTATCCGACGCCGGATGGCACCTGCGTGCGGGATTACATTCATGTCAACGATTTGGCGAAGGCGCATATTTTGGCCCTTGCGTACATGAAAAAGGCGCATACGTCTGTCGATTTTAATTTAGGGAACGGCGTCGGCTACTCGGTGAAGGAGGTCATTGAGATGGCGCGGCAAGTGACGGGCCGCGAGATCCCCGTGGTCTATGGGGAGAGGCGGCCGGGGGATCCGCCGACGCTGGTGGGCAGCGCGGAAAAGGCACGGCGGCTTCTCGGCTGGCGGCCGGAGTACGATCTGCGGGGCATCGTGGAAACGGCTTGGCGGTGGCACGAGAAGGAGCGTCGTGGCGGATGAGAGCAGGGGAAAAGAGACGATGGACAGGTGTAGCGCAATCTTCAAAAAGCCGATATAATGGACGAAAAGAACTGTGACGGAGGAATGACTATGAAAGCCTATCGCATTCACGAAGAAAACGGCGGATTTACCTTTGACGATACGCCGCCGCGCCGTGTCTGCACCTATGATATTGTGAACCTGCGTCTGCCGGAGGGGGCGGTGATCTTTAATTTCGGCGGTGCGCCGGATGTGTTGTGCCGGATAAAGCTCTCGGATAACACCTACACGCATTTGGAGACGGATCAGAGCCGACCCTTTTTGGTGGGGGAAGCCATGAAAAACGGGATCGGCCTCAATACGAGCGATCGCATTTTGTTGGAATATGTACCCATCGAGGAAAATCTGCGCTGTGATTTTGAGTGCCTCGCCACCCATTGGGCACCGGATAATATTTACCACCTGAATTACGTGGATGGGAAGTATTGGCTGGACGATCTCTATGAGCGGCGCATCATCAGCAAGCAGGAGGCCATGCGCTACAAGGCGGCTTGGGGCTGAGGCCGATTTTGGGGCGGCGCTTTTCCATAGGGGAGGGTGCTTGGTGTTCGGCGGGAAGAGCAAAGGGCAGTGATTTCTTGCTCAAATCACTGCCCTTTGCTATAATAACATACGTAACTCCCCTAAACCAAGGCAGGCACGGCGCTGTTTCTGTTTCGTGGACAGGGGAGGGGCGTCATTTTGCGGTTGTAGCTCACAAGGATAGAGCGGCCGCCTCCTAAGCGGCAGGTAGCGAGTTCGACTCTCGCCAATCGCACCATCGGAAAAGAAAAGCTCCCTGACGTGTCAGGGAGCTTTTTTAGTTTTGGCGGCAGGGATCAGAGATGGGAAAACAGCGGCAGGTATTCCATGCAGAGATAGCAGATGACGGCGTTGAGGACGAGAGAGAGAAGGGTGAGCTTTAGGCCCTCTCTCATTTGGACGCTGGCGTCGAGACCGAAGCCCACGGGAATGGCGCGGGTGGTGACGGGGAGGACGTAGGCGCAGGAACAGGCGGCGACGGTGGCTAAGACATAGGGGATGGGGTTTAGGCCGAGCGCATGGGAGAGAGAGATGACCATGGGGATACAGATGGAAGCTGCGCCGGTATTGCTGGACATTTCCGACATGAAGCAGGCGAAGGCGCAAAAGAGGAATATGGTGGCAAAGCCCCCGGTGAGGTGGAGCGCCCCGAAGAGTGCAGCCATGCGTTCTACCGCGCCGGTTTCAATGATCATGCGCCCTAAGCCAAGACCGGAGGAGGCCATGATCATGATGCCCCACATGGCGTGGCTTTCGGCGAATTTCCACGTCAAAAGCACGTCGCCTTTTTCATCGCGCAGGAGGAACATCATCATGCCGATGATGAGAAAGACGTAGGCTGGTTTCAGCCCGGGAAGAAGCGCGGCGTAGAGGGGACGGGCGAAAGAGAGGAGGATGGCGGAAAAAAAGAGCCAGAAGCAGAGTTTTTCCCCTTTTCGCATGGCACCAAGGTCGGCGTACATTTTTTGAAATTCTTCTCGGGTGCCGTGAAATTTTTTGGCCGGGGTTTTGAGATGCCACAGGAAGAGGAGATTGAGGAGGAAGATGATGAGGAGGATGGGGACGAAGCGCCCGATCCACTGGATATACATAAATTCGTGGCCGGTGAGCTGTTCCATGTAGGAGATGGCAACCAAATTCGCCGGACTGCCGATGGGGGAGCCGAAGCCGCCGATGCCGCTGCCCCAGCTGATAGAGAGGAGGATGGGGACGGCGAGGCGGCTTGCGGCGATGTTTTTTTCGCCGACGAATTGCAGCATACCGACGGCGATGGGGCAGAAGATGGCGGCCACTACGGTGTTGGGGAGAAAGGCGGATAAGACGACGGAGGCGCTGAGCCAAACGAAGATCTGCTGACGCAGCGATGTGCCGATGAGGCAGAGGGTGCGAAGCGAGATGCGCCGATCCAGCCCCGTGGTCGTCCACGCCATGCAGATGAGGTCGCCCCCTAAGAGCAGCACCACGATGTCGGTGAAATACTGGGCGATGACGTGGCTGTTGGGAATGAGCGCGAAGGCTGCATTGACGGCGATGGGCAGAAGCGAGGTGACGGCGATGTGGACAGGGCGAAAGATCCACCAGAGCGCCATCCAGACGGCGGTGCCTACGGCCAGTGCGCCATCGCGCCCTAAAAGGTCGCTGAGGAGGATGCCGGTCAAAGCGAAGCCGACGGGGCCTGAGAGAAGTTTTGAACTGGAGGGTTTCATGGCTTGGCTCCCTTTCGTAAGCGATGAGGAGGATTTTGCTTCACATTTTATATTATAGAAAGTTTTTGTTTTCTGTAAAGTTTTGACAAAAAGTTTTTGCGAGGGAAGCGCCATTGTATTTTCGCACTCCGTCCTTTATAATGGGGCGAAGCTGAAGAGGAAACGGAAATACGTGTCTGGATAAGGTGAGGGGAAACATCATGGCGGATAAAAAACGCACGCATATCGTCATTGTGGGCGCCGGGTTTGGCGGCGTGAAATTGGCGCGGCTTTTGGCGAGGGAAGCGGTGGACATCACGGTGGTGGATCGGAACCAGTTCCATCTCTTTCAGCCGCTGCTCTATCAAGTCGCCACGGCGGAATTGGAGGAAAATGAGATCGCATGTCCGATCCGTTCTCTTTTCCGGCAGCAGCCGAATGTGGATTTTTTGATGGCGCACGCAGAGGGCATTTTCCCGGAAGAAAACAAGCTGCGGACGGATCGCGGGGATGTGGCTTATGATTATTTGGTACTCGCGGCGGGGGCGACGACGAATTATTTCGGGCAGGAAGAAGTGGCACGCCATGCCTTTGGCCTAAAGACGCTGCAAGAAGCGCGCCGGATCCGCGATCATGTGCTGCGGATGGTGGAGTTGGCGAGCCACGAGAAAGACGAGGGGGCGCGCCGCCGTCTTTTGACCTTTGTCTGCGTGGGGGGCGGCCCCACGGGCGTGGAGTGTGCGGGGGCGCTGTCGGAGCTTCTCTATGACGTTCTTTCCCATGAGGTTCGAGGCTTGGATGTGGCTGAGGTGCGTATCCTTTTGGTGGAGGCCATGGGACAGGTGCTGGCCATGGTGCCGGAACCCTTGCAGCAGGAGGCGCTTCGAGTGCTGCGGGAGGTGCGGCGGGTGGACGTGAGGCTCCATACGGCGGTGACGTCGTACGACGGCGCAGCGTTGACGCTCCAAGGGGGGGAAGTCGTCCCCACGGCGACCGTGATCTGGGCGGCGGGGGTCAAGGCGGTTTCCCTCATGAAGACGTTGGGCACGGCACTTGATCGGGCGGGACGAGTCGTGGTGCAGCCCACGCTTCAGATCAAAGAATATCCTAACATTTTCGCGATCGGTGACTGCGCCTGCTTTATCGAGGACGGGCGGCCGCTTCCCTCGGTGGCGCCGGTGGCGACGCAGCAGGCGGAAATCTGCGCTGCGAATCTCAAAAAGTGTATGGCGGGGGAGAAGGCGCTCGATCCCTTCGTCTATCATGATGTTGGCGCCATGGCGACGATATGCCGCGGTCATGCCGTACTCGCTATGGGCAAATGGCAAATGAAGGGCTTTTTCGCGTGGGCAGCGTGGATGGCGGTGCATCTCCTGCGTCTCGCCGGGGTGCATACGAACGTCATGGTGCTTTACAAATGGGTGTGGAATTTTTTCTTTGGGCTTCGCTTGGGGCGGATCATTCGCGATACGGCGCTGCGGGACTGATCGGGTGTACGCGCGGGCGAGGTGCAAAAGATGGCTGCTCCAGCGCGGCGTGGCTGCATGAGAAAGCCCCTGCCGGATGTTCGGCAGGGGCTTTCTCGTCATTTTTTCTCTTTTCGCTTTTTCATCTTATCGACGCGCGCTTTGCGGCGGCTTTCCGCCTTTTCGTTAGCGGCGTCGTTCTGCTTCTTTTTCGCGTAATCGACGCCTAACTTCATGATTTTGTGCCGCACCGTCATCATCGGGTGGCGCACCAGCATCCCCCGGCGCGAGCCGTCCATGATCTCCATGAAGGCCTTGTTGTGCGCTTCGCCAAAACATTGACGGTCGCAACGGTCGCAGACGGGCTTTGTGATCCCATAGGGGCAGCGGCTGATCTTCGCCATGACCACCAAGAGCAGGGCGCTGCACTTGGGACAGAGCTTGCCGTCCTTCGTATCGTGATGGGCGTTGCAGTAAACGGCAAAGGATTTTTTGATGTTTTCCCGCTCCTTGGGCAGGTTGTTTTTGACGTCTTCGACCGGATCTTTCTTCTTGCGAAAGCGCGCCGGAATCAGTTTGGAGAGAAAACTCATGGATGATCACCTTCATTAAAAATTTTCCTTCCTATGATTGTAATGGGTATCGAAGGTAAAAGCAAGAGGGCGAAAAATTTTCCTGCCGTGGACGTAAAATACCCTTGCACCGTGGGGCGGCAGGGATTACAATAGGGGCGAAGAAAAACGGATGGGTCGAGCCTTCCGGGGAAGGCGCAATCAAATTGGGGAAACGGTTGCGATGGCGGCGTTTTGCCGAGAGAATGGGAGCGTGTTATGGAGAGCTTTCGCCTCACAAAAAAAGATGTAGAGAGGTTAGCGGGGAGGTATCCCACGCCTTTTGTGGTGATTTCGCTGGCACAGGTGGAGCGAAATTACGATTTTCTAACGCGCTGTATGCCACGGGTACATGTGTACTACGCCATGAAGGCGAATCCTGCGCCGCGCATTCTCGAAACGCTGGCGCGGCGGGGGGCGTCCTTTGATACGGCCTCGGCAGGGGAGATTGAGACCTTAGCTCGTATGGGGATTGCGGGGGCGCGGATGATCTATGCGAACCCGGTCAAGACGCCCCAAGGGTTAGCCGCAGCGGCGCAGTTTGGCGTCCGCCGGTTCACGTTCGATGACCGTAGTGAGATCAAAAAGATGGCGGAGGCAGTACCCGGGGCGGAGGTTTTGGTGCGCGTTCGGGTGAAGAACCAGAAGGCGCTCGTCGATCTCAATGCCAAGTTCGGCGCGGAGCCGGAGGAGGCGATCCCGCTCCTCCGGGAGGCGAAAGCGGCGGGACTTTCCCCCGCGGGGGTGTGCTTTCATGTGGGGAGTCAATCCCTTTCCGTCGAAGCCTATCATGACGCGCTGCACTTGATGCGGCGGCTCTTTGATGAGGCGGCAAAGTCTGGCATGACGCTCTCTCTCATGGATATAGGCGGCGGCTTTCCCATTCCCACAGCGGACGGCGGCCACCCAGACGCGGGTGCGCTCATGACGGCCATCGAGGAGGAGATAGAGCGGCTTTTCCCTGATGTGGAGATCTGGGCGGAGCCGGGGCGATTCCTCTCTGGTACGGCGGTGAATTTGGTGACGTCCGTCATCGGGGAGAAGACGCGGGGCGGGCAGATTTGGTACATTTTGGACGAAGGGCTGTACGGCACGTTTTCCGGGGTGATTTTTGACCATTGGACGTTTGATTTCGTGTCCTTTAAGCCGGGGCGAAGGAGGAGGACGACGCTCGTGGGGCCGAGCTGCGACTCCATTGACTTCGTGCGCCGGGATGTGCTGATGCCGCGGCTCGCGGTGGGGGACAAGCTCTTGGTGCCGGACTGCGGCGCTTACACGACGGCCAGTGCGACGACGTTCAACGGGTTCGCCTTGGCGACGGAAATTTATTGGGAAGATCAGGCGATCGTTCCGCAGGAGGCGTATGGGGTCGTTCCTGCCTGAACGATATAGGCGCAAAGAGCGGCTTTTCCTTCATGGAAACGTCGCTCTTTGTATAGAACGAAAAGCCTATGGAATAGGAATGCTAGGGCGTGACGGCGCATACTCTACGGACAGGGGCGCTGCGGTGGGTAGGTATATGGTAGGGTTGGCGAAAACTGTCGGGATAGGGTACAATACAACAGAGACTTTGGGACTTGAACGGTCAGGGGGCGTCGCGTTTGCGCTGTGCGTCTCTGTCGGCGGGAGGAAGTCGGCGCAGGGATAAGCCGCAGATTGCGCCGTGAGAATGAAGGAGCGTATGTATATGCCGCAGGATGAAGGGAAATTGCCGGAAGAGCTCTCTTTTGAGGGGACACTGGGGGAAAAATCCTTACAGCAAATCCTGCAGTCCATGCTGCAGACCATTGAGCATAGCAAGGGGCAAATCTTTGATATTTACGAAGAAGCCAAAAATGAGGTGGAGGTCAGCAAGCGAAATTTAGCGGAAGTGAAGCGGCAGGCCAACGAAGTCATCGACGAAGTGGACGCCTTAGAAGCGGAGGAGCAGAAAGAAAAGCAGCGGCTGGTACGCGCCAGCAGCCGATTTACGGACTATTCTGAGGAGCGGATTCAGCAGGCGTACGAAGCCGTGAAGATGATTCAGGTGCGGTTGGGGATCGCCCGGGAGAGGGAGCGACAGCTTCGCCAGCAGCGCAATCAGATGGAACTCCGCTTGCAGCATCTGCGGCGGACTGTGGTGTCGGCGGAGCGCTTGGCCATGCGGATCAGTTCCATGCTGAACTTTCTTGGCTCGCAGCTTGGCGATGTGGTGGCGCAGATGGAGGAGGCCTCTAAGAGCCGTTTCTTGAGCGCTGCGATCATCCGGGGGCAGGAAGAGGAACGCTTCCGCGTATCTCGGGAGCTGCACGACGGACCCGCGCAGGAGATCGCGAATCTCATCATGGAGACTTCTGTCGTGGAGCGGTTGGTGGACATCGATGCCGATGAGGCGAAGCTGAACCTGCAGGAGATGCGGCGGCATATGCGCTCCTGCATGAGCGGGATCCGGCAGATCGTCTTTGATATGCGTCCCATGGCGCTTGACGATTTAGGTCTCTTGGCGGCGGTGGAGCAGCTCATTCGCCACTATGAGGAACGGGGGGTATTGTCGGTTTCACTGTCGGTCGAGGGGCGGGAGATCCCTGTGCCGCCCCACGTCAAGACGGGACTTTTCCGCATCTTGCAGGAGGGGTTGAAGAATGTCGTTCACCATGCGGGCGTGAAAGAGGCGTCGCTGCGCATCCATTATGCGGAGCCGGCGATTACCATTTTGCTTGAGGATCGGGGCAAAGGGTTTGATATGGACATGCTCCATAAACAAAATTCCGGCGAAACCGCCTATGCGCATTTTGGCATTTTAGGGATGCAGGAGCGCGCCGCCCTCGTTGGGGCGCAGATGACGGTGACCTCCGCACCGGCGCGTGGCACGAAGGTGCATGTGCGGCTGCCTTTGCAGCCGGCGCCAGCGCCCACGCTAGGGGAAAACATCCAGAAGGTGATGGGAAAGCCGCCGGATAAGGGTTCCGCTGGCGGAGGGCAGTGATGAAAGAGGAGCAGCGGCGGGCGCCGTTGGCGAAAGCTCTTGCAGCTTACGCCAACGGGGGTACCCGCCCTTTTCATACGCCGGGACATAAGCAGGGAATAGGGGCGGATGCTCTCTTGCAGGAGTTCATTACCCCGGAGGGACTGCGCGCCGATGTGTCCCTCATGGAGGAACTGGACGATCTCCACCATCCGACGGGCTGCATCGCCGAGGCGGAAGCGTTAGCGGCAGAGCTCTACGGGGCGAAGGCGGCGTACTTCATGGTGAATGGCACCAGCGGCGCCATTCATGCGATGATGATGGCGACCCTTTCACCGGGCGATGAGGTGCTTCTTCCGCGCAATGTCCACCGCTCGGTTTTTAATGGGCTGGTACTCACGGGCGCGATCCCCGTCTATTTGCCTCCTGTCATGGACGAGCGGCTGGGCATCGCCATGGGGGTTACGACGGATACCGTGGCCAAGGCGCTGGCGGCGCACCCGAGGGCGAAGGCGATCCTTTTCGTCTATCCGAGCTATTATGGGGTAGCCTTCGATTTGGCTTCGGCGGTCTCTTTGGCGCACGCGCGGGACGTGGTGGTATTGGTGGACGAAGCGCACGGGGCGCATTTGCGCTTTTCCGAGGCGCTTCCGCCGGATGCCCTTTCCTGCGGTGCGGACTTGGTGGCGCAGAGCACCCATAAACTTTTAGGTTCTCTGACGCAAACCTCCCTGCTGTTTCGCCAAGGGGGCAGGGTCTCGGGGGAAGCGGTGCGCCGGGCGGCGGCGCTTCTTTCGACCACCAGTCCCAATTATCTCTTTTTGGCCTCGCTGGATATTGCCCGGCGGCAGATGGCAGAGGAAGGAGAAGCGCGCATTGACCGTGCTGTGCGCCTCGCTGAGGGGGTGCGGCGCGTCGTGAACGATACGCCGGGGCTGTGGTGCTTTGGACGAGACTACATGGGGCGTCCCGGTGCAGAAGCCCTCGACGTGACGAAAGTGACGGTGCAGACGGCGTGGATGGGGCTTTCCGGCGCGGCGGCAGCGGAGATCCTGCGGCGGGCGTATCATATCGCTTGCGAGCTGACAGACGCCTACAATGTGCTTTTTCTCCTGACCATGGCGGATCGAGAGGAAGATGTGCTATATTTAGCGAAAGCGCTGAAAGATTTGGCGATTCGCCACCGCCGCGCCCCGCTGGATCGCCCGGTCATCCCTTGGCCGGAGATTCCCGAGCAGGCGGCTGTGCCGCGGGAGGCTTTTTTTGCCCCTTCGGAAGCGGTGCCCTTTTCGATGGCGGAGGGGCGGATCGCGGCGGAGGAGATCGCCTTTTACCCTCCGGGGATTCCGGCGCTTTGCCCGGGGGAGAGGATCTCCGCGGCGCTGCTCTCGTATCTGCGGGCGATGATGGACATGGGGCTGCGGGTCACGGGCCCCGCTGATGTCACACTGAAGACGATTCGCGTGTTGCGATAGGAGGACACCATGGGGAAGGGACGGCTGATTATCTTGGAGGGAGGCGACGCCTCCGGCAAGGCGACACAGACGCGGCAGTTAGAGGCGCGGCTCAAGGAGGAAGGGCGAGCGGTGCAGCGGGTGGAATTTCCCGATTATGACGCGCCGTCCTCGGCTTTAGTGAAGCTGTACTTGAGCGGGGCGTTCGGCAAGGAGGCGGCGGCGGTCGATCCTTATGCGGCGTCCGTTTTTTTCGCCGTAGATCGCTACGCTTCCTATCACATGAAATGGAAGGCACATTACGAGGGGGGCGGCATCGTGCTCTCGGATCGGTACACGACCTCGAACATGGTGCATCAGGCGGTGAAGATTGCGGGGGAGGCGGCGCGGGCGGCGTACATCGCTTGGCTCGCCGATTTTGAGTACGAGAAATTGGGGCTGCCCCGCCCGGATGGGGTCATTTTTCTCGATATGGATCCGGCAGTGAGCGATCGCCTGATGGCGGCGCGCCGAGAGAGTGAGGGGCGCGAAGATATTCACGAGGCGGATCTGGCGTATCTGCACCGCTGCCACGAAGCCTACCAAGCGATCGCGTCGCGCTTTGGCTGGCGCCGCATCCTGTGCAGCGCAGGGGGTGCGCCGCGTCCGGCGGCGGAGATTGCGGCAGAGGTTTACGCAGCGGCGCTGGCGATGATGGAGGAGACGACAGTATGATCAAGGAAGTTTTGGTGGTGGAGGGGAAGATGGACGTGGTGGCGATCCGCCGTGCCGTGGAGGCGGACTGCCTGATCACCGGCGGATTTTCCCTCTCGCGCCGCGCCCTCAGCGACATACAACAGGCATACGAGCGGCGCGGTCTCATCATTCTTACCGACCCGGACACGGCGGGGGAGAGGATCCGCCGCTTTTTAGCTAAGCGCTTCCCGGAGGCGAAACATGCGTTCATTCCCCGGGAAGAGGCGACGGCCAACGACGATGTGGGCGTGGAGCAGGCGTCCCCTGCTGCGATTCGCACCGCCTTGGCGAAGGTGCGGACGGTGGACTGGGCGGTAGGGGAAACGTTCACCACTATCGATATGGCGGCCGCACGCCTGAGCGGCACGCGTGCGGCGGGGGAACGTCGAGCGAAGATGGGGGCAGCCTTGGGCGTGGGGTACGCCAATGCCAAGACCTTCCTGCAGCGGCTCAATCACTACGGTGTCACGAGGGATGAGTTTTTCGCCGCGCTGCGGCGCGTAGAGGAAAGGAGCGACGAGGATGCTGAAGCCTAACATTGCCGATCCCGGCGTGACCCGACACATTTTGAAAGCGTTTGATCTGCACGCCAGCAAGCGCTTAGGGCAAAATTTCCTCGTTCACAGCGGTACGGTGGCGGGCATTGTGCAGACGGCGGAGATTCGTCCCGGCGATCGGGTACTCGAGATTGGCCCGGGCATAGGTACTTTGACCCAGGGATTGGCAGAGGCTGGCGCGGTCGTCACGGCGGTGGAACTCGACAAAAAACTCCCTGCGGTGTTGGCACAAACGCTGGACGGGTACGAGAAGGTGCACATCGTCGGGGGCGACATCTTAAAGACGGATATTCTCGCCCTCATGGGGGAGACGCCCTTCAAGGTGGTGGCGAATCTCCCCTACTACATTACGACGCCGATTCTTTTGACCCTCTTGGAAAGGCGGCTCCCCATCACCCGGATCGTGACGATGGTGCAGCGGGAGGTGGCGGAGCGGATGGTCGCCATGCCCGGGGGGCGGGACTATGGCTCTCTTTCCGTGGCGGTGCAGTACTATACGGCGCCGCGCCTTGCCCTTGAGGTTTCGCCACGCTGCTTTTTCCCGCCGCCCGCTGTGGAATCGGCGGTGATGGACTGCGTGGTGCGACAAGCGCCGCCCGTTGCGGTGGCGGACGAAAAGCAGTTTTTCCGCGTCGTGCGTGCCGCCTTCGCGCAACGGCGAAAGACGATAGGGAATGCCTTGAAACTCCTTGGCCTCTCCCGTGACACGCTACAAGGTGCGTTGGCGCGTGTGGGGATCGATGCCATGCGGCGGGGCGAAACCCTGTCGTTGGCGGAGTTTGCTGCCCTCGCATCGGCGCTGGCAGAGATATGAGCCGCAGTGGATGGCTGTTTTTTGAGCGCTAAGATGTTTTTAATGTAGATATGGGTCTTTATGCCCGGTGCGTGATTGAAATTTTTCGGGCAATCCTGTATACTGTATCCTATACTTGCGATGTTCATCCTTCGTGGAGGGATGTTTTTTCGGCTTTGCACGCATATGGCGGATCTTTCGCTATTTTATGATGGATAGGGGAGAAGAGGATGAGAGGCGAAGCAGCGCTCGGGGCTGGACTATCGGCGGTTCTACTTTTGGCTATACCGACCACTGTGGTTCCTACGCCGTCGGAAGCGGTGCCTGTATGGGCGTACATTTCCTTGAAACGTTTGGCCAATGCGGGCTATGTCATCTTGCCGGACAAGCTGTGGACGCTCGATCGGACACAGTTCGCGCAGAGCGTGTCCGATGCGCTGACGAATATGGCAGCGGGGAAAAAGGTATTGACGGATGAGGCGTCAAAAGCAGCCGAGAACGATGCGGCGGATGTGGAGCGCGACGCGGGGATGGCGGCACGTGTGAGCGAGCTGGCGGAGTCTGCGGCCTCTATGGGCATTTACGCGCTTTCGAGCGATCCTCATGTCAGCCGGCGCATGGAATACGAGGCGGCCACGCTGGCGCTGAAAAGAGCAGAGGGATGGCACGCTGACATGGAGGCGCGCTTGGCGGCGCTGCGTGAGCAGATGGAGACGGCGGATAAAAAACTTCTGCCCACTGCTGATCGGGAGAAAATCGCGGAGGATGTCGTGCGTGAGGAGGGAGAGGTGCGCCGCAATCTTCGGGATATGGAACGCCTTCGGATGCGGCAGGCCTATTTAACGCGGATGATGGAGGAAGAGGAGGGCGCGAAGCCAGAGAAATCAAGAAAGCCGGCTCCTGCGGGGGGCTCTTCTGCCGGGGCTTTTGAGGGCAAGGGTTCCTCGCGAGCGAACGTCGTGTCGCCGCCGGCGTCGGAGGTCACAGCGGAAGAGAAAGAGCAGGGGGAACTCCTTCGCGCGGAATTTGCCAAGGAACTTGCGGCGCTTGGCTATTTTGACGATGAACGCGCCCAAGCGATGTCTGTTTCTACGATGCCGCCGGGGAAGGGCAGCGACAACATGCGCTTCAAATTGGACGGGGCGCTTCGCTACGATTACGGAAAGCATACCGGCCCGCTTGGCATCGGCAGCCGTTCCCGGCTTCGTCTGCGCCTATATCCCGATCTCAACCTTGACAACAACTGGCACCTCTTGGGGATGGCGGAGTGGGAAAAGACACTGCACGGCCCGAAGGGGAACGAGGACAACCGCTTCCAGCTCGACCGCTACTACTTGGAAGGATACAGCGGCATCACGCTGCTCGATCTCGGCGCATTCAGCTCCAACATGGCGGAAGGGAACATCTACGATACGAAATTCACCGGGGTTCGGGCAGTCGTTGGAGACCCCGTCACCTACACCTTTGAAGCGGGGACGACGCCCGGATCGCATCGTGTCTACAATGCGCAGTTTTCGTTTCGGACGCAGGATAAACAGCGTTTGGAAGGCGGGCTGTACTATTTTGATCCCGTCTATGAGGGGGCGCGTCGGCGCATTTTCGTGCTGAATTATCGCCGCCCTGTCGGGATGTTTGACGTTGGCCTCATGTATTTGGCTGGGCAGGGTGATCGGGACATGGCGAGCGGGCGAGGGTTCGTCTGGACATTGAGCTGTGGACAGGAGGACAGCTGGCGACCCGGCGCGCAGATGGGCTATCTCAAATACTACCACCAGCCGCGTGCCACCTACGCTGCGCACACGATGAACGGCATGGCAGACTATATGGACGGGTTTCGCGGCTGGGGCGTCGGGTACAGTTACACTTTGAAAAAGGATTGGCTGCTCAGCGTGGAGATGGATCGGCTTCAGGATCTTCGTACCCATGAATACAATAATACGATATGGGTGGCGCTTACTTACTATTTTAAGTCCTACAAGGATTGAGGAAGCACGGGCAAGAAATGGGGGGCATGGAGCATGAATATGGTAGAAAAACTTTCGGCGAAAGAGGCGACACTGGCCGTCGTGGGGCTGGGTTATGTGGGCTTGCCGCTGGCGGCGGCGTTCTCGCAGCATTTTCGGGTCATCGGGTTTGACGTCAGCGAGGACAAGATTGCCGCGTATCGGAAGGGGCATGATGTGACCTGCGAATTGGGAGATGCGCGGTTGCGGGAGGCTTCCGTCGATTTCACGAGCGATCCGGCACGTCTCCGCGAAGCCGCGTTCGTCGTGGTGGCCGTGCCCACGCCGGTGAATCCTGACAAGACGCCGGATTTGGAACCGGTGAAACATGCGGCGAAGCTCGTGGGGGAGAATCTCTGCCCCGAGGCCATCGTGGTCTTTGAATCCACGGTTTATCCCGGTGTGACGGAAGATGTCTGCCTGCCCATCATAGAGCAAGCGTCGGGGAAAAAAGGCGGCGTCGATTTCACCATCGGTTATTCGCCGGAGCGCATCAACCCCGGGGACAAAGTACACCGCTTGGAGAATATCTGCAAGATCGTTTCCGGCATGAACCGGGCGACGACGAAGGAGATCGGCGCCGTCTACCAGAGGATCATCGAGGCTGGCGTTTACGAGGCACAGAGCATACGCGTGGCGGAGGCGGCAAAGTTGGTGGAGAACACCCAGCGGGACATCAACATCGCCTTCGTGAATGAGCTGGCCATCGTGTGCCATCGTATGCACATCAAGACGAACGACGTCATTGACGCTATGGACACGAAGTGGAATGCGCTTCGTTTCCGTCCTGGCTTGGTGGGAGGACACTGCATCGGCATCGATCCCTACTATTTTATTCACGAGGCGGAAACGCAGGGGTATCGCCCCCGGCTCATCGCTACGGCTCGTAGGGTCAACAATGATATGGGCCCCGTGGTCGCGCAGGCCGTGGTGCAGGAGATGCTCTTGGCGAAGATCGACGTCACGCGGGCGAATGTCTACCTTTTGGGCATGACCTTTAAGGAGGACTGCCCGGACGTCCGAAATTCCCTTCCGGTCGAGATCGTTCGCTGGTTGGAAGAATATGGCATCACCCCGCGCCTCGTCGATCCCGTGGCGGATCGAGAAGACTTCCATCGGCTCTATCAGATGGAGCTGGAGACGGATCTTTCGGCCGTAGAGGACGCTGACTGCTTGGTGTTCTTGGTTCGCCATGAGGCATTTCGCGAGTTGACGACGGCGCAGGTGGAGCAGATGTATCGGCGGGTTCCCGGACGGCAGCGCGTGCTCGTCGATGTCAAAGGGATGTTCGCCGAGGAGGCCTATGCGGCCGCAGATATGCGGTATTGGAGCTTGTGACGGCAGTTGTTCTCGGAGAGAGAAAGGATGAACCATGAATCGGAAAGTTCTATGGATACTTTTCTTCCTGCTGGCGGTGGGCGGCGTATCGTCTTATGTGTGGCGGACATTGCCTCAAGAAGCGCATCCGGCGGAGGATATCACGGATCTTTCCGCCCTTTGCGACGATATAGGGGAGGAGATGAGGGAGGCGCAAGGACGCCTTCCCGAGGCGGCGTATGCCCGCGTTATCGTGCGGGATGAGACACGGCGCGCCATGGCGCTCGTGGTGGCGGGACTCCCCGAGCGCACGGATACGATGCGCCTTTTGGACATCTTGGAGCGCCATCAGGCGAAAGCCGTCTTTTTCGTGGAAGGGGACAGCGCGGCGCTTCAGCCGGAAACCATCCGGGCCATTGCGGAGGCCGGGCAGGCGATCGGCAATTATACGTACGTGGGGATGAGAAAATTTCAGGAGCTGCCGCCGGAGGCCATGCTGGGGCAGCTCCTCCGCACGCAAAAGACGGTGTATACGCTCATGGGGCGGCGACCAACGCTCTTTTATGCGCCGCAGCTCCGGCTGACGCCGCTTGTCTTGCAGGCGGTGACGGCGGCGGGTGTGGGGGAGGTCGTCTGGCCAAACGTTTTCTTAGCACGGCATACCCTGCACAGTGCCGATGATGCCGACGCGTGGGCGGCCACGGTGCCGCAGGGGAGTATCATCGCCATCCCCGGCGGACAGGCGGTGGATATTCTCACGCCCCAGGTGGAGAAGACGAACGAGCGTCCCGCCATCGATAAAAAGCCAAACGCTGTGATCCCAGACACCGCATCGCCGCCGCGCAAGAAGGAAGCGCTGGCGGAGGAAGTGGATCGGATGCTCACGGCGCTTGAAAAGCGGGGCTTTACCTTTTGGCCGGCGGAGAGTTTCCGTCATATTGAGTATGTGCCGGAAGCGGGCTGGGGGAACGTCCCCGGCGCGTCGCCGAAAGCGGCGGCACCCGTGTCCGGTGCGCCGCCTGATGCAGGAAAGGAGGCGTCGGTCGATGGCTGAAGAATTAGAAGATATACTTTCCGTCACCAAGCATGACCGGCGGCTCTTATCTCATGTGCCGGACAACACGGGGGGACGGACGAATACCGACCGCCGCAGTGCCGGCGCAACTGATCTTCGGAAGCAGAACTTTGAAGAGTACATCGCTACGGAAATGGCGGGGCAGCGCTACGAGGTGGAGTATGCGGTGCTGATTCGCTACCGCGCCAAAGGCGAAACGGCGTCTCGCACCATGGAAGGCGTCTGCCTCGACATCTCCACCACGGGGATGCTGCTTCGCCTGGAGGAAGGCGTCGATGGAACGCCGCTCCTTGAGGCGGAGGATCTGACGCTCACCTTTGAAATCACGCCGGGGAGCATGCCGGAAGGCTATGAAATGAAGGTGAAGGAGATCGCCGCCGAGTGCGTGCGCTGCTTCCAAAAAGAGGGGGACACCCGAGGGTTTTGCGGGATCCGCTTCAAAGAGGCTCTCTCCGAGTATGTCAATAAACGGCAGGGGCGCTATCTCTTATGGGCATCCTCCTTTTTCCTCCTGTTTGTGTCTTTGGTCATCGTCTTGATGCGGACGGAATCGGTGATCTATTTTCGCTTCAATCGGTGGCTCTATCTTTACAGCATCATCGCCGCCGTCTTCCTTTTGTCCCGCTATCTTTTCGGGGCATTTTATCGCCCTGTACCCATCGATCCGGAGTATACGCCGGGGGTAACCATCATCATTCCGTGTTTCAATGAGGAGAAATGGATCCAGCGGACGATCCAGAGCTGCGTGAATCAGGATTATCCACAGGAGAAGTTAGAGATCATGGTCATCGACGACTGCTCCACCGACCGCTCGGTGGAGAAGATCAAAGAGATCATCGAAGAGCTGCGCCGCCAAGGGGATCGCTACCATGTGGAAGAGCGGCTCAGCTACTATGTGCAGCCAAAGAATGCCGGGAAGCGTGACGCCTTGGCGGTGGGCGCCAAGCGGGCGAAGCATGAGCTGTTGGTGTTCGTGGACTCCGATAGCTTTGTCGATCCCTTTGCCGTCCGAAATATCGTTCAGCCCTTTAAGGACGAGGAGATGGGCGGCGTTTCCGGCCGCACCGACGTCGCGAATACCTACACCAACGCGCTGACCAAAATGCAGTCCGTGCGCTACTACATCGCTTTTCGCATCATGAAGGCGGCGGAGGGATACTTCGACGCGGCCACCTGCCTCTCTGGGCCTCTTTCCTGTTACCGTAAGGATTTGGTGCTCAAATACTGCGATGATTGGCTCAACCAGACCTTTTTGGGCAAGCGGGCGACCTTTGGCGACGACCGCAGCATGACGAATTTCATCTTGCGCCACAATCGTACCGGCTATCAGGATACGGCAGTCTGCGCCACCATCGTGCCGAATACCAACGCGATGTTTCTCAAGCAGCAGATGCGGTGGAAGCGTTCGTGGCTGCGGGAATCTCTCATCGCCGGGCGCTTCATGTGGAAGAAGGAGCCATTCATGGCCCTCTTTTTCTACATGGGACTCATGGTGCCGATCTTTGCGCCGATCATCGTCCTTTACAATTTAGTCTACGTACCCCTGATGAATCGCGTCTTTCCCTTGACTTTTATCTTAGGCATGCTTCTCATGGCGGCTCTCATGAGCATGGCGCAGCTCTTTTTACGCAGGAGCAGCACATGGATCTACGGCATTTGGTTCTGCCTTTACTATGAGTTCGTCCTCCTCTGGCAGATGCCGGTGGCGTGGTTCACCTTCTGGCACGCCCAATGGGGGACGCGGGCGACCCCCGCCGACCTTAAGGCCATGCACGAGAAAGAGGGAAAACGAAAGCGCAAAGAGGGACAGAAACGGCAAACAACTGAGGCGAGGGGGGCGGCGGTATGAGTTTGGGAGACGCTGCCTTCACGCGGGAGAAAAAACGCGTGAAAACCATACGGACGATCATCCAGATCTTCTGTTTGATGGGCATCGTGTATCTTTTGGTGGATGCGTTTTTCTCCTTGACGACCTATCGCCCTTTTGAAGGATACTCTGGTTCAGAGGGCGTGGATACGGGCTTTGTGGCTCTTTCTTATTTCGGCGTGGAGCGCAAGGGGGACAAGAACTCCCTCATCGGTGCGCCCCTCCTGCGCGAACACCTGAAGGCACTGCGCCAGCAAGGGTATGTGACCATCACCCAGCAGGATGTGGAGGCCTACTATGCGGAGGGCAAGCCGCTTCCGCCTCGGGCGCTCTTTTTGATGTTTGAGGATGGGCGGCGGGACACGGCGATCTTCGCCCAGCCCATTTTGGAGGAACTGAATTTTTTGGGGAACATGATGACCTACGCAGAGAATTTCGTGCGCAAGGATCTGACGTTTCTCCATCCCGATGAATTGTTAGAATTGGAGAAATCGAGCTATTGGCAGTTGGGGACAAACGGGTACCGCTTGCAGTTCATCAACGTGTTTGACCGCTACGACAATTACATCGGCGAGATCGATCCTCTGCGCTTCTCCATGATGAAGCCGGCGCTCTCCCGCCGATACAACCACTACCTGATGGACTTCATCCGGGACAAGTACGGCGTGCCCAAAGAGAGTGTGAATCGGATGCACTACCGCATCGGCTACGATTATGAGCGCTTGGAGGAGCTGTACCGCGAGGGGATAGGCTACGTGCCGGGGCTGTACGTCATCATGCACGCCAATACGGGCGCCTATGGCAATCATCCTTTGGTGAGTCAAACGAATGGACAGTGGATTCACAAGCTCTTTCGGATGAATTTCAACCGGGAAGGATATTCCTTCAATCAGCGCAACAGCAGCATCTACGATCTTACGCGGATGCAGCCCCAGCCGGACTGGTCGGTCAACCATCTCCTCATGCGGATCAAGTATGACATCAATCAGCCGGTGGATTTCGTCGTCGGGGACGCTGTGCGCCATGGAGACTGGGAGATCGTGAAAGGCGCGGCAGAGATGAAGGGGGAAGAGTACATCCTGACGTCTCTGCCCGAGGATAGTGGACTTTCTCGCCTGCGGAGCAGCGGCAGCTTTTCCGACGTACACCTTCAAGTGGAGCTGCGGGGGAACCGCTACGGGGAGCAGGGGATCTATCTGAGAGCCAATGACGATCTTTCTCGCTTCATCCGTTTTCGCTTGGGCAATGGCGTCGTCTCCGTGGTGGAGAAAGTGGACGGCAGGGAACGTGAGCTGTATCGGGAGAAATTGTCTACCCTCTTTGGGATTGCCCCTCTCTCGGTAGACGAAGCGCGGCGGGATGCGGAGGTGCTGGAGCTTCAGACCTTCGCGCGCTACGCCGATTCCTCTGCGCAGGCGAACGAGTACGCAGCGCGTGCCTTGCAGCGTCAGCAGGAATCTGCCCTTTCCGTCGCAGACGGGGGCGCAGTCTACGAGGAGACGACGGATCGGAACGTGCGCTCCTTTCAAAAGCTCAATCTTTCTTTGGTGGGGGATACGCTGTCGATTCGTGTGGGTGGCGCGGAGGTTCCCACGATTACCGTGGGAGATACCGCCGCGGGGAGCCTTTTCCTCGAAGCGGGCTGGTCGGATGAGGCGCAATGGAGTCAGCGCAATCTTGCCGATGACGTCTATGACGGCCGCTTTTACAAGCTGACGGTGAGCGCTGATCCGGCGGGGGAGACGATCCTTTACTCCACGGAATACACGGGTTGGCCGAAAGTCAAAGCACGGGCGGCAGAGCTTTGGAATGGCGTCCTCAACTGGTTCATCGATGTTCTATAAATGTGTGGCCGTGGGGAAAGGGGTCAAAGGATATGGAAAAAATACTGCGCACGCTTGGCCTTTCGCTGGCAATTCTCCTGACGACGGGCTGCGGGACGCCGTTGCAAAGCGGGGCGCACCCGGCGGTCGCCCTCTCTGCGTGGTCGGCATACTGGGACATGGAGAGCGGCATGACGGAGTACGCTGCCATGCGCGGACGCCTGCGGGGCTTGTCCTACTTCGCGGCCTCCTTTGACGCGAAGGATCGCCTCGTCGTCCCTGACGCTGTGGCTAAGGCACGGCAGGCGGCGCTCAAAAAAGAAGACAAGGTGCCCGCCTATCTCACCATCGTCAATGATGCGGTGGGGGAGAATGGCAAGGCGCTCGACAAGGATACGGCGGTACTGCGCCGGGTGCTGGCCGATACGGCGTCCATGGATCGCCACATCGCGGAGATCATCGCCTTGGGGAAGGAAGGGCGCTACGACGGCATTGAATTGGATTACGAGCGGATCTGGAAAGATGCGCCGGATCTCGTCCCACGGTTCATGGATTTCACCTATCGGCTCTCGAAAGCTGCGATTGAGGCGGGGCTGAAACTGCGCATCGTCTTAGAGCCTTCGACTCCCTTTGATGCGGGCTTTTGCCGAGGACCGGAGTATGTGGTCATGCTCTATAACCTCTATGGTCTTCATAGCGTGCCGGGGGCGAAAGCGGATGGCGCTTTCATTGAAAAGATCGTGAAGCGGATGGCCGATCTGCCGGAGAAGCGGGCGGTGGCGCTGGCGACGGGCGGCTGTCTGTGGGAGACCGCGAGCGGCAAGGCGCAGCGCTTTATCAGCCAACGGGAGGCGGTAGACTTACGGGATCGCCATCAAGCGCGAGAAACACGGGATGGCGACAGTGCGGCGCTGGTTTTCCACTATCGGGAGAAGGAAAAGGACTATGTGGTCTGGTATGCCGACAGTGAGACACTGAACGCGTGGATCACGGTGGCGGCTCGTCAGGGGATCCCTGCGGTCAGCCTGTGGCGGTTGGGCGGGAACACCGACATCCGTGAGATCAAAGAACGGGGGGAGAAGTCATGAGCGAGGAGCGGGGCTTTTTAGGGCGTATGGTTTTACTGGTTCTTGGCCTTTGCCTTTTTGTGGATCCACACATCACTATGGCGGCTGCTCTGCCCGGCGTTTCAGATCCGGCGGTCTATGAAAAGATGCGCGAGGAGAATGACGGTCGTCTGGCGTTTAAGCAGCGCTTTATCACCACCACGCGCCAATCGGTGGTCTTTACCTTTGGCGGCTTTTCTAAGGAAGCGCCGCTTAGGGACATCTTGGATAAGATGGCGGCCAAGGGCTGGACGGGAACCTTCTTCGTCACGACGCGGGAGTTGGAGAAAAACGGGGCGAATTTAGACCTCATCGCCGCGCGTGGGCAGGATTTTGGCGTCGCGATCCACACCAAGGATACGGACGATTTCTATTCGATCTGCGCTCAGATCGACTATGTGCGAAACGGCCTTCGGGAGCGCTACGGCATCGAAACCACCTCGGTGCGCCACATGGGAGGCCCTGAGTCACCGGCTCTTCAAGAGGCGGTGGCGGCTCTTGGCTGTGAACTTTATGGTCAGAGCCTCAACGTCGTGCAGGGCAAGCATAAAGACGCGAAATCGCCCGCCGAGGTCATGCCGGACATCTTCGGCAAGTGGACGACATCTCTGGGGCGTGGGCAGCTCGTCTACCTGCGCACGGATTTTTATACCCATGAGATGCTGGCCGGGGAAATGATGATGGAGGTCTGGAAGAAGAAGATCGACAACATCGCCTATCGTGCCTTTGGGGATTCCCCTGAAACGAATCCCCATAACGACTCCGCCTACGCTGTGGAGTCCATTCGGGAAGTGTTAGCGGACAAGGACAAGCTGTGGCAGTATCCGGTGGATCCCGAAAAGATCCTGCCGGAGTTGCGTCCTGACTATGTTCCTTTTCCCATCAACGATCAAAATTTTGCAGAAGAGTTTTACAAGCGGTACCTCGGGGCATCGGATGTGAACGAAAGGGATCGCATGACGGAGTTTTCCCGCAGCGAAATGATCAAAGCAGACAAGACGGGCGTCGTCAAGACGGTGCCGGATAATGCCGTCTTTTTCACCTTCGATGACTGGGGGTGTGATGATTCCGTCAATCATCTGCTTTACGTTCTCCGTAAGCACAAGGTGCCGGGAACCTTTTTCATCATCACCCTGAACATGCCGAACAATCCCAATCTGCTCCGCGCTATCGCGGCCGATGGGCAAGAAATCGGCAGCCACACCAACAGTCACAAGGCGATGAATCGGCGCGATGCACGCGGGCATCAAGTCGCCGTCATGGGGAAAGAGGAATACGCTGCGGACGTGCGGGAGAGCTTCTTGCGTCTTTCTGATACCATCGGCGACATGGTGGTGGGCGGGCGGCCGGCGCTGACCCGCCTCATGCGGCCTCCAACCTTGGCGGTGAGCCGCTCCGGGGTTCGGGCGAATTTCGATGCGGGCTTTACCTACATCGTGTCAGGGGAAAGCACATCGGACTACGCACAGCCGAATTTGTCCTCGATGGTCGCTGCCATGCAGAACGCCATCTTCAATCATCGGGGAAAGGTGCGAAAGGGCATCGTCCTCGTCATGCACATGAGCGCCACAGCGAAATTTACCGCCAAAGCGGTGGACCTCATGTTGACGGCGAATGAACAGCGCCCTGACGGCGATCCCGCGAAATTCCGTTTAGCGCGCTTAGATGACTATCTCACCGGCGATTATTCCCAAATCAAACATCATGTTCCGGCGGTCAATCTTCGCTAAACCGAATCGAACATGACTTTTTTACTCCGTCCCCTTGACAGAAGAAATGAGAACTGTTATCATTTAGTCATTGAGCAGTATTCTCATCTACGCTGAAGGAGCGATCATGTCATGAGTATAGTCATCGTGGGCGGTAATGACTGTATGGTTCGCCAGTATAAGGATCTATGTGAGAAGTACGCGTGTCGGGCAAAGGTCTTTACCCAGGTGCCGAAAGGTTTTCGGGATAAGATCGGAACGCCGGACATCATGGTACTCTTCACCCATACCGTCAGTCATAAGATGGTGCAGAGCGCCCTCATCGAAGCGCGGCGTAAGAACGTCAAAGTGGTGCGTTCCCACACCTCCAGCTCGCACGCACTGCGGGACATTTTGGAAGAACATGCAAGCTAACTCGTTTCCTCTTCAATCACATACCGTGTGGCGAAAGAGCGCGGCCTCCAGGGGTTGCGCTCTTTCCCTTGACGCAGTTTTTGGCAGGGGCGATCTTTTGTGCTATGATTACCGTGACAGATGGAGAAAGGAGCGTGACGGCGATGTTTTTTGACAGTCACGTCCATACGCAGTTTTCGGCTGATTCGCGCATGACCGCCGAAGCGGCTCTGCGGGAGGCAAAACAACAGGGAATAGGGCTTGTCTTTACGGAACATGTGGATTTTAGCTACCCGGGGGAGATGAAGTTTTGGTTTTCGCCGGAAGCATATTGGGCGGCCTATGCGCCGCTTCGGGGAGACAACCTCCTCTTGGGGGCAGAGGTGGGGCTTGTCTTAGGGGAAGAAGACATGGCAGCGGCCTTTTTGGCTCGCGCCCCCTTCGATGAAGTGATCGGCTCCGTTCATCTCTTGTACGGAAAAGATCTCTACGAAGCGGACACCTATGCAGGACGAACGAAAAGCGAGCTGTATAGGGACTATCTCTCTTTGATGGCACGTTTGGTGCGGGCACATCCCTATATTGACACCCTGGGGCATATCGACTACATCGTCCGGTACGCGCCGTACGACGATCCTGCTTTGCGCTACGAAGAGTATACGGCGGAGATCGATGCGGTGCTCGTAGCGCTCGTCGAAACGGATACGGCGCTCGAACTCAACACTCGCCGCCTTGGCGACGCTCTTGCCGCAGAAACACTCCTGCCCATTTATCGGCGCTACGGGGAAGTGGGCGGACAATACGTTACGATTGGTTCGGATGCGCACGAGCCGGACGCCATCGGCGCCCATTTCACGACGGCACAACAAATCGCCAAAACCTGCGGCCTGACGCCCGTCACCTTCCGTGCCCGCCGCCCGGTAAAAATTTTTTGTAAGTTGTAAAATAAATTGACGCAAAAAGTTCCATTTTGGAACCCATT
>JBQNAL010000008.1:0-83829 GCA_052170475.1 Schwartzia sp. (in: firmicutes)
TATATTCTCACTAAGTTCGCGCTTTGCGCTCTCTAAGTGTTCATATTATACCATAGCCGGGGATTCTGTCACAGGGGCGCGGGGAAAATCGTGCGCAGCGCTGTCTTCTGTGCTACAATCGTAGCGAGGTGATTCATCATGGAAAACGCTATCGAAAAGCCCACCATTTGCGTGGCAGGCGTCGGCGCCATCGGCGGTCTTTTGGCCGCGCTCATCGGTCATGGCGACGTCGGCACGCTCTCCGTCATCGCGCGGGGGGCGCGAAAGGACGCGCTCCAAAAGAACGGCGTCGTCTTAGAAAGCGACCTCTTCGGCCATATCTGCGCCCATCCTGCGGCCGTCGCCGAGAACGGCGCGGCGCTCGGTGTACAGGACTACGTCCTCCTCTGCGTCAAAAACTATTCCCTTGACGCCATCGCGGAAGCGGTCGCCCCCTGCGTCGGGGCGCATACCGTCCTCCTGCCGGTGATGAACGGCATCGAGGCCGGGGACTTCCTGCGCCGACGATTCCCCAAGGCCATCGTCGGAGATAGCGTCATCTACACCATCACCGCCGCCCTGCCGGACTTCTCCGCGCGGCAAGAAGGGGCGCCCACCTACATGAAGGTGGGCAGCCAAAGCCCAAAAGCAGAGGCGCGAGAGAAGGTAAAGGCGCTCGCTGCGCTCCTTCGAGATGCAGGACTCGACTGCCGCTGGGCAGACGACGTCACGAGCGCCATCTGGCAAAAGTACATCTTAAACTGCGCCTTTAACTCCATCACTGCCCGCTACCAGACGGATGTCGCGGGCATCCGCGCCGACGCGGCAAAGACCGCCGACTTTCAGGCGCTCCTCGCGGAAGCCTACGCCGTGGGGGAAGCGGTCGGGGTCGCCCTCCCCAAAAACTTGGTCGAAAAAAGCTGCCGCGCCATGAGGGAAAAGCAAGCGCCCACCGCCACCAGCTCCATGAAGCGCGACATCGCCGCCCATCGCCCGACGGAGCTGGACGCCTTTTTGGGCGCTCTCCTCCAAAAGGCCGAGGAAACAGGTGTCGCCGTCCCCGTGAGCCGCCGCTACTACGACGAACTAAAGGCGATGACGGCAGGGCACTGAAGGGCGAAAGAGTCCCCCGATGCGTCAGCGGCACAGATTGCGCCCGATGGCAAAGAGGACAAAAGCCGCGAGGAGAAGGCCGCTCAGCCACTGCGGCCAATCTTTGCCCCGCCCGGTGCGAACGTAGGCGTATTCATCCGCCGCCAAGAGGAAGAGGAGGAGCGGCGAAGCGAGGCAAAGCGCCGGATTCGCCGCCCACGCGCCGGCAAAATCCCCGCGCCCCAAGGACAAAAAGAGGGTCGTCACGCCGCAGCCCGGGCAGAAAAAGCCCGTCGCCGCATGGATGGGGCAGGGAATCGACCAGCCCGTCACGGTGACGAAACGGAAATAGAGCAGCCCCGCCCCGAGGAGAAGCGCGTATTTTTTCGCTGTCGCTCGCGCGCGTGCGCACCGCGCCGCCTTCTCGTCCATCCTGACACTCCCCTCGCGCCCCATGGCGCTCCGGCTCGCCGTCCCTGCCCCGGCGCCTTTTCACGCCATCATTCTACACCAAAAACATCCACAGGAGGACCCCATGACGGAAAAAAGGATCAACCAGCGCCCCTTGCTGGGGCTGCTCACCACCGGCGGCACCATCGCCGGCGCGGGGAAAAGCCCCGATCAGACCCTCGGCTATCGAGCGGGCGTCCACGGCGCGGCGGAGCTCCTCGCCGCCGTCCCCGCGCTCTCCTCCATCGCCCGCTTTCGCACCGAAGCCGTCGCCTCCGTGGACAGCAAGGACATCACCGACGCGATATGGCGGGATCTCGCCCGACGCGCAAAAAAAATGTTGGCCGACCCCGCGCTCACCGGCGTCATCATCACCCACGGGACGGACACCTTGGAGGAAACCGCCTACTTTCTCTCCCTGACCCTCCCGTGGGAAAAGCCCGTGATCCTCACCGGCGCCATGCGCCCTGCCAGCGCCATGAGCGCCGACGGCCCCGCCAACCTCTTTAACGCGGTGCGCCTCGCCCTCTCGAAAAAGACACAGGGGCGAGGCATCTTAGTGACGATGAACGACGACATCTTCACCGCCGCCACGGTCACGAAACGCGACACCTATCGGAAAAACGCCTTCTCCGGGGGGACGCGCGGCGCAGTCGGGCGCATCGTCGGAGACGACATCCTCTTCTCCTGCCCCGCCGCGCCCGCGCCCCTCACCTTCCCGATCCCTGACGCGCCGCTCGCCCCCGTCGTCATCCTCTACGGCTGCGCGGGCGACGACGGCACATTCCTTCGTGCCGCCCTCGCTCTTGGCGTCCGAGGCATCGTCTACGCGGGGGCAGGGATGGGAAGCATCCCCGCTCCCGTCGAAAGGGAACTCCGTGCCGCCAGCGAAAAAGGCATCGCCGTCGTCCGTGCCAGCCGCCTCCCCGAGGGCTTCGTCCCCCTCGAAGGCGCAGCGTTCGACGCCTCCCCCTTCCTCTCGAGCGGCGCTTTATCTCCGGTCAAAGCGCGCATCCTCCTCCAGTGTGCCCTATCGCAAAAAACGCCCCTGCCATCACTCGAAGCGATCTTCCGTAAAGCCAATGAATAAGAAAAGCCGCGCGCCGCGGATGTCCCCCGCCCGAAGATCCCCAGATAAAAAAATACCCGCCCCTCACGGAGCGGTCTTGCTGTCGTCAGGCACACATCCCCCATCCACGAGCGGTATGTAGAGATGGATCGTCGTCCCCTTGCCCACCTCGCTCGTCAGCGCGATCCGAATGTCATGCGCGTCAGCGATCCAGCGAGCGATGGCGAGACCGAGTCCGATCCCCCCGCCTTCCTTCGCGCGGGAAGAATCCACCCGGTAGAACCGATCAAACACCTTTGGCTGATGTTCCGGGGCGATCCCGATCCCGGTATCCGCCACAATGACATGGAGCCGTCCGCCCTCCCGCTGCGACATGAAGAAGATCTCGCCGCCCTCCGGGGTATACTTGACGGCGTTGTCCAAAAAGATCCGCAGCATTTGCCGGATCATCACCACGTCGCCAAAGATGTGGCTCGGTGTATTTTCCTTTAAGGTCACGGTGTGGTGCGGCGCAATCATTTGCCCCGTACGCGCCACATCCGCCAAGAGAACCGCCATGTCAATGAGTTTCCGATTCAGGGCCTGCCGGTTAAGATCTGCTCGAACCAAGAACAACAGTCGCTCGATGAGACTCTTCATATTGTTGGCCTCGGAGCCGATGGCGGTGATCCCCTCCTCCAAGACTTCTTCATCTTCCGAACCCCAGCGGCGGAGCATGTCCGCATACCCTAAGATCACCGTCACCGGCGTCCTAAGCTCGTGAGAAGCGTCCGAGACGAAGCGCCGCTGCTGATCAAACCCGGATTCAATGCGCTCCAACATGCGGTTGATCGTCGCCGCCAACTCGCGCATCTCGTCGTCCGCTGACGGCAGAGGAATCCGCCGCGAAAGATCCGTGACCTCGATCTCCTGCGCCGTCTGGGTGATGGTGCGCAGCGGGCGCAGTGCCTTCCGGCTCACATAATAGCAAGCGATGAGCGCGAGCAGAATCCCTACCGTATTCGTCAAGAGAAGGCCGTTTCTCAAGAGGTGAAGGAACTCTCGCTCCGCCGTAATCATGCGCAGAAAATGAAGCTGGTAAGGCTTCCCCTTCCACTGCGCGGAAACCACTTGATAATACATCTGGAAATTATTCAAAAAAACCACATGCATCGCCTGACTGGACAAAAAAGGCGGTGGCGCGACAATATGCTTCTGCACTTCGCTCAAGGAGGGATAATGGGAATCGCTGTTAAAGAGCATGACCCCGTCGCCGTCTTCGATGCGCAATACCACCCCCCGCGTCAGCGCCCCGTCACGGTAAAGCTGAAGGGCAAACTGCGGCGGCATCACCCAGTCGGGATCGAGCTCCCGCCGCGCCCGCTGCTGCCGCAGCGTAGGGATCGGCGGCAGCGCATCGGAATCCAGCTTTTCCGACCGCTCCATGGACAGCAGCGTCGCATGGATACTCTCCCCCATCTCCACTTCCGCCTGATGGTAAAGGGAATAATAAATGCCAAGGATCGTGAGAAGGCTCGTCAAGAGCAGCATACTGACTAAGATCGCCGCATTCGCCAGCATGAGCCGCATGGAGATCCCAAGGTGCGGCAGCTTAATCCCGAATGACATAGCCGATACCCCGCATCGTGTAGATGAACTTTTTCCCGAAGCGCTCGTCAATCTTCGCCCGCAGATAGCGGATGTAGACATCTACCACGTTCGTATCGCCAATGTAATCATAGCCCCAAACCTTTTGCAGGATCTGGTCTCGGGTCAGCACCGTGCGCTTGTGGCGCAGGAGATATTCCAAAAGAAAATATTCTTTCTTCGTCAAGTCCACGGGCTGATCCGCCACGCGTACCTCGTAGCGGTCAGGGTACATCACGAGATCTCCCGCCACGAGCATACCTCCGCTTTCCTTCCCCCCCACCGGGCGATAATCCCGCAGCGTGGCGCGGATCCGCGCCAATAGCTCCTCGATGGCAAAGGGTTTCGTGATATAATCGTTGGCGCCAATATCCAGCCCCTCCACCTTCTCCTCCACTTCATCCTTCGCCGTCAGCATGATGATGGGAATATCCGACAATTTTCTGACATTTCGACAAATGTCCAAACCGTCCATATCCGGCAGCATGAGATCCAAAAGAATCAAATCAAATTTTTCTTCCAAGATGCGCTCATAAGCGCGGCGGCCATTCGTTTCGATGGCCGTCTGAAACCCCTCATGCTCTAGCTCCATTTGCAGAAAACGAGCGATGCGCCGCTCGTCCTCCACGATAAAGACTTTCGCTGCCTCTCGCATTTCATCCGCGCTCCTTTTCCGCTCTATGATACTTTCCTTATCATAAGTATAAACAGATTTCACAAAAAAAGAAAGCCCCCAAGGATGTTTTTCACCACGTCCATCCTCGGGGTACACAGAGGTTCCCTTCACTTCTTATGCAGCTTATCTTGCGCTTTTGCCATGAATTTTTCCGTCTCCACCACATAACGGTCGTGTGTGCCGCGCCCGATGAGGCCTCCCTCGTCAACCGCCTCCACCCGATAGCGAAGCCGCCGCCCGGCGACCTCCTCCACGGTAGCCACAGCGCGCACCAGAGCCCCTACCGGGGTGGCCGACACATGCTCGATGGAAAGCGCCGTGCCGACGCTCGTCCAGCCCTCCGGCAAGAGCGACTGTGCCAAGTTCGTCGCGGCCTGCTCCATGAGCGCCGTCATCGCCGGCGTGCCAAGTACCGGAAGGGAGCCGCTCCCCAAGGTACGGGCGGTATGATTGACCTCCACGGTCATCGTTTCTTCTCGGACAAGGCCGACGGTAATTTTTTCTGCTGGTTCCATCATGTTCACGCTCCCTGCGTTTCTTCATTCGCCCCGAAAGACGACATTTCTTCTCCGCCCGTCTCAGGCGGCAAAAACATTTCCCGAAAAAGGTCGATGAAGTGGATGGCCGCCGCCGAGAGCGTATGATTTTTGAGCCAGGAGAGTACCGTATACGCCATGATCTCCGGCTCCACCAAACGCTTCATGACGAGTTCTCCATCGTCCGTCAAAAGGCACCGCGCCGAGAGCGGCAAGAGGGCGCAGCCAAGCCCGGCCCGCACCGCCAACACATTCTGTACGATGCTGTCGCTCTCGCAGATGATGTGGGGAAGGAATCCCACCCGCTTGCAGTGCGCCAAGAAGGTTCCCTTCCAGCGAAGCGGCAAGATGATCGGCTGCTCTCGAAGCTCCTCCACCCGCACTTCCTCCGGCGACGCCCCCGAGAGATGGCGGCGGCTCATCACCATCATCAGCGGCTCCTCGGGCAAGAGCAGCGATTCATAGAGATTCTCGTCCGACTGGGTGCGCGTCAGGCCGATCTCGATCACGCGGGCGTCGAGCATTTCCAGCACACGCGTCCCTTCCGCCTCCCAGATCTGAAACGTCACCTGCGGCACGCGCTGATGAAACTCCCGCATGAGTTCAGGAAGGAGCAGCGCCCCCGAGGAAGTGACCGTCCCCAAGCGGATCGTCCCCGCAAGACCGCTGCCGATCTCCGTGATCTCACGCACCGTGCCGTCCACCAAGCTGAGAATATGCTCCACCCGCGTATAGAGCCGGCTCCCCGCCTCCGTCAAGCGAATGCGCCGGCTGCCCCGCTCAAAAAGCTGCACGCCAAGCCCCTCTTCGAGACGCTTCATCTGCCGCGACAGCGCCGGCTGCGCCACGTCAAGGCGCAGCGCCGCATGACTGATATTGCCTTCCTGCACCACCGCGTAAAAGGCCTGCATATCCTTGATTTCCATATCCGCTTCCCCTCGCGTCCAATATAATCATAATCGCATGGGTTCTATATGAATCACGTCGTTTCATTATACTTCTTTTCCCGCCGTTTGCCAACTCAAAAAGCCCGCATCCAAAAGCACTAAAAACGGGGTGCCACGCGCCTGATGAACCATGGGACAGGCAAAGAAAGAGCGCGCCCCTTCGTCTCCTCGACGATCGGGGCGCGCTCGACTCCACCGAAGGGAGAACCGCCATCCGCACGTTTCCGCCCCCCATCAGGAGGAGGAGGCACGTTGTGCGGAGCGCAAAAACCCACGCGCGTTAGAGAATCCCCAATGCCTTCATGTAGCACGGGAGATTCGCTTCAAAGTTCACGCCGTAGCGAACTTCCGTCCCCGCCGCCGCCGACCACTTGATGCTGGCCACGGTAAAATCCACGGCGGCGCGAACGGCCTCGGGAAGCGTGCGTCCCAGTGCCAGCGCGCCCACCACGGCGCTCCCGAAGACGTCGCCCGTGCCATGATAGCTGCCCGGCACCTTCTCCCCTAAGATGTACTCGACGGCATCCGCCGCGGCGTCATAAGCCGCCGCCCCCAAGGCCAGATCGTCGAAATAGACGCCGGTGAGCACGATCTGCCGCGCGGGAATCTCCTTCGCCAAGCGGTGCAGGATCCCCTCAATGTAGTCCTTCTCGTAGGGGCCTTCGCGGTACGGCTCCCCGAGCATCAGCGTCGCCTCGGTGAGATTCGGCAAAATAAGATCCGCCTTGGCGCAGAGTTTTTTCATCGCCGGCGGAAAGGATGCATCAAAGATGGTGTAGAGCTTGCCGTCGTCCCCCATCACCGGATCCACCGCCACGATGGTATCCGACCCGCGAAGATCCCCTATCGCCGCCGCCACCAGATCAATCTGCGCAAAGGATCCTAAAAATCCCGTATAAATGGCGTCAAAGGGGACGTGAAGCGACTTCCAATGCGCCGCCATGGGCGCGATGTCCTCCGTCAGATCCCGATAGGTAAAGCCCGTAAAGCCGCCGGTGTGCGTGGACAATACCGCCGTGGGCAGCACCGCGCACTCCACCCCCGCCGCCGAAATGATGGGGAGCGCCACCGTCAGGGAGCATTTCCCCACCCCGGAAATATCATGAACCGCCAAGACACGTTTTTGTCGCATGTAAAGAGCCTCTCTTTCGTTGGTAATCGCGAAGCGTTAAAACGCCGCGCAATACAGGATACCACAAAATCGCCCTCCGCACCAGTCGGGAGGGCGATAAAAATTGCCCCTATTCCCGCTCCACCTTGTACACCGCCGCGTACATGGCGGGCAGCACCAACAGCGTCAAGACCGTGGCGACGATGAGGCCGGCGGCAATCGCCACCGCCATGGGACCCCAGAAGGTGCTGGACATGAGGGGTACCATGCCCAAGATGGCGGCAGCCGCCGTGAGCATGATGGGGCGAAAGCGCAGAATCGCCGAATCTACGACCGCGTTCCACGGACTTTCCCCGTCGGCCTCGTGCTTTTGTATCTGATCGATGAGGATGACCGAATTGCGGATGATCATGCCCGTCAGCGCCAAGATTCCCAAATCCGCCACGAAGCCCAGCGCCTTATCGAAGAGCAGCATCCCCATCGCCACCCCGATGATCCCCAAGGGCGCCGTGAGAAGCGTCAGGAGCATCTGCTTGCCGTTTCGGAGCTGCACCATGAGGAACGTCATGATGAGGAGCACCATGGCCGGCACTGGCTCGATGAGATAATCCATGCTCTTCTTGCTGTCTTCCAAGGCGCCCCCCGGCTCGATGGTGTAGCCTAAGGGCAGCGACGCCCGAAGCGCCGCCGTCTTTTCGTAGATCTTTTTCGCCGCATCGTCCGCCGTGCCGCTTTTTATATTCGCCTGCACGGTGATGGTCGGCTTTAGATCCCTGCGCCAGATAAGACCGTCCTCCGCCTGATAGGAGATCTGCGCCACCTGCGAGAGCGGGACATAGCGCCCACTCGGAAGGCCGATGGGCAGCTCTTTCACCTTCTCCAAGGTATCGCGATCCGCCTGCTTCAGGCGAAACACCATGTCGATGGTGCGATCCCCGCGGTAATACTGCGCCGCCGACACGCCGGTGATCTCCGTGTAAAGCGTCATGGCGACATCGTGGCTGCTTAGCCCCAAGGCGCGCATCTTATCCTGATCGAGCGCGAGGGACATCACCTGAGATTTTTCGTTCCAGTCGAAATGGACGTCCACATAATTCGGATCCTCCCGCATGAGATCCGCCACTTCCCCGGCGAGGGCGCGCACCTTCTCCCGGTCATAGCCCGCCGCCCGGATCATCACCGGGTAGTCCGCCGGAGGGCCCGTCTGAATCGTTTGCATATTCGTCCGCACCTCGGGGAAGTTGTCCGCCAATTCGCGGCGCAACGCGGCAATGAGATCGTCGCGCGCCGCGGCGGACTTCGCCACGATGACGAATTGGCTGTAATTGAACGCCGGAAGCCTTGGATTGATCGTCAAGACGAAGCGGGGCGCACCGGTGCCGACGTAGTAGGCATAATTCTCCATCTCGTCTTTTCGCTCGTCTAAAAACCGCGCCAGCCGCGCCGCTTCCCGTTCGCTGGCCTTGAGGGAAGATCCCTCGGGAAGCCGCATGTCGAGTAAAATCTCGGGGCGAAGCGACGGCGGGAAAAACTCTTGGCGCACCGACTTCAAAAGGAAAAGGGACAGGAGAAAAATCCCCGCCGTCCCCGCCAAAACGAGCGTCCGATGCGTGAGGAACCACCCTAAGACGGCGCGGAACATGCCGTAAAAGCGGCTCTGATAGGGATCCGCCTGTTCGTTCTTCTTCTCCGGGACGCGGATGAGATGATACCCAAAGAGCGGCGCCACCATGACGGACACGATCCAAGACAAAGAGAGCGCAATGGCAATGACGGTGAAGAGGTCGCGGCAAAATTCCGATGCCGACCCCACGGCGAAGGCGACGGGGATGAAGCCGGCGACGGTGATCAAGGTGCCGGTGAGCATGGGCATCGCCGTCGCGCGAAAGGCATAGCAAGCCGCGTCAAAGCGCCCTAATCCCTCCTCGAGCTTCACGCTCATCATCTCCACGGCGATGATGGCATCGTCCACCAAGAGGCCAAGCGAAATGATGAGCGCGCCCAAGGAAACCTTGTGCAGGTCGATCCCCAAGAGGTACATCGCGCAAAAAACCCCCGCCAAAACGAGCGGGATACACCCTGCCACGACCAACCCCGTCCGAACGCCAAGGCTTAAAAAGCTCACCGCTAAGACGATGACCACAGCTTCCCGAAGCGCACTGACGAACGCGTCAATGGAATCTGCCACCACCGCCGGCTGGTCAGACACGCGGTGGATAGACAGCCCTACCGGCTCTTCCGCCTGCACCTTTTCGATGAGGGCGCGAAGGTCTTCGCCTAACGCCAAGACGTTGCCCCCATCTTCCATCGAAACGGCGACGCCGACCGCCCGCGCACCGTCAAAGTACATCTCGGGATCGGACGGCTCGGCATAGCGCCGCTCCACCATAGCGACATCCCCCAAGCGAAAGAGCCGTCCCCCCGCCGAAAGCGGCGTGGCGCGGATGGCGTCTAAATCGTCATAGCTCCCACTGACGCGCAGGTACACATGGTTCTCTTCGGTGTCCACCATCGCCGCCGGGGTCACGGCATTGTGCGCTTTGATCGCCTCGAGGATCGTCATCGGTGAAAGCCCCAGCGCGGAAAGGCGCGCCTTGTCCATCTCGATGTAGACCCGCTCCGTCTTATCGCCTAAGAGTTCGACCTTCTGCACAGCCGGCAGATCCAAAATGAGCCGCCGCAGCTTTTCCGCCGTCTGCCGCAGCTCTTCGTAAGTATACCCCTCCCCGGTGACGGCGTACACCGAGCCATACACGTCATCGAAGCGGTCATTATAAAAGGGGCCGTAGACCCCCTCCGGCAGTTTCGCCTTGATGTCGGCGCCGAAATTCCGCACATCCCGCCAGACATTGCGAATCTCCGCCGCCGGCACATCATCGCGCAGATTCACGAAGATCACGGTCTGTCCGGGTCTGGAATAGCTGCGGATGTAGTCGATCCGGGGAATGTCCTGAAATTTCCGCTCCAATTTGTCCGTGACCTGCTGCTCCATCTCCGCCGCCGTAGCCCCCGGCCACGCCGCCGTCACCACCATCTGACGGATGGTGAAACTCGGATCCTCCATGCGTCCTAACTTCAGGTAGGAAAAGATCCCCGCCACAAAGACGACGGCAATGGCGTACCAGACGAGATCCCGATTCTTGAGGGACACCTCTGTGAGATTTCTCATGGCCGCGCCACTTCCTCCCCTAAGCGCACGATCTCGCCCTCCGTGAGTTTATGCACCCCCGCCGTGACCACACGCGTCCCCGCCGAAAGGCCGCGCAAAAGGACGCGATTGCCCAAGACGCCCTCCACCGTCACCGGCTGGAGATGAAGCCGCTCCCCCTCGCCGATCACCCAGACACCGGGCGTATCCCCCGTCTGATAGAGGGCGGAGAGGGGCAGCGACGCCGTATCCGAAGCCTCCACCGCCGAAAAGTAGACGCTGGCCGTCATCCCCGGCAGAAGGTCGGCCGGCGGCGTCGGCAGCGCGACGCGCACCGCATACGTGCGGGACATACTGTCCGCCATGGGCGCGATCTCCCGCACGACGCCCGACGTACGGCGTTCTCCTAACGCCCAAACCGACACCTCCGCCCGCTGTCCCACAGTGACGTCGCCCCGTCGATGTTCCGGCACGCTCATCACCGCTTCCAACTCCTCCGTCTGCACGAGGGTCATCACCGGCACGCCGGCACCGACCACCTGCCCGACCTCGGCGCGAACGTCCGCGATCACCCCGTCGGCATTCGCGGTGAGCTGTGTATAGGAGAGCGCGTTTTGCGCCTGCTCCTCCTGTGCCAAAGCGCTTTCATAGGCCGCAGCCGCTGCGTCGTAAGCCGTCTGCTGCTGCTCAAGCGCCATCGCCGACACCGCGCCCGCCTGATGGAGCGCCGTGTAGCGGGCGAGGGTCGAGCGCGCAAAGGTCAATTTTGCCCGCGCCGCCTCTACCTGCGCCGCGCTCTGGCGCGCCGTTTGCGCGACATCTTTTGGATCGAGGGTCATGAGGACATCCCCCGCCCGCACCCGATCCCCAAGCGCTGCGCTGCGGGACACGATTTGTCCCCCCACCTGAAAGGCGAGCGCCGTTTCGTAGCGGCCGCGAACCGTCGCCGCGTAAGCAGACGATGCCGCTTCGTCCCGAAGGCGCACCGTCTCATATTTCACCAGCGGCGCCTTTGGCTCCGGCGGTGCCTCCTGCCCGCACCCCGCTATGAAAAACAGCGCCGCCCAAAAGGCAAGCGCTGCGATTCCCTGCATTTTCATATTGAGCCGCCTCCATCTCTCCTCTGCTTCTTCGCCTATCCATGCAGCCGCAGCCAGCCGCCCTGCCTCAAATCGTCTGAACGTCCGCCGCCATCGCGCGAAAGGCCAAGCGCGGGAAAAGCCGCTGCACCGTCTCCGCCTCCTCTTCCGTCATGCCCACACACAAATACTCCATCCAACGATGGAGAACCCCTTCCAAAAAGGCCTGATGCGCACGCGCCAAAGGTGTCAGGTAGATCCGTTTGCGCCGCTTGTCCTGCGCATCCCGATAGCGCGTGACAAACCCATTGGCTTCAAGCGCCTGTATCTCTCGGGTCACCACCGCTTTGTCCATGAACAGGCGCGCCGACAGTTCCTCCTGACTGCTCCCTTCATGTTCAAACAGTGTGAGCAAAAGCCCGTACCCCGCGTAACTCACGCCAATCCCTTGACACTTTTCAACCACCAATGCTTGAGAGCGACGATGCAGCAGCCCGAAACTCTTTGCCACAGATAAATGATCCATACGCTTCTCCCGTCTTTAGCGGTCTATATCTGCCGCTGCGCCCGAAGGCGCCGCCCAAATTGACCGCTTTCTCTGCCCCTTTTCGGGCTTCCTCAACCGCTTCGTTGGTTCTTACAACTAATATTTTCATTATACAATGGACTAAGAGCCTGTCAACCCCCCCCCCGAAATTTAGGACTTATTATTCATATCTCGGGATAAAAATCGCCCCGAAGGAATCGATCCTTCGGGGCGCTGTCACTCAAAACCTCATCGCCGGAATCTCTAATTTTCCCTTCACCACGGCGTTGGCCGTCTCAATGGCTTGATGCGCCTTGTCCACGGCAAGGCCGAGGGTGCGGAGAATCTTATCCGGGTTGTGGAAGCCCATGCCGTTCTCGGCCGCTACCCAATCCCAATACCACTGCGCCTCGCGAAGCTGTTCTCTCGCGGCGGCAAGCTGCTCATCCGTCGCGCCCGCGTCCATGGCGGCCTGCACCGTGAGGTGCGCCTTCGCCACCGTCTGTCCGGCGATGCGCTGGATGCGGAAGGTGTTGTCGTGGATGGTCTTGACCCGTGCCGTAAGCGTCTCGGCGCTCTCCGTGTGGCACTTTTGGCAGGAAGCCTCAATGGTCTTTAGGGGGCTGGTCATCCAGTGGGACGTATACTTTCTCCCGTTCTCACGCATATAGGGCATGTGGCAATCGACGCAGGTCACGCCGGCGTCGGCGTGAACGCTGTCCTGCCACGTCTCATAATCCGGGTGCTGGGCTTTCAGCATGGGCGCCTTGGAATCCGCGTGGATCCAGTCGTACTGGAATCCCCCCGCCTTTCCAGACTGATAATACTGATACTGCCCTTCCGCCGTGAGGCCGTTATCCCACGGCGTCACCACGCGGCCGTCCTCCTTGGCGAAGTAATACTCGCTGTGGCACTGGCCGCACACGTAGCCCCGCATATCGTTGTGGGACACGTCTTTGAGGTCGATCCCCTTGCGCGCCAAAGCCTCTACCATGCTCTGCTGATAGACGCGAAGCGCCATGGTATCCGGGTCATGGCAGGAAGAACACCCGAACCACTCGTCGTCTTTGATGGGGGCCATGATCTCATCGATGGGCTTCGCGGCATACGCCCAGCCGCTCTCCTTAAAGTACACGTCGTACATGTAAGAACCCTTGCAGGTGATACAGCTTCCCTTCTGCCCCGGCAGGCGCTTCGAATTCTTGAAGTCCACGCCGGCATAAGTGTGTCCCCGATCGTCATCATACTGGATGGCAAACTTATAGCCTTTGAAGTTCTCCAGCATCTCCGGCTGCTCCACCAAGTGAGAATTTTCCGCCTGTGCGCCGCCGTAGCCCGTCGGCGAAGGGGACAGGTCGTTATTCTTCATGTAGGAATTGTACTGCAGCGGATACGCCTCCCGATACGCATGGGTGCCAAGCCGCTCCTCCGGCGCCACCTTGGCGAGCCGCACGCTGTCATCCTTCGGCGCGGCGGCGATGCGGAACACGACGAAGCCGAAGAACAAGAGACAGACCGCCACCATACCGGCTACGATTTTTTGCATCTTATTCAACTTTTATCCCCCCTTCCAAATGATTCGCCCCGTGGGCGATACGGCTGTGACACTTCAGGCAGTCCCCGCCGGTGTCCATCGGCTTGAATAGGTCGGCGTGTACCTTGTCCATGGTATTGGAATGGCAGCGCAGACAATTTCGGTTCACCATGTCCCGCCCCCGCTCCGACAGCTTGATGTGCGCCGGATAATCCCGCAATACCTCGTGGTAAACATCGTTCATCCCCGTCCGCCCCTTCTCGACGAGGTACATGACCATGCTGTCATGGGGCAAATGGCAGTCCACACATTCCAAGTTTGCATGTGTGGAGTGAGCGAAGGTCGCCGTGACCTCCTTCATGGAATGACAGGTGCCGCAAAAGGCCGGCGAGCCGGAAAACGACATCATCGCCGTGCCAATGCCACAGGCCGCCACCCCGATGGCAAATCCCCCCGCCAGACAGGCCAGCGTGTGCCGACTGACGAAATCCTTAATGGCCACGCCCGCTCCCCTCCTTTCCCTTACGTTTCTTTCTCCCGAACCACGAAACCATCGCTTTTTCTCGGCAATGTCCCGCATTCGCGTACAGATTCCTTCCTTACCCAATCATCGCCCCTATCATATCACGAAAAAAATCCCTCTGACGTTGCAAGCGCAACCATCAAAGGGAAAATCATCAATTTTTCTGTAAAAAAGATAGATTAGTGAATGCGGTTCATAATTGCGACCTGTCAGTTCCCTGCATCAATACCTGATGCCGCGAAAAATCAGGAGGGGAATCAATTTATATTTTGAAGCAGTATAGAGCGTGTTCATCGCCGATGAAACCATGTCCGTGAACCCTTCAATCGACGTTATATCCGGCGCTTCATCCAATCTCTCCACCGTATCCAAAATCCCCAGCGTCTGCCATGTATCGGGGAGCGCTACCCCGTAAGTACGCATCAAATCATCTTGTTTGATCGAAAGTCCATCGGGCTTTAAGGTTCCCGCAATCTGCTTCCCGTCAAGGGAGGCGGTGAAGATGATAGAATCAGACATCTGTTGTATCAGATCGAGCATAAACGAAAACAGCGTTTTGAACTCTTTGCTTTTCGGAAGCTGCATCGCGCCTTGGTTTTTCGCCATCACCGGCAGGACGGCTTTCATGGTAGCAATGTCGCGTATGCGAATGGACGCTTTCAGCATAACAAGCTGCCCGGTACATTTTTCCGGCAAATGTTCAACGGACGGAAGATTCAGGTCGTTGAGCAGTTGTATGATTTGACTGTGATACGGATCGTACTGTTCCGTGGCTCGACTGCCGCTGTTAGACCGTTTTCCGTAGCTGCCCCCAGTGATAGCGACATCGGCTTTCGCGGACAAAGAATACCCTTCCGAAGCCCCCGTCGTCTTGGCTACACTTCTGAGGGTTCCGCTACGGAGCTGTGAGATAAGGGAATCTACACGATGGGTATCAACATAAAGAAAGTCGATCAGCGTTGAGGAATCAAAAATTTCAGCTGCGGGTTCGCTTTCTTTCCCCATTGGTTTACCTCCTCGGCGATCTTTTTGCACTTCTCGACATGTTCTTCATACTGCTTCTTCATTGACACAAAATCCATTTTTACGCGATAGGTTTTCTTCACAGCGAACACCTCCCCAGTTTTATTATAGCAAATCTTCAAATAGGTGTACAGAACATGTCTTCCCACGTCCACCAAAACGCTCGACCGTCCCCGCCCCTCACGCCTTGCCCGCCGCTACGAAGGAACCGAGGGTGACGAGAAAAGCGCCCAGCCAGAGGAGCCAGATGAAGGGCTTCGTGCTGACGGTGGCGGCGATGGGACGGGCGGCTTCCTCCGCCTCCGAGGGAAGAAGTTCCAGGCGAATGTGGCGGCTGTCCTCGGAAACGCCGGTGAGGCGAAGGCGCCTTTCGCCGCCGAAGAAGGGGGCGGGCTTCGACGCGCCGCCTTCCGCCGTGGCGGTGATGGCGGGATGGACATGTTCCACCGCCTCTCCGTCGGTCACAGCCACATCGACGGCGACGAGGAATCCGCCGTCCGGCTGGGGCGTCACCTCCATGTCTTCATAGCGATAGGCGAAGCCATCGTCCATGACGGTGCGATGACGCGCCAGCACCAGCTCGGCGCGGCCGCTCTCTTGGGGCGGCGCGGGGGCGATGTAGACGTCGCCCGAGAGGGTTTTGTCGATGGCCGGTTCCCGCGCCGCATCCTCACCGCTTGGATGGAGCTTCGTAAACGCCGTCACCTCCCGCCCGTCCACCGTGTAGACGTAGGCTTTCCCCGTGCCGTCCGCCATAAAGCGCTGGCCGCGATAGACGATGGTGTGGCCAAGGAGCGGCGCCGGCTCGTCCACCGTGAAGGTGTGGGACACCTGCGCGCCGCCGCTCTCCGCCAGCACCATGGCCAAGAGGGCGAGCGCCGCGCCGAGGTGAGCGAGAGCGCCGCCAAAGCCCAGCCGCTTCTCCTTCGCGGCGATCCCCGTCCCCGCCACCGCCAAAACCGCCGCCCCGGAAAGAAGCAGGGACAAAAGCGAGCGCACCCCGACGAGGAGCGCCGCCGCGATGCCCAGTAAAAACGCAGCGATGAGCGCCCCCTTCGCGAGCGGCACCCCTCCCGCACCGTAGCGCCGCAGGACGCCGACCCCCATGACGGCGGCGATGGCCACGGCCAAGGGAAGCGTGGTGCGAACGTAGAAATTCGTATCCACGGCGGCGGGCGCTCCCACAAGCTGCGTCAAGAGGGGCATGGACATGCCCAAAAAGACGATCACGGAGACGAAGACGAGAAGCAGCGCCCCCAAGAGGAGGAAAAATTCGCGGCTGTCGTGGGCGGGATAGAGAGCGCCTTCCGGCAGGTGCTTCCCCCTGACCAAGAGGAGCAACAAGGCCGCCGTCGTGACGATCCCCGTCGTCGCCGCCAAGGACAGGGAAAGGCTCGTGCCGCTGAAGGAGTGGACGGAAAAATCCCCTAAGATCCCGCTGCGGGTGAGGAACGTGCCGTAGAGGGCGAGGGAAAAGGCGAAGATCGCCGCGAGATGGGTCACGGAAAGCGCCGCCCGCCGCACCCGCGCCACCCGCAGGACGTGGAGAAAGACCCCGGCGATGAGCCACGGCACCAAGGAAGAATTTTCCACCGGATCCCAGCCCCAATAGCCGCCCCAGCCCAGCACCTTATACGCCCAATAGCCGCCGACGAAGATCCCCGCCCCCAAAAAGCCCCACGCGGCGAGTCCCCACCGCCGCGCGCTCTCCAGCCACGCCGCGTCCTCGGGGCGGTCGAGGAGCGATCCGACACTGTAACAGAAGGGAACCGCCAAGAGGGCGTAACCGATGAAGATGAGGGGCGGATGAACGGCCATCCACGGATCTTGGAGGAGCGGATTGAGCCCGATGCCGTTCGTCGCCGCCGTCTCCGCTGAGAGAAAGGGACTCTGCCCCATGACGAACAAAGCGAGAACGGCCTGAAGCGCCATGTAGACCGCAAAGCCAAAGGGAGAGAGATCCTTTTTCCGTACCAAGACGCACCCCGTCAAGGCGTGAATGAACAGCCAGAGGAGAAACGACCCCGCCTGCCCCGCCCAAAAAGCGGAGACCTTGTAGAGGAGGGGCAGCTCCTTTGCGGAATAGTTTGCCACATAGGCGATGTCGAATCGATCCGTCAGAATAAAGAACAGCAGCGCACCGCTCGCCGTCAACGCCCCGAAAAAGGACAAAAAAGCAGCGGCTGTTGCCAACCGCCGATAGGACGCACCGGGAAACCACCCGCCCAAAACGCCGCCCAACGCGAATAGCAGCGCCGTCCAAAGTGCGATCTCACCTGCCATGACGCGCCCCTCCTTCCCGTTTCACTTCTTTTTCTCGTATTTCGACGGACACTTGATCAGGAGCTTATCCGCCCGAAAGACGCCATCCTGACACTTCCCCACGGCTACGATGTGGTGCGCCTCGTCAAACTGATCCGGCTTCATCCCATGGTAGCGCACCGGGAGCGTCTCCCCCGTCGCCTCGTCCCGCAGGGTGAAGAGAAAATCCTCTCCCTCCATGCGCGGCGCGGCGGATGGCTCCAAAAGCCCCTTCACCTGCACCGTATGGTCGGCGCGCTTCGCCGCCGCCACATCCACATAGGGCGTCACCGCGTCCATGAAGCTCCACCCGGCGTAAAGCACGAAGGCGGCCAACAGCGCGCCCAAGAGAATTTTTCGGTTCATGAATCCTCCCCCTTCCGGCGGCAGAGCCGCTTCCAAAGCCACCAGTAAAGGAGCGTGGCATCCAAGAGCGCCGCGCCCAAAACGACCAACATGACGGGATCCATGGCGACCGCGCCCGCGCCGTTGAGAAGCGGCGTGGGATGAAGCGAAAAGTAAAGGCGGGGCAGGATGAACACCAAAAAGGGAACCGTCAAAAACGCCAAGAGAGCATACACCGCCGAAGCCCGCCCCCGACGGCGCGGATCGAAAATGGCCGCCCGCAGGGTGAGGTACGCGCCGTAAATGAGAAGCAGAACAAAAATCGTGGTCTGCCGAGGATCCCAGTTCCAGTACGCCCCCCAAGTCAGCTTCGCGAACAGTGCGCCGCTCCCCGTTGCCAAGAGGGTGAAGAGCAGCCCTAACTGAGCGGCGGCGGCACTTTTCACATCGGCGGCAAAATCGTTTCGCCGCAAAAAAGCCGCGCCCCACCACGCATTTTGGAAAAAGGCCAGCACGGCGACCCATGCCATGGGGATGTGAAAAAAGGCGATGCGAACGAGCGCCCCCAGCCCTTCCGCGGGCGGCACGAAGAAAAACACCCCTATGGCGACGGCGACGGTAAAAAGGACAATGACCGCGATCAATCACATCACCTCAACCCCAATATGACCCGCCCGACACGGCGGCACGCTTCCCCTACGCTTCGTACCAGAGATAATCAAAGAGGACGCTGGCGCCGACGGAAAGAAGCCCATCATAGAGCACCATGCCAAAGAGCGTACCCCAGCCCCCGCCGCTTCCCGAAAACGCCGCAGCGGTAAGGGATACCGCCGGCAAGAACACCGGCAAAATCACCGGCAGGAGGAGAACGGAAAAGAGCCCGCTCTTGACCCCGGCACCGGCGGTGAGCGCCGCCGTCAGCGTCCCGGCGGCGGCGATCCCCCACACGCCGAGCAGGGTAACCGCCAAGAGCCAAAGAGGACGCGCCACGGAAACATCCAACAACATCAAAAACAGGGGCAAAAAAACGCTCGTCAGCGTCCCCAGCACGAAGAGCGTATAGAAAAATTTCCCCCAGAGAACCGGCTGCGCCGCGCCGTACACCCGAAGGGAGAGGAGCGTTCCCGCCGCCTCCTCGTCGCCAAAGACCCGATCCGCTCCGGCGAGCGACGCGAAAAAGAGCAGGATCCAAAGGAGCGCCGCCGAAAGCGGCGGCGAAAGCGCCTGACCCGAGAGCGCCAAACTCATCGCCGAAAGCGCCGTCAAGACGAACATCCCCATGGCCGCCCAAGCGGCGCGAAAACGGCGGCTGACGGTCAGTTCCTTACGAAGCACCAGCCGCATCAGCTCCCAGCCGGATGACTTCATCGGCTTCGGCCTCCTCCCCCGCATCGTTCGTCGCCAAGAGAACCAATCGCCCCTCGGCCGCCCCCCGCTTCATTTCGCCCCGTATCATCCGCCGCCCCGCCTCGTCTAAATTGGCTCCTGGCTCATCCAAGAGCCACACGTCGGCCTCACACCCGAGCAAGACGGCGATCTTGAGGCGCTGCGCCATCCCCGTGGAGAGCGCCCCCGCGCCTTTTCCTAAAAGCGCCGCGCGCCTTAATCCCACCCGGCTCAAAAGCGCTTCATACGCCGCTTCTTGGAGGGTGCGCCCCCGAAGCCCCAAGAAGAGCGATACGTTCTCCCGTGCCGTGAGCCGAGGATAGAGCTTCATCTCCGGCGTCACCATGGCCAGATGGCGCTGATACGCTAACGGCGAAAGGAGCGCCCCCGCCTCTCGCGTTTCCACCGTCCCGGCCGTCGGGCAAAGGAGCCTCGCCGCGATCCGCAAAAAGGTGGACTTGCCGCTGCCGTTTCCCCCCGTCACCGCCGTCACCTTGCCCCCCGCGATGGTACAGGAAAGACGCGAAAACACGGTCAGATCGCCAAACGTCTGCCCCACCTCACGAAAGTCCAGCGTCACCATGGGGTCGCCTCCGTCCCTCGGCCGCCTTCTCCTCGTGAAGCAGCATCCAATCCGCCCCGCAGGAGAGAAGCCCCGCCGCCTGCATCGCGCCGATCTCGCGGGTCAGCGCGCTGCGGTTGCACTCGAGTTCTTTCGCCAACTGAATGCGCCCCGGCACCTCTACGCGCTTCGTCTGCTGCCGCTCCATCTGCTGCCAAAGATAGAGGATGAGCCGTTCCCGCAGCGTCTTTTGCGAAAGCACTTCAATCTTTTCCATCATCAGAACATTTTTCCGACAAAACGCCTCCAAAAGATTTTTCATCACGATCCCGTGGATGCGCCCCAAGCGCGGCCCCGCCACCAAAAGAGCGCGGTACGGCACCCACAGCACCAAAACGTCCGACAGCGCTTCCACCGACGTATGGCAGCGCACCTTGGGCAAAATGGCCGAACTGCTCCCCATCATATCGCCCCGATGGAGGGCATGACCCACGGCCTCATTGCCGAAGCGATCCTCCGCGACCACCTGCGCCACACCTTCCACCACCACGCCGATCTGCGCATTCGGCTGATACGCCCGCAGGATCCGCGCCCCCTTGCCGTAGCGCTTCACCTCTGCCTCCGTACTGGTGAGGAACCGCTCGACCTCCGCCGGTGTCAGCTCCCGAAACAACGGCAGTTCCTGCATATCCAACGCATACGCCGGCATAGACCTCTCCCCCATTTCCCCTGCACCAACCGCATCAAAGGCTGCACACTTTGTCATTTTGCATAAACCCCTTTTCTCATTATATCACCTACGGTCACCTCCCGGTGTTGCACATGCAACACAAAAATCGTCCCGAAGGAAAAGCAAACAGAAAACACCGCCGACACGATGACGTGCTGGGCGGTGTTTCCCTATGATCGACGGTCTACCGATTTATGGGCGCAACGCTCAAAACGCCCAGCGAACGCCGATATCGGCGCGCCAATCCGTTTTGATGGCGCCACTCACGCTCTTTTCAAAGCTGCCGTAGACGCGGCAGTTGTCTCCAACCTTGACCGTCCCGCCGATCTGCATGGTCAGCCAATTTCCACCATATTCTTCCCGCGTATTCTTGGCAATTCCCTCCGCCGTATAGCTCGTGGAAAAACCGCCGCTAAATTCCCGGTTCGCCATGAATTTCGCGAAGACTGTACTCGTTTCCGTTTCGTAGCCGAAGGCGATCCCCGCCCGGCCAATCAGGCTATTGAAGCTCGATTGAGAAACGTGCAGGCTCCGGTGATCAGAGTAATTACTCTTCGCGTCATAGTCCTTCCCCTGCAAATAGCCGTAGGTCAGTTCCACCTGCGGTTCAAAGTAGAACCCGCTCTTTTGCCGGAATTTCTTCCCGTATTCAGCGCTCAGTGAAAACCCGGTCGTTCTGTAATCGCCGTCAATCTTTTTCCCGTCGTCGTTGAAAATCGTATAGTCATTGGAGAGCTGTCCCACCTTGGCGATGAAGTCGAAATGACTGCCGTCGCCTATCTGGTATACGCCGTAGAAGGCAAGATTGCTCTCACGGTGATCCCCATCGCCGCCGTGGCCATAACCAGAGCTGCCCGTCATGTAGCTAAAGGCCGCACCCATCTTCCAGTTTTTCCCGGCCTGCCAGTCGTAGCCGGCCTGCACCGTCCGATAGTTCGTGCGGAAATTCGCTCCCCCCTTGTCGGAGCTGGCGCGTCCGCCGTAGATGTGCGCCCACGCCCCCAAGTTTTTCGCGTCGAAGCGCAGATCGCCCATACGCCGGTCGAGGTCGTTAGTTTCCGCCCGCCAGACCATGGCCGCCGAGGTCATGGCCGCCCGTGCGCCCTTCATGATCCCGGTTTCATATTCGCCCATTTCGATGGATCCGCCCCCGGAAGTCTCGACACCCGTCTTCATCTGCGCAATGGTGTTATTGCCGTCCGCAGCCAAAACGATGTCCGCTTTGGCCCAAGGTGCGACAAGGCCTTCATTGATCATGGCCACCGCTTTGAGGTGCGCGACCTGACCGGCATGAATATCGCCCGCTGCCCCGTAAACGAGCTTATTCGCGAGCGCCGTGAGCGCACTTTCCCAAGCGGCCGTGTTGGAAAGCCCCGCCTTGGGGATGTTTGTGTTGTCGGTGCGGATGGTAATGGCGTTTTCTTTCGCCGCGTCCACGCCCTTCAAAGTGACTTTGCCCGCCGCCGCGTCAATGGCGAGGGTCTTGTCCGCCGCGAGGTAGTCGCTGGCGTAGTTCACCGTTACCGTGCCGGAGAGTTTGTCGATGGTCAGGGTTTTCGCGTTGCCTTTCGGCTGGCGAATGACACCCTTCGACGCCGTGAGTGTGCCGATTTCCGAGTTCATGGACGTTCCCACATCCCAGGAAGCCCCATTGAGAAGTTCCAAATCGGAAGGATCGATGGCTCCGTGATAGGACGATGCCGCTCCATCTAAAATGATGGTCGTGGCGGAAGAATCAGGATTCCGATTGATGGTATCCCCCCAGACAACCGTGGTGCGGTTTCGCCCGCCGACGACGATGCGAGACGACGCGTCATTTTCGATCGTCGTGCGCGCCTCCTGCGTGCCCAGGGTGATCTTGCCGTCGGTTTTCCCTTCTACTCTCATCGTGCTGCCGTTTTTGTTTTTTACCTGACCGACGATGCGAAGATCCTTCGCCGAAAGTTCCATGGCTCCGCCACCCGTGTTCACGAGATTGCCTTGGACTTCACCCCGTTTGGCGTCAAGTTTTACCCCGCCGGTACCACGATTTTCGACGGCGCCTTTCAGGCGAGCCGTCTCTTCGGCGGTCAACGTGACGCGCCCGCCGTCTTTGGCGATGAGGGCGGCAGAACCGGCCGCGCCGGAAACTTCCACATCGATATTTTTGGCGGTCATTTCGACGCTGCCGTTATTTCCCTCAGCATAGAGCGCGCAGGCTTTGTCGCTGCCGTCTTCGCTCTTGGCTTCGATGGCAATGTTTTTCCCTGTCGCTACGACGTCGGTCGCCGCATGATTACCCACGGCGGCGACCACCGCATCCCGCGCTGGGTCTTTCGCCGTAATTGAAAAGAGGGTGTTTTCATGGATGACGTTATGGCCGGTGATTTGGGTCGTGACCACTTTATCGATGGCACCCCCCGGCGTGGTGGATCCTGCTTCAAGGCTGCCCTGCCCGGTTCCGGAGGCGGCGAAGTTAATCGTCCCCGTTTGGATCGTCTGGGAGGAGAGGAGCAGGTCTTCTCCGATCTCCACTCGGCCGGTGAGGTTCGCACCGTTCGTCTGCCAGTCCTCATAGGTGAGCTTTTTCGCCAAAGCTTCAAAGACAGCATTGATCTTCGGCGTGATGGAAAGGCCGATGCCGGTGCGCTCCGTCCGCAGCGTGATGACGCTGCCCGCCTGCGCTTTCTTAATCGTGATGTTGCCACCCTTAATCGTCGTCGGGGTCAGAGGATCGTGGGCATAGTAGGCGGTGAGCTTCCCGCTGTAGTTTTCTATCGTCACATCGCCTACCGTGTCCGCCGTCATGTCAAGGACGTTCTTTTCCCCTTCCGCCTTGAGCGTTCCTACCCCGCTCGTTCCCGTATTCTTCCAGAGGGAACCGTTTTTCAATTCCAGCAGGTACTTTTCCGTCTGTTCGGAAAAACCTGTCCACGTCGCGCCGTCCATGTAAACGTTCGTGCTGCCGCCCGCTGACTTATTATTTCCCGTCCATTGAGAGCCTTTGGTAAACCAAAGATTCACCTTGCCCTCATTCGGCTTGTAGCTATCTCGCTCATTGAGCACATCGCCCTTAAAGTACGAGTCCGGCGTGCCGAAGCCGATGTTGATGCTGCCATTGAGCTTCATGCCGCCCGATACGCCAATCCCGCCCTCAATGATCGCTCTATTCTTTCCACTCCCCGTGGCATCGCCTTCCACACCGTCATGTACCGCATTGAAATAGACATAGGCCTTGTTGTCGCTGGTAAATTCCCCGTAGGAACGGATCGCCCAAATCCCGTCGCCGACGATCTTGACGGTTCCGCCGCCGATGCTGATCGTTGAAGCGACGTTGCTGATCCCTTCAATATCGGTGCCGGGATTCGGATTCTCTCCGCCTACTTCAATATCCACCAGCCCGTCGATGAGGATCTGGGAGCGCACTCCAGCTACGTTATTCAAGGTCTTTATTCCGGTAGAGCGCTTACGGTCTTCACTTCTGCCACGCAGCGTAAGTACCTTCTTATCTAAGTTCTCTCCCCCGTTATGGATCATGATCTTGCCGCCGCCGTCAACGAAGAGCGACGTCCCGTACCCGCTGCCTTTTTCCAAGGCAGAGATATTGATGGCGCCGGCATTGTGGATTTCTACGACGCCAGGGGTGGAGCCCGCCTGCATACCCGTCGCCATAATGCCAATCACGCCATTGAGCCCTTTGCCTTCCGTACGAAGGGTGAGGTTATGACCCTTGAGATCCAGCGTCGTCACTGGACTCGTGGAGCAAGCGTCGATGACGGCACTATACATTTTCCCGTAGGGCCAGCCGGGGCCGCCCTCAAATTTATTGAGTCCGGCGATGATCTCGCTGTCCTTCATGAACGTATACACGCCATCCTTGAAGATCCCCTTGGCCGACCAATACTGATCCGTAGCCGCTTTCCCCGTGATGGGCTGATCGTAGTGGCCGGTCTCGGCAGGATCCCACTGGGGCTTGTCGTAGTGGTAAATCCCCTCGCCGCTCGTCGGATCGTAGGTGATTTCAGCGCCCTTGAGTGTCGCCTTAGAGGCCGCCAAGCCTTCGGCTATCTCCACCGACGCCTTCAGATTGGCTGCCTCACCGCGGCTCGCCCCCTTGTACGTCAGCTTTTTCGCCAGCGCCTCCAACACCATGTTGTTGAGGTTCTGTACCCCGACCCCCGTACTCTGGAGATCAAGACCCGCCGCATCCGTCCGCAGGACGATCTCACTTCCGGCGTCCGCCCGGTCGATGACCAAGCGGCTGCCGTGGATCGTCGTCGGCGACGCCTTATCGTGCGCGTACGTTACCATCGCTTTTCCTGAAAACCGCTCAATGGTCAGCGTGTCCGCCGCATCCGTCTTTTGCATGTCGATGAGATTGTTCGTCGTATCGCCGATATAGCGCTTGACGACCGCCGTCCCCGCGTTATTCCAGACGCTCTCCCCACCCATTTGCAACAGGCTGACGGGCGCGGACGATTTCCCGCTCCATGTGCCGCCCTCCTTGAGGTATACGTTCAGCATGGGCGATGCGTCCGCCTTGGCGATATAATTCCCCTCCCACGAAGACCCCTTGCCCAAACCGATCGACACAGCGGCGTTCGTGGCATGATCCACGATGTCCCCCTTCAGCGTCGTCTTATAGGCTCCGGCTTCCCCGTTTTTGATATTGATCTGAACTGCGGCGTTTGAGCCCTCCAAGCGGGCGATATGGGCGCCGTTCACCGCACTGATTGTCCCGCCGCCCACCGTCACCGTTGCGCTGTCACTCAATATGGCCTGCTTGGCTCCTTTATTCTTCTTCTGGCTCGCGTCCTCTACCTCGTCGCCGTCCGCGTCCATCTCTATGATCCCATCGACCGTGACATGCGCATTTCCCTTCGCAATAATGCCTGCCGTATCGCGAGCCGCCTTCCCAGTCGCAGAGAGTTTGAGAACGCCCGATGGATTTTCGATGTGTACCGTCCCGCCGTTCTCCGCAAAAATACCGGCCGACGCTTTTCCATCGGCGCTGTTTTCCGCCGTCACGGAAAGTTCGTGTACCCCGCCTACGGAAAGATTTGCGCCTATCCCAGATGCCGACATCCCGGCTAAAAGCCCGGCACTGCTGCCAGTCGCGGAGACCGCCATGTCGTTATTGCGGAGATCGAGCGTAGCGTCGCCCGTCACGGCGACGGCGGCTTGATCCGTCGCCGTGATGGTCGTCTTTCCCATGGTAAAGACATAGCTGCCGTCACTGCGCCGGACGTGACCGTCCACATAGGCCTGATCCGCTGGCAGCGCTCCCGTGAGCGATGCCGTAAAGGCATTCACTGACTGCGGCGTCGTCGATGTATAGAACGCCCGCCCGCTCGTTTTATCGAACATCACGTTCACCGTCTTCGAGACCGTCGAGCTGACCAGCCCTTCCAAAAGCTCCGCTTTCGCTGCAAGATTCGTATCATTTTCATCCGTTTTGAGCTTCTCGTAGTAGAGCTTGTTCGCCAAGGCATTCAGCACGGCCTCTTCATTATCGCCCGTCACCCCATCGCGGCTCGTCGCTAAGTAGAAGACACTGCCCGCCTCCGCGTCTTTGATCCGAATGTTTCCCCCGTTTAACACCGTCGGGGTATCCGCCTCGTGCGTCCAGTAAGCGCGTGTATGGCCGCTGTAATTGTTAAGCACGATGTCCGTACCATCGGAGGGAAGGATATACCCCTTGCTGCCCTCCGTACTTCCCCCGGCCAGTTTCAGAACGTCGCTGTCTTTATCCGCCTCAAAGGGAGACTGGTGGATCCATTGTGCGCCATTTTGCAGATATAGATTGGCTTTCGACGCAGGATTCCACCAGCCGCCGCCTACGATTTTCCCTTTCAGAAAGGACTGCGCATTGTCCAGCGCCAAATGCGTCTCGCCCTCCGCGCAAACGGAACCGTTCAGCTTAACCGTATGCCCCGTTTCCACAACGCCGCTCGCCACATTGATGGAAACTTTACCGCCCTCATTTTTGATCGCGTAAATGTCTTTGTTTAGGTTCTCATAGGTCACTTCAAGATCCCCGGTATGCTTGAAATCTCCCTCTCCGTCCGCATGTATCCCCACAAAATCCCGGGTGAGGTTTTTCCCGTGGATCGATAAGTTGCCGGTGACGGTATACTTCGCCGAAGTGTGAAACGCCGTACCGTCCCAGACGTCCGGCTTGCCGTCACGCGCCCCGTCAAGGTTGATCTTGAGTTCTTTGACCTTGATGGTTCCCTCTCCCGAGTGACCGTAAATGCCGTACATGTAGGAAGGATTCGACGGATCCTCCATCGCGTCCTTAATGCCCGAGTTGATCGTGATCGTACTCGTCAGCGCTTCTATCGTGACCCCCTTTTGAAATTTCGGGGCGCGAACGTGATACGCGCCATACGTTCCCGGCTTATCGACGGTAATCGTCGTATCCTTCGTGAAGGTGTAGACGTTTTTCCCCGCTTCGGCCACGCCGCCGTCGACGTATTCCCCGGAGGCCTCCGAGGTCATCTGCTCGGAAAACTCCGTTTTCGTCTGCTCCGCCGCCGCCGTGCCGCCCCAGATAGCCGCCTGCACGAGGGCCAGCGCGATGGCCGCCCCTAATCTTCTCCCGCTTTTTCCTCTCTTCATGTTACGTTCTCCCTTCCTTGTCCACCGTTCCCTGAAAATCCCATCCCGTTTATTCCGTTTTGGTATATGCCCATCAACAGACAGCCACCGGGACACGCCCCGGTAATCTGTCACAAGGCGCAAAAACCTATGCTTTCACGGCCGCGATGACGTCCTTCGTCAAATCTTTTCCACCGTAAAGAATGACGTCTGCTTTAACGATCTGCGGGATCCCCTTTTCCTGCGCCACCTGTTTGATCGCCCGGCTGATGCGCCGCTCTATGGGATCCATCAGTTCCTGCTGACGCTTGGCTAACTTTTCATTGAGTTCCTGCTCTAACTTTGCTTTCTCCGCATCGTCTAACTCTTTGGATTCTTCGTCAAATTGCTGCTGCAAACTGTTCTGAAGCTGCCTCAGTTCTATGGCCGCCTCATTCGTCCCCGGGCAGGCCTCAAAGACCGCATCCATATTCACATAGCCCACCATGCCCTCCGCCGCGATAGCCGCGCGGGGTGCACCGGCAAAAGCAAAGAGGGAAACTGCGGCCACAACGGCCATCATCCAGATCCGTTTCATCGTCACATCATCCTTTCTCTTCTTCCGTATCGTTTTCGCTCCACACCTTGGCCATCAGCTTCGTAAAGGTGGCCTCCAAGTGCTGCAATAAGACGTTCAGCATGAGCTGGATCATCTTGCTGTCAAAGCTTTCGTCCACGAATGGCAGGCAGACGTCCAAGTAGATGATGCCGTCGGGGCGAAGGTAATACTTGAAAATCTTATAGGCGGCGTTCAGTTCATTGAGGTACGGTTCCAGCGCCCGCTGCTTTTCTTCGGAAAGCCCCATGACAAGCTGGGTGCGAATGATGGTGAAGACGCTGGTATCAATGAGAACCGCCATGGGAAGGATCTGCCCCTTCGTCTCGATCCGCGAGCGGAAGATCACCGTTTGAAATTCGTCGTCCAAGGACTCCGTACTGAACACGTTAATGTCATTGTCCGCCAAAAATTCCTGAAATTTCAGCGCTTTCGCGTTTTCGGACAGCTTCGCCTTTCCTCCTTCTCCTCCTTCGGCACCCGCCGCCGTGTTCTTTTCTTCTGTCGTCGCTTCGTTTTTCTTTGCCATTGGTTTGCTCCTTTACCTGAGATTTATATCGGCCAAGCGAAAAGAGAACCTCGCCCACTTGAGCCGGCCCCGCTTCTCCCGGCCACAGTCTTCGGCGGCACGCACTGGCCGCCAAAAACTGCTGAATCCTGTTTCCTTAGAAACTCCATCGAAGCCCAGCATCGACGCGCCAATCGGTCTTGATGTCGCCGCTGAAGGTCTTCTCAAAATCGCCATAGAGGCTGAGCCCCTCATTCAGTTTCACCGTGCCGCCAAGCTGTAAGGCCAGCCAGGTGTCCTTGCCCTCCTGGCGCGTATACTTCGTCGGATTTCCTGCGACTTCCCACGCCGTATCGATGTTGCCGGCAAATTCGTGATAGAGGGAGGCTTTGACAAACCACGTGGCTTTCTCCGTCTCCTGCCCGAGCGCGATACCGAGGCGCCCGATAGCGCTGCTTAGTCCGCTCTGCCGGACGTGCAGCGTACCGTAGCCGTTGGATGCCATGTCGTAATCAGCGCCGTTTAAGCGGCCGAAGGTAAGTTCCACCTGCGGTTCAAAGTAGAAGCTGCCGTCCGTTTTGAAGCGCCGTCCATATTCAGCAGAAATGGATTCGCCCCAAGTGCTATACTCCCCGGTGGCTCTGACATTCCCCCATGCGTTGGCCGCGTTAAATTCGTTGGCCACACGCCCCACCTTGGCAATGAGATCGACGTACTGCCCGCGCTCTCCCGTCCAAGTGCCGTACACCGCGAAGTTGCCGGACTTGTTGTCGCCGCTCCCCGTGGCGTAGCTGGAACTTCCCTTCATGTAGCTTCCGGCAATGCCGACCCGCCAATCCTTCCCGACCTTCCAGTCATAACCGGCCTGGATGGTGGTGTAGTTCATGCGGAAGGACGCTTTGTCCTTGTCGCTCGACGTCCGTCCCTTGTAGAACCGCACCCAGCCGCCAAGGTCGCCCGGCGAGAGGCGCAGATCCCCCATGCGCTTCATGACGTCGTTCATTTCATTGCGCCAGACCATGGCCGAGGAAGTCATAGCGCCCTTGGTGCTCTGCATGACCATGGTTTCGTAGTCGCCGTAGCCGATCTGCTGTTCCGCCAATGCCGCCGCGTTGCCCGCCGAATCGAAGAGAACGTTGCCAAAGGCGGTGGCGGAAGAACCCGTGAGCGATTCCATGGTGGCCAAGTTGACAGCAAGATGGTTGATGCGATAGCCCTGCTTTTGGTTTCCGTCGGCATCTTTGTAGGTATTCCCCTGCGTAATAGCGCCGGGGGCAACGTCCGCCTGAATGGACTGGCGGTAGAGGGAAAGGAGGGCGTTCTCGTTGCGCTTCTTCTTCGCTTGCTGCTCCTCCGCCGTGCCGGTGCGGCTATCTTCTAAGGTCATACCCACCGCCGAGAGGGTGAGGCGGTTTTCCTTGGCCGCATCCACCGCGCGGAAGCGGAATTTCCCGTGGTTCGCCGTGACCGTTCCGTCGGCGTTCATTGTGACGTTCTTGAGTACGTTCAGATCCCCGGAGAATTTATCGGTTTGCACCGTCGCGTTGGAGCCTAAGAAGAGGCGACCGCCCGTCTGTGAGATAAGATTCTTGACGGCGACGTCCGCGGTTCCGCTGTTCCTTAGCAGCGTGTTCCCTAAGTTCATATTTTCGATGGTCAATCCGCTCGTCGCCGCGTTCAAGGTCGTTTCCTTTGATACCGACATGTTCTTGAGAGCGGCCACGCCGATGCCGGTCTTTTCCAGCGTTCCGCCGCCCGTCATCAGCATGGTATCCACCGTGATGGCACCGTCCGCCGCTAACTTCACGCTGCCCGTCGCCGTGACCGTCGCCGCCGTGACGCGCCCACCGGTCTCTGCCGTCACCGCCGTGTCATGCCCGACGTTCAAGGCCTTGATCGTCAAGTTCTTCCCAGCGTCCACCTTCACGTCAGCGCTCTCTCCGGCGTTCAGCGTCGTGACCTTGGAGTCTTCCGTGAACCTCGCCCCGGCAGCTTTACCTAAACGAATTTCGGTAATCGCTTCTGGTGCGTCGGAGCCGCGCACCGCGCCCCGAAAGACGGTGCGCTCCCCGGAAAGATCGATGAGGACATGTCCCTTCTGGTTGTCAACATCACCGAGGAAGGAGGATTCTGCGCCCACCATCCGCAGGGTGAGGTCGCCGCCGTTTTGCACGAGTTGGCCAGTAAATGTACTCTTGGCTGTGCTGCCGCCGTCGAGGCTCACTTTGCCGTCGCTGTTTTGGATGTTCCCCATGAGAGTGAGACCGCCCGTCGCCATGAGATTCACCGCAGCGCCGCTCCGCGCCGTGAGGCTACCCATCGCCCCCTGGAGGGTGATGGCTTTGTCGCCGGTGATGTCGATCTTATGACCGGCGGCGGCTTCGATCGCCCAATCGGCTCCGTTCACCGTAAGATTCGCGTTTTGTGCCTTGACCGTGATGTCCTGATGGGAGGCGGCGTTGGTGATGGCGCTGCCCGCCGCCGGATGAATCACCGTGTCCTGCGTAAAGCCGTACTTCCCACTATGAATGACGCCGCCCTTGGCGTATTCTAAATCTGCGCCGGTCTTCTCCGCTTCGTCCCAATCGCCGGTGATCGGCGTGGTAAAGTCAGCCTTCTGCTGCGTATCCGGAACGACCCAATCCGGTGTATAGACGTAAGCGCCCTGCTTGTCCTCTGTGTTGAATGGATGGCCTTGGAAGTCCGTGCCGTCCGCCGGATTCGTCTGGGTAAACGTCGTGATTTCTTTCGAGATCCGCGCCGAAGAACCGATGAGCCCTTCGCCAATCTCCACATACGCCTTGAGATGCCCCGGATGTGCCGCATGATCTTCATAGTAGAGCTTATTGGCCAGCGCATTCAGCGTGGCGCTGATGAGATTGCGCTCGGCGACGGCGGTGGAAGTAAAGTCGAAGCCCGCACTGTCGGTGCGAAGATGGATTTCGCTCCCGGCGCTCGCCGACGCGATGGTGATCTTGCCGCCCTGTATGGTTGGCACCTTGGCCGGCTGACCGTCCCGATCTACCCCAGCCGCGATGGTGTGCCCGTACCAAACGATGGTATTGCCGCTGTAATTCTTGAGTGTGAGATCGTCACCGTGGGTCTGGTCGATGACCCCGGCATTCACCAAGGAATTTCCCCCGGTGAAATGTTCGACGACCGGCGCGGCCTTCACAGGATCGCCGAGGTAGAGTCGCTGGTTCGTCCACTTCGCACCGTTGGCGAGATTGAGCGTCATCGTTCCCGCCGCCATCGCCGAAGATTTATCCATGGTTCCTGTCCACGCAGAGTCACCGTTCGTCAGGCTGAGGTATGCGTGTCCCGCGCCTAAGAGGACGTCGCCTTTCACCTTCGTCGTCCCCGTCCCCGCCGTTCCGTCAGCCGCCGTGTTGATGCAGATTTTCCCTGGAGTTTGCGCATGGGCAACGAGATATGTTGTCGTATCGGTTGCGTTCGCCGCCGCTTCCAGCGTAATATCGCCACCGTTGACGACCAAGTCCTTCGTGCCACGATTGTGAAGGATCGTGCCGTAAATCTCGGTCGCGCGCACGCCGCCGGAAGCGATAAACTCCCCACGGCCAGCCTGTCGGATCGCCACGGTGTTATTGCCGTTATTTTCCCCTTTGTTCCCGGTATAAATGTCATGGAGCGTCAGGAATTTCGTGAACTTTACTTCATAGGACGCCGCATTGGTCGAGGCAGCGTTGACGGCGGTCAGCGCCCCGCTGTCATTGTGGGCGGTGATCTCGGTCGCCGCGTCTACAACGAGACCGTTTTTACTCGCGTCAAGCCCAAAGAGCGCCCCCGAAGCGGTTGCATGGACAGCGAACTTCCCCCGCCCGGCCGTATCCTTAATCGTGAGGGGACGGTTCTTGGTGTCCACCGATTTCGATGCCGTCCCGTTGACCGTCAGGGTGTGTCCGCTTAGGTCAACCGTGATCGGCCCGGCGGGCGCCGTGTTCGCTGCCGCTATGAGCGGACTTTCGCCGGAGAGCATTTCGTCCTGCCGCAGGGTCACATTTTTCTTCAGGGCGCCAAAGTCGATATATTCATAGCTGCCCTTGCCCGTAGCGGCGTCGAAGGTGATGCTGCCGCTTCTGGCGACGCTCGACGAGGTGATCCCTTCGGCGATCTCCACCGTGCCAGTGAGGTGATCGGACACTTCGGTGCCGTTTTTCTCCATGTAGTAGAGCTTATTGGCCAGTGCGTCGAGGGTCTGGCTGACAAGGTTCTTTTCCGCCGTGGTGGCGTTGGGATCGACGTTCAGCCCCGCCTGATTCGTCCGCAGCGTGATATGGCTCCCCGCCGCGGCCTTCGTGATGATGAGATCGCCGCCCTGCATCGTCTTCGGCGTACCCGCCGCATGAGGGAAGTAGATGGTGCTGTTGCCGCTGTATTCGGCGATGGTCGTATCGCCGCTTGGCGTCATATCCACGACGCTGCCCAAGGCGCCCGTGAACTTTTTCAGCTTGCTTTCGCCCTTATTTTCCCAAAGAGCCGATGCCCCAAGTGTGAGGTCGGCGTCGCCACTGCCAGCGACAGCTCCACGGTAAACGCTCCCCGCACCGGTGAGACTGAGGGTGAGAATGCCGGTGTTGTCGATGTTGCCGATGAGGCTGCTCACTGCGCCTTGATCTGCCAAGGTGAGCGTCCCCGCGTTTTCAATCGCGCCGGTGATGTCGAAGCCACCCTTGAGCGAGGTCGTAGATCCCGCCGCCGTGGTGACGACATGCGTCCCGCTTGTCGTCATGACAGTCTTGCCGCCACCTAAGTGGATGTCGCTCCCCGCCCCGGCTTCGATGGCCGCGCCGGTGGCGGTAATGGTGAGGGTCTTACCATCCAAAATAGAAGCGTCGATCTTGTGCGCCGCACTGCCCTTGATGCCATTGGCCGCCGTGATGGTTGTGTCTTTGGAGAAGGTGTAGGAGGCATCCTCCAATACGCCGCCGGTCACATAATCCGTATCCGTCGCCTCATCGCCCGTCACGGGTGCCGTAAAGGCGGTGACGGTCTGATTGAAGGTGAGGGGCGTATAGTCGTAGCGCCCCTGCCCGGTGGTGCCGTCAAAGGTGACATCCTCAAGGCGCAGACTGCTGCTCGAGGTGGTGAGCCCGTCGGCGATCATGACTTTGCCGGTGAGATGCGTCTCCCCGGATTTACGGGCGGTGTACCAGAGTTTATTCGCCAAGGCGTTCAGCGTCGCGCTGACGAGATTCTTCTTCTTTCGTCCCGGCGCGGCAGGATCAAGGTCGGTCTTATCGGTGACGAGGGTGATGACGCTCCCTGACGCCGCACTGCCGATGATGGTATCGCCGCCCGTGATCGTCGGCGTCTGCCCGCTGATGGTGTGCTGATAGAATACCTTGAGCTGCCCGTCGTAGTGGTCGATGGTGAGGGGCTTATCATCCTTTTGGAAGATGGCACCTTCACTGCCTACCGCCCCGCCGGTGAGCTTCGTGACGTGGCTTCCGTGCCAAGTCGTCGGCGCGGCAGAAAGCGGTTCGTTCGTCCACAAGGCTCCATTTTGCAGCCAGAGGTTGAAGTTTCCTGCCTTGAGGGTAGAGGAGCCGCCCGTTCCCAGCGATGTCGTCTTTTCCTCGTAGAGCGCCGCGCCGTGCCAGGTAGAGTCGTTCGTCGTCAGGGCGACGTTCAGCGTGCCGTCGTGCGCGTAGGGTGTCAAGGTGCCGCCGCCATATTCTTGGGCGCGCTGCCCTGACTCGCTGACGACGTACATGTCGCCTTTGAGGACGGTCTTTCGCGCGCCGGGGGCAGTCCCCGCCATATTGATATGGACGTTTCCGGTCTGCTGATTGACGAGGCGGTACTGCTTTTCCTTGCCCGGATCCGCCGCCGCCGAGAGAATCCCGCCGCCTACACGGATCGTACCGCCCTGCTTGTAGCCGGTGGTACCGTTGACCTTGATGACGCTGCCCTTGATGTCCTGGATGTCCGCGTCGCCGGTGACAGTGATGGAGGACTCACCGCTGAGCGTATTCAGCGCGGAGAGGTTGCGCCCGTCTCCGGCCTCACCCGTTTCGTTCCCTTGGATTTTACGAATGGTAAGGCTTCCGTTGATGGTGACGCTGCTGCTGTTTTCGATGCCGCCGCCGGTGACGATCCCCGATGTGCTGTACCCCTGCGAGGTCACTTCGTCGATGACCACAGGCCCCGCAACCGTCAGCGCCGAATTGCCGTCCAAGTAAATGCCGGAGGCGCCCCGGGTGCTGCTGTTCGTCGCCTTGATCGTCAAGGTCTTTCCTGTGGCATTTTGGATGTCTACCGCCGCATTGGCTCCCAGGAAAATGGCGCGGGCTGCCTTGTCATTGCTCTCCGCCTTCACCGTCAAGTCAAAATTGTTCAGGTTGACGATCATGGGATTCGCCTTCGTGTACTCGGTCAAGCTCGGGTAGAGGGCGGAAACGTATTTCTCCCCTGACGCGTTCGGCTCCGTCGCGGAGGCAACAAAATTCTTCGTCAAGGCTTTCGTCTTGCGAATAGCCGTAGAGGGCGGCGGCACGGGAAGCGGCGTATAGGTATAGTCTCCCCGGCCGTTATTTGCCGTATCGAAGCGGACGCCGCTACTCATGGTAACGGAGCGGGACGCCTCGGACGTCGTAAGCCCTTCGCTCACTCGCACGGTCAATTTGAGATTGCCGCCGTTTGCCGCTGCATCCTCGTACCAGAATTTTCGTGCCAAGGATTTGAAGACTTCCGACGTCAGATTCTGCTCCGTCGGCGACGCACTAAGCGTCCAATCCCATTTGGCATTCGTAGCCGTGTGCAGCGTGATCTCGCTGCCCGCCGCCGCTTTCTTGACGTGAATATCCGCGCCGTTTATCGCCACGGTCTTGGTATCGGTGTCCGTATCGTCGTCATGTGTCGTGGTGACGGTATTCTTGTAGTAGAACCAAGCCTTGCCGCTGAAATTTTCAATATCGAGCCGATCCGTATCCTGCGTCGCCGTGAGATCGATCAGGTTTCTCCCCGTCTGATTCGACGCCTTCATGTCCCTGATGTGGCTGCTGCCCGTCATCTTCCAGAGGGAGCCGCTGCCATAAAGGTTGAGATTCAGGTTGGAATTTGTCCCCGTCTTCCCCGTCCAGGTGGCATTGCGCCCCATCCAGAGATTGACGGAACCGTCGTTATTTTCTGTGTAATCCCCCGTCCACGAGGAATCTGCCGTATTGAGACCCACATTGATGACGCCTTTAGCGCCCATGCTCCCGCTCGTGCTGAAATTCCCTTCAATCACGGTCTGATTGTCTTTCGCACCGGTGGCGGCTCCTGCAGCGTCCTCAGCGACGTTGATGTACACCCGCCCTTCGTTCGTGGAAATCATTTCTTTGTAGGCGCGAACAGCCCACTGAGCGCCATTAACGGCCTTGATGGCACCACCCGCGATGCGAATATCAGACGCCACCGCACTGACAGCTTCGTTGCTCTTGGCTCCATCGGCTTCAATATCCACCTGCCCGTTGAGTGTAATGGAAGAGCGCACGCCGGAAGCGCCATTCATGGATTTCACGACCGCGCCGTTCGTTGGCAACGCAGCCTCCGTCCGCAGCTTGATGACCTTCCCATCCCGGGCGTTGATGGTGATCTTCCCTCCGCCGTTGACGAAGAGCGCCGCGTCCATTCCCGTACCCACGCTCTTGATGTCAAGATTACCCGCGTTGTTGATGACCACTTCGCTGCCGTCGCCGATGGCGCTGATGCCAGTCGTATGGCTCACAGCGTTGACCGAGACGGTGAGATCGTGCCCTTTGAGATCGATGGGCAAACGTTTCGTCGTATCGACGTTGGAAATGCCCGCGTTGAGATTGGCAGACAAATTCGCGCCGCCGGGGATGGATGTTCCGCTGGTGGTAATGGTCGTCTTATCCTTCGTAAAGACGTAGCGGCCATCGCTCTTTCGCACGCCGTCGTCCGTGTATTCCGTATCTGCCACTGTGTTGGTGATGGGCGTGGTGAAATTCTCTTTCGACTGGTCTTGGTAGATGGGCTCAGTGAGACTGTACTTTCCCTGATGCGTAGTCTCGTCGAAGTCGATAAAGCCCGTACCGCCCGCGATCGCGGCGCTCGACGAAGTGAGCCCTTCAGCGACCTTCACCCTCCCCTTGAGATTATGGCTCGCGTCGCTTTCCATGTACCACAGCTTTTTCGCAAGCGCCTGTAAGACATCGTTCAGGTTAGCCGCCGTCACGCCGCGGTTGTCGGTGATCATGGTCGCCGAGCTTCCCGCTTCGGCCGATTTGATCTTCACGTCCCCACCGTTGAGCTGATCTGGGTGGCCGACGGAATGGTCATAGAAGAAATTCGTATGTCCGGCGTAGCGGTCAATGGTGAGATCCCGGCTGCTGTTCATGTAGACATTTCCGGCCTGTGCGGCGCTCTCCGACGCACCGCCAATCAGCTTCGTCACATGGCTCCCCTGAATTATCGTGGTTCTCCCATAATGTTCATTCGTCCATGAGGCGCCGTTTTGCAGCCAGAGATTCACCTTGCCCTGATCCTGTGCTTCGACGAGACCAAAGAGTTTTGAATCTGCTGTCGTCAGAGCGATATTCGTCACGGTTTCGTCCGATTCGCTCTTGGTCAGGACATCACCTTGCACATCCACCTTGCTGGCGCCTGTATGCCCGTCTCCATCCACGTTGATGTAGACCTTGGTGTTTCTTCCGCTGTTATGGATCGACCGATGCTCAGAACTGCCCACCTTTTCCTGCTGCAGGGTCAGGCCGTCGAGGTGTATCGTCCCGCCGGAACCCGTCGCGTAAATTCCATTGACCATCTCCGAAGCTCCGCCCTTGACGGTGAGATTCGTGTCGCCCTTGATGCGAAGTGTATTATTGCCCATATTCCAGAAGCCATAGACCTTCCCTTGGCCTTCCACTTTGAGGTTCAAGGTCTGGGCGGTAACGTCCATCGCCCCCGTTCCCGCCGAACCAGAATGGGCAATGCCAACGACAAAGCCGCTGCCGGATTTTCTCGCATCAATGGTTAAGACCTTCCCGGCGGCGTTCACCGTCACCGGACTGTCATCGCCCTTAATCGCACCATTATAGGTCGCGAGTTTAATCTTCGTGTCCTTCGTGAAAGTGTAGACGCCCGTTGTCTTTTCCACCTTGGCATCCACATACTCCGCCACATTGCCAGAGGTGATCTGGCTGGTGAACTCCGTCTTCTGCTGCTCCTCGGAGGGCTGGGACGGCGTAGAGCCGGCAGCGTACGTTCCCTTCCCGTCGGCGTCTTCAAACGTTATCTCTCCGGCCCACCGCGCCGCAGAAGAGATAAGCCCCTCATTGATCTCCACCGAGCCGGTGAGCTTTCGCTCGTTGTTCTTGTAGTTCGTGTAGTAGAGCTTATTGGCGAGGGCATTGAGGACGTCCTTGACATTCCCCTCTGTAACCCCGTTCGGCGTCGTGCTGAGGACGACCTTCGAGCCGTCCGTCGCCTTCGTAATGGTGACCTTGCCGCCATGGATGGTCGTGGGTGCAGCAGCGTCATGGCCGAAGAGGAACCGGGCATGACCGCTGTACTCGTCGATGGTGATGGCTTTATTCCCCTGCTCCACGATCCCGGCTTTCTCCGCCGTATCACCGCCGGTGAACTTTGTCAGGTGGGAGCCTTGAATAGCGGAGAGTTTGCCGCCGAGCAGCACCTCATGCGTCCACCTCGCGCCGTTAGCCAATGTGAGCTTCACCTCACTGCCGGCTTTTGCTAAATGAACCGCGCCTTTCCACGAAGACGCCGCCGTCGTAAAGGAAGCGTCAATCGTCCCCGTTTTCGTATTATCCCCCGCCTGCATATTGCCGACGACGGTCAGGTCGCGGTTCTTGTTTTCATTGAGGATGACATTCCCGATGGGCGCGTAAACCGCCCAATATTGCTTATCGTCTGCGTCGGCCTCCTCAGCGACAATTTTTCCGCCGCCGATCTTAATCTTTGTGTTCGCGTTTCCTGTGCTCATCCCATAGACCGCCATACCCTTGACGCCGGCAATGTCCACTTCATCAATGGTGACTTCGGCGCTCTTTCCCGCGCCAATGCCGTACACATTGAAATAGGTTCCCGGATCCTTCGCCGCGCTGATATTCCGGAGGGTGAGCTTCTTTAGGGTGACGCGGGCGTTCTCATTGGCGTAAATCCCCCGCGCCGCTCGATTCGCGGCCGTCACCGAGGTGACTTCCACCGGTGCGTCGATGCGGATGACTGCGTTTTTATCGGCCTGAATGGCATCGACAGTCTTGGTCGTCGTCTGCTTCGCGCGGAGGACGAGGGCGCCGTTCCCCGGAGTATCCCGAACGAGCAGCGGCTTTCCCACACCGCCATAGATGGCCGCCGTATTGTTACGATTGGAGGTCATATCCAAGGTCAGCTTGTGTCCGTTCAAGTCTACGGTAAGATCTGCCGGAGCGTTACCGCTGGCGTCCTCCGTGAAGCTCGCCATGGCGGCGTCTTTTTCATTAAACCCCTTCGTGATATTGACCTGTGTGAGCTGGCGCGTCTCGTTATGCGCTAACGTGTAGACCCCGCTCGTGGCCTCGGCGGCGGTGAGGGGCTGCTTCGGCGGGGGCGGCGTCGTGTCGTAGCTGCCCTTGCCGCCGGCTCCAAAGAGGATGTTCCCCGTAACGGAAGGCGTGATGAGACCCTCGCCGATCTCTAACTTGCCGGTGAGTTTATCTTCCGTGAAGGTTTTATACGTCAGCTTGTTCGCCAAGGCTTCCAGCAAGGTCGCCTGCACCGCGCCAGGGGTAGACTGGGTGCGGAGCGTTAGCACGCTGCCCTCCGCCGCCCGTCCGACGATAAGATCGCCGCCGGTGACGGTATTCGCCGCGCTTCGATAGATGGCGACGGCGTGGCCGCTGTAATTGTCAAGCATGAGACCCTTATCGTGACGCTGGTAGATGATGCCGCGATGATCGTTGTCCTCTCCGCCGACGAAGCGATTGATGTGGCTCTTTTGCCCTGCGCCTACATCTTCATCGTCCTTCTCGTAGCGCGTGTTATTCGCGGTGTTGTACCATTTCGCGCCGTTTTGGAGCCAAAGATTCGCCGTCCCGCTGGCGGCATCGACAATCCCGCGCAGATAAGAGTCCTCCGTCGTCAGGGCGACGTTGAGCCGCCCCGAGGAAAGCGCGAACAGATCCCCCGCCAGCTTGACGTCTTTCGCGCCGGGGGTGCTCCCGGTGCCGCTGTTCATATTGATCGTACCCTGATAGGCCGCCAGGGCGTAATACCCGTAATTCTTCCCGCTCGGCACCTGAATGGAGCCACCGCCAAGGCGCACCAGACTGTCGGCGGCGTTCACCGTGACGCCGTTGCCGTAGACGGTCATGTCCACGCTGCCGGTGACGTCCACGCGGGACTTTTCCACCTGGGTCAGAATGCCCGCGTTGTTAAAGCGCGAGAAGACATTCTCGCGATTGAGGGGAATCCCCCAGCGATCGCCGGTGTTGCCAGCGATTTTGAGATCACCGTGAAGGGTAATGGAAGAAGCGTTCGCCGCCTCGTAGGATTTTTCCTTGAAGCGCCCCACATCCGTCTTCTGGATGGCCACGCCGTTGCCGCCGTAACCGCCGGTCATGGCAATATTCACCCGCGTCGGCGCGTCGGCGGTGCCAAGAGTGATGCTTGACCCGCCGTCCTTAGTGGGATCGAGCTGGATCGCGTTGGTAAGGGAATTACCGCCCTCGACGCCCTTCGTCAGGATGTTAATCGCGGACGCTTTCACCGTCACGTTTTTCCCGTTGCCGGCGTAGATGCCCTCGGGGGTTGCGACGCCGTTTTCCGCCCGCAGCTTCAAAATATGTCCCGACACATCGACGTCGATATTGGCCGCATCGGCGTAGATCCCGGCGGTCACGTTCGTCCGCAGATTGCCGGTCGCTGCCGCCGTGACAGTAGTATCTCCGCCCAAAGCCGCTGACGCGGTAATCGTGCCCGTGTCGCTCCCCACAGGATCCCACGCCGCGTCAGGGTTTGCCGTCGCCGCTGCCAAGGTGAGGCTCCCATCCGCGCCCACCGTCTGCACCGCAGCGAGCGTCCCTCTAACAGCGTCTGGACGAAGAAAGCCGACGCTGTTAAAGTACATGGCGTGCTGATCACCGGAAAAGTGATTGCGTCCCCATGCCCCCCGCGTGACCCCGCCGTCGGTATACACCTCCACCTCATTCCCCAAATTTGTCCAAAGGCGTTTCGTGTAATACTCCGCATCGATCTGCCCCATGGATCCAGCTTTGTGCGGGAGCGTCATGAGTTCCGTCCAATCCTCTGGATGATCCGACAGGAGGTTCGATATGGTGGTCTGATAGATGTGCGGCGTGATCTTAGCATAGTCGCTGGTCTGATCGTAGGTCAGAACGTAGGCGGTGCCATTCGGCAGCACCTTGAGGTCGCGGATCTCACACTGCACGTTCGCAGGGCGCTGGACATGATCTGAAGCCGTCCCGGAGGAAGAAAAATCCGCCACATAAATATCACCCGGGTGTCCGCTCCCCCCCGCCACTTGCTTGTCGTGCATGGACGCAACGGCAATTTTGTTGTTATAGCGATTGAGTTTTGAGCGATCGGTATTTCTGCCCACGCGCTTGTAGTCTTTCCACGTCAGGGCACCGGTCGTTTCATCGATGTCGTAGCGGATGAGCCAAGCATTGCCGTAATTCTCAAATCCGCCGCTGAGATTCACACTGGCCAAGGCATATAGCTTCCCATCAATCACCGTAAGGCCTTCGCCATGCACCTTCGTCGTGCCAGGAATGTATCCTTCCGCAGTCGCTATCGCATCGGCCTTCTCAATAATATCCTCCAAGATGTCTCGTGTGAGGCTCGGTGTCGCATTCAGTCTGTCTCCTACTATCTTGGATACGGCAATCTTCCCCTGATCATAATCCGTCGTGAATATATGTCCGCGATCGTCCGCTGCGACAGCATGGGTATTTTGCATCTCAGCTTGATCCGTCGTCGCGATCTTTTCGATCTTATCGTTGTAGAGATAGCCATCCAAGGGATCCGTACTCTGATCCTTATATTGGCGCACATAGTTATAGCTCGTACCATTCATAAGAAAATTCAAGAGTGCAGAATCGGTATTCAGCCCGGTCACGACCTGATCTTTCCTCACGCCCTCGATTTTGGTCGTGACCCGCGAGCCAGTCACGACGCCCATGCGGCCGCTGTCGTTGCCAGAAACGATCCCCGTTAAAAGATTTGCAGCGGATGCCGTACTGGTAAAGAGCAGACCGCCTAAGACGAGCGCCGTCAGGCGGCGCCGATGATGAGAGGTTGACAGGTAGCGCATGATGGTTCCTCCTTAGAACTCGTAGCGGAAGGTCGCGAAAAAGGTACGACCTTGCAAAGGATACTCGGAATTGGCCGTGATATATTCCTGAACGCCGCCGCCAGACACCGCCTGCACCGTGACTTTCTGCTGCGGCCCTTGATTGAAGACGTCGTTACAACCAAAGAGAAGCTGCATATCCGGGCGCGGCTTCCATTTTAGGCCGAGGTTCATGACGGTCAGCGCGCTTGATACCCGCCCCGTCACGTGGTTCAAGCGCTCGTACGAAGTGAAGTATTCCCCGGTGTAATGCAGTTCGGCGAAGATCATCAGGGGATCGACAGGCATGTATTCCAGCCGGAGATTCCCTTCCCATTTCGGCTGATAGGTTGGCCAGATGGGACGATACTCGCCCGTTACGGTGCTGTTATTGATCTCCATGCTGAGATCCTGATACGTCCCGCTGAGACTGAGGCCAAACTTCTTCCAGCGAAAATCCGTCTGCAGCTCAAAGCCGTTCACCCGGCCGCGATTCTCATTGAGGTACACCCAGTAGTCTTTAGAATACCGAGTGAGCTGGAGCATTCGATCCGACGACCGCCAAAACCACGTCAGCGACGCCTTGGCATCGGCTCCGGCCAGCCGTCCGTTCCAGACCCCGCTGATGTCGAACTGCTTGCCTTCCTCCGGCTGCGGGAACACAGCCGATCGCCCGCTTGTCGAGGGGCGCGGCAAAATGCCGGCGCCGTCCCCGGCGATCTCCACCATGTTGAGAAGGCGATAATAGGTGCCGCCCGTCAGGCGCATAGTGAAGTGCTTATTAAAGATTTTTTTCAGCCCGATCTGCCAAGTGGCCTTCCCGTCCGTCTGCTCATCCTGCGGATGGATCCATTTGTATCGCCCTTCGTCCCCAGCCTTAAATCGCCGGTTTTCGCTGTAGCCAATGATGGTCGAGCGGTTGTAGCGCAGACTGGGGGTCAAATACCATGTGCTGTCCTTGTCTAAGGTGATAGTATCTTGAATCTGGAGATTGAAAATATTTTGATCGTAGCGATTTCTCACCTGTCCCAACATCTGCGTGGCCGCCGTATCATCCAGCACCCGATCCAGATTAGAGCCATCGAGCCTCATCCGCTCCTTAGAATAATTCATCTGGAAATCAAGCATCTGCCGGTCGTCGAGCTGGAAGGATCCGTCCACCTGCGCGTTATATTTGTCGGAGGTGTATTGGCTCCACTCCAAAAAGGGGAGGTACAGCCGCTCCCACGTACTCAGCCGCGAATCATCAAAATGTTCAACCCGATACTTTTTCGCCTGGTGCTGATAATCAAGCCGCCAGCCAAATTCCGCCCGGCCGACATTGTAGCGGCGCTGCAGCAGGAACTCATGGGTATTCATCGTCTGCCGCCGGCTGTCAGACCAATAGATGTCATAGAGATCAACCATGTGCGCCGCCGTCACTTCAGACGCAACGCTGCCGCCGCCCCACACGCCATCCGGCAGATGGCGATCCATACGCTTCCATGAATACTTGAGCATCCAGTCCCTATCCTGCCATTTGAGCAGGATGTCGTCGTTTCGATAGTCGTTGTACTTGCGCCAGCGCCGGTGATCCAGCCGCCCCGCAATATCCGCCTGTGCCAGACGAATCCTCCTCTGCCGGTCTTCAATCGTCATCAAATAGAGCTTTTTGAGGTTCGGATTCGTCGTCTTCTCATATTTCTTCTGATAAGTGCGTATGACCCCTTCCCACGCCGCGATCTGCCCCCGCCGCATAGCGAGCCATGCCTCAGTCGCCGGTGGTGCGGCGTAGTTCTCATAGGTGAAATCCCCGTCGCTGGTCTCGTGGTTCATTGCGAAGAGCAGACTGCCGCCGCCCACGGGAGCCGAGATCTCCACCGCGCCTTTTTTCTCCCCATAGGAACCCATGCCGATCTCAGCACTTCCCTGCGCCTTCTCCGGCTTTTTCGTCACCACATTGATGACACCGCCCATGAAGGTGCCGCCAAACCGCGCCGGGATGTATCCGCGATAGACCTCAATGCGCTCCACGTTCTTCACGGGGATAGAGGAGATGTCCACCGCCGCATCTCCACCCAAGTTCGTCAGAACGCCATCGACGAAGACGCCGACCTGTGCCGCCGTCGAGCCGCGCACTGTCACCGTCGTATATTGACCTTTCCCGTTAACGGCGCGAACATGAACGCCGGGGACTTCTTTCAAAAGCTCAGGGAGCGTCTTCTGCTCGCCTTCGTATTTCTTAGGCTCAATGACCGTCACCGTTCCCGGCGAGAGCTTTTCCTCCCAGTCGGGGCGCTTAGCCTCGACGGTGATCTCGCCGATGTCGTAGACGTCGAGAGCGTCGTCCTCATTTCCCGCCGCTGATGCCGGATGGAACCACAGTCCCACTGTGATCATCCCCAACACCGCTGCCGTCAGTTGTTTCCTGTTCCCAATCCTTGGCTTCATCTCTTCGTCTCTCCTTGTTATGCCGAAGCGCTCCCGCAGCAGAGCCACCGCCTTAAGAACGCCGGGCAAAAATAAACGCCCCTCTTTTTTATATGGCAAACCAGATCACGGGGAAAACTTTCCCCTGATCCGTGCCGTAAAAAAAGCGAGGCATCATGACTAAACACATAGAAAACCCGCCATACACGGGTTTTGGCGGCGGAGCTTCCCGTACGCCAGTCTCTACGCATCTAACCTATGCCTCGTAAGTCAGTGAAAATGAGAGAAAACGGCGGCACTCTGACTCAGTTCATCGTCCTACCATCTCTCTGTGAAAGATTTGCGATGATAGGACTCCCCATACAGCTGCGGGACAGCTCCGGATTCCCACCGGATTCCCCGCCTTCAGCCCGAAGGCTGTTTCTCCGCGTATGCAGTTTTACAGTGTCATCCTCGGCGGTCATCCTTCGCGAGAAAATCTTCCTGCGATGCCGAACATTCGCCGCCACAAAATGAATTACTTACGAATATTCTAACATCCCTCTTTAACATTTCCATAGGACAAAAGGCTATTTTATGAATCTCACCACCTATTCCACCATTGTAAATTCGGTAAAGTATTATCTAACTCCCTAACCTTCCTCCCACAAAAAAACAGCGCCTCAAAAAAGTGAAGCGCTGGTGTAGTGCCAATGTCCCTGTTTCGCTTTTGACTAATTCCCAAGACGATCGAGAGGATTACGGCTCGTAAAAGCCCAGCTCCACCAAATTCCCGTCTGGATCCCGAAGGTACAGGCTCTTCATCGTCCCTTGCGCCCCGTGGCGGGGAAATATGCCTCCTTATGCCCAAACGTGCAAAGGATTCCTGCCATCAACCTACCAAAAGCGCCGCGTGAAAACAATCCGCCTATTCCTCCGTCCCTTGCTCCCCGTACCAGATCGCCTTGCCGAGGACGATAGGAAGCGCAGTCAAAAGCGCTTCCCCGGGGCAGGCGGTGGCGGTGAAAGCGCAGTGGCCGCAGACGTGCGCTTCATCTAAGGGAAGGTCATAATCCGCCGCCAAATTCGCCAAGAGGAGCGCGAGGGATTCCACCTGCGCCGCCGTCGGCTCGGCGATAGAGAAATTCCCGCAGAGGTGGACGCCCACCGTATGAAAATTCTCCCCCTCCGTATGCGCCCCCACCGCCCAGCGCGGCCGCCCCAGCTCGATGGCGCCATCCTTTCGTATGCTGTAATGGTACCCCAGCCCCAGCCACCCCTGCGCCTGATGGGCACGGTGCAGCGCCGCCGCCGAAAAATCATCGTCCCCGGCGCTTCCCGTATGGTGAAGGACGACGGCGTCCGTCGTCTCCCGCACCGTCAGGGCATCAAAATCAAAGTCCAGTCCCCAGTCCCGCGCCATGATGCGTTCCATGTGATCTCCTCCCTCCATCTCTCCCTCGTGCGCAGCGATGCGCCAACATCCATCAAAAAGCGAACCTCCGCCCTTCTCATCGTCTACGCCCCGCGCTTCACCGCGCCCAAATACCCCAAGAGCCCGCTCGCGATGCTCATCGCCAGTTCGTTATGCTGCCCTAAGATGGACAGGATCAGCGCGCTCCCAAGTCCCGCCACCACCAAAAGATCGACTAAATTGATGTGATCAAAGGGCATGGCGCATCCCCCTCTCCACCTGACCGATCCGTCCGTCCTGCGCGCGCAGGCGCTCTTCCATCGCCGCGCATTGACACGCCAGCCTCGCCGTCTCCTGTCGATTCCTCTCCAGTGCCGCCTCCAGCGACCGCTCCGCCTCAAGGAGACGCTCCACCGCGTCCCGCAAGGGTGCCAGCGTCGTCTGCATGAGCCACAAGAGGCCGCCCCCCACCGTAGTCGCCAGCACCGCCGCCGGCATAAGATCCGCATAAAGCATAGACTTTTCCTCCTTTCTCCGACCATACGGCTGCCCGCGCCTTCCACAGACAGACATCGTTCGCCGCATTTTCCCACAAAAATACAGGGCATGTTCCCCGTTCACCGAGGTACATGCCCTGCTTTTTATTTCTTACAACCGCCCGTTTATTTTTTCGTCAAAAGCTCAGGATGACGCACCAAAAAGCCCGTCAATTCACACCACGCCGCACGCTCCTCCTCGTAACGCGCCGCCCCAACCGTCGTGGGCGGCATTTCTTTCGAGACGGCGAGCGGCTGGGCGATGCGGTCTTGGTAAATCCCGATCTCCTCCCGGTTCATCCAGCAGTAAGGGGTCACCACATGGTCAATGGGTTCCAACAAAGAGGGGAACAGCGCCTCATAGGAAAATCCCCGAGGGGCGATGAGTTCGATGAGGGTCGGCAAAAGATGCATGTGCCCGCCGATGGTATTTCCGGCAAAGAGCGACGGCGAAAGATCCCGATGCGACATGGCGAAGGAGGTCAGCTTCGTCTCTCGGATCGTCGGCTCGCGCCGCGGGACTAAATCGCAGTCGTAGGGGAATATCCCCACGGCATGATCCCCCGTCAAAAGAAACAGGCTGTCGGGGAAGGCCGCTTCCATCTCCTCGATGAAGTGCGCCACCGCCTGATCTGCGTACCAGATCCCCCCCATCTTTCGGCAGAGTTTCGGATCCTCTCGGAGTTTCGCCGGTGCCTCTGCCAAAATCCGCGCCGCGTCAAAGCCGTACTCTTCCACGGGGATGGTGTAGGGGCCATGATTGGACGTCGTGTAGAGGAAATGGAACACCGGCGCGTCCATCGTCTCTCCTCGGATGCGCCGCGCCGCTTCCTGAAGGAAAAGATGATCATACACCCCCAGCCACGTCCGCGGCGCGTCCGCTCCGCAAATCTCTGGGCCGCCGTAGCAGGTGTCAAAGCCCACCGCCGGCAGGAAATGCTCCAAACTCCCCCACGTCAAACTGCCGCCGTACCAAAACGCCGTCCGATAGCCTAACTTTTTCAACTGCCAAGGGAGCGAGGTCGAAAGGTATCCCTGCCAGAAATCCTGATTTTCATTCAGCTCCATATCCGCGTCGTAAACGCCCGTCAAAAGGCTCGTCAGGGACGGCTGAGAGATCAGCCCCGCCGACAAAAAATTGTCCATCGCCACCGTATGGGGCTTCCTGCGCCAGGCTTCGCTGCCTTCCATCAAAGGCAAATGACGGTACGGAGCGTCAAAGGGCACCTGCGCATGTCCTTCCCCAAAGAGGAAAAAGATGTGGGACGGCTTTTCGATTCGCGCCCCCGCCGCCTCGCGCCGAAAGGAGCGCAGGGGATCGCCGCCCTGCCAGATCGTCGGCATCACCGGCGCCATGAGCGCCGCGCTCTCCTCATCGGAATGGTGCAGCGCCTCATGCGCCGGATGCTTCCAGACGATCTCCAAGGCCACCAAATCGTCAAGCGTCGCCTTGCCCAAAAAGACGTCGTCCTTGACGATGGCGGGTACCTCGTCCCACTCCGGCTTCTTTCGGTGATCAAAAGTCCCCCCGAAGCGAAAATAATAAAAGAGGGCGATGGACATAAGGAACATCACCGTATTGAGGACATACTGTCCCGCGCCCCCGATCACCGGCCACGGCAAAGAGGGCAGAGACAACAGCCCCTGCCCAATCGCGACGCAAAGCGCCAAAAACGGCACAACCCCCGCTAAGATCGACCAGCCGTGATTTTGATGAAAAAAAATATCCGCTAAGTTCTTTTTATCCGCATGCTTGCCCAGCCAGAGGGTGCGATTGTAAATATCGCGAAAGTGATAATAAAAGATCATCCGTCCGGCGAAAGCCACGTAGAGAACCGCCGCGTACACCGCCACCCCCGCGAGGCGCACCGTGTCCCCCACAGAGAAATATCCGGGGAAAAACGCTCCCGGCAGCGTGACCAGCGCCAGTGAAACCAGATAGACGTAAGCGTTCCAGTCCATCCCCCACCAAAAGCCGTAGCGAAAGCAATGATAGAGCCGCCGCCCATCCCGACTGGAGGGCGGCCCGTAAATGTAAATAAAAATCGCCCGAAAAATCGCACAGAGGAGCGGCGGCAGCACCGCCAACTTCAGATCCTGCTGCATCCCGGCAAAATACAAGGAAAACATCCCATCGTCCTTCCCACTGTCGTGTAAATTCCGCCCCCCAGGGCGCTCATGCGCTTATGTGCCCCCGACATCCCCCACCCTGCCATCCGCCGGTCTGAGGGCGCCAATCCCCGCCGCTATGGCGGCGTCGATCTCATCCATCAGGGCGAAGCGGCGGCGGTAGACGGCGCGCTTTCGTGTGGGGACTTCCTCCATGGTCTTGCGCGCTTCCGTCAGCGGCAGCTCGTCAAAGCGAGGATCCGCCATCTCCCTGCCCCCGACTTCCCGCCAAAAATCGCTGAAGCTCGTCTTGAGCTTGCGGTCGATCCGAAGATGGTTATTGGCGTAGTAGCCCTCATTCGTCACCGCTAGGATACGGGCGGTGCCCAAGGCGCGGGCGGCCGCTTGCGTGGCGTAGAGGATGAGGTTTTTCGTCCGAAAGCCGTGACAGGCTTTCGTGAGCTTTTTGATCACGTCCTTCGCGTCGGCAAGGTTTGGCCCCTGCATGGCGCCGATCCATAGCGTCCACGCCCCCGCCGCGTCCTTCGCGATCCAAAAGATCATCTGATAAAGGGCGGCCTCGCCCCAGCGAAGAACCACCGACAAGAGGCCTTCTTTTCTCTGCCCCGGATCAAAGGAAAGCACGAGGCGAAGCGGCTGCTCGTCAAACACGCTCTCCCAGAGCGGATAGTCCTTCCCCTGATAAAGCCCCACGAGTACCTCCGGCAACAACCGCTGAGAAAGAAAGGTCATGTGTTCTTCCACGAGGCGAATACGCTCATCGAAGGTGGCGCGATGGTAGAAAAATGCCCGCGTGGGCTGCTCGTAAACGAAGGGACACGCCGCTGCAACGGCGGCGAGAAGCGGCGTCTGATGAAAGAAGGTATCCAACTTTCTCATCCGAGCGGGGTGCAGCCAGCACCGCAGGACAAAGACAGCGTAGCGGCGCGCCTCCCGCCCTTTTCGGACGTCGTATATTCTTTTTCCTAATGCGATGGCGCTTTCCATACGTCTCTCCTCAATGCCCGCCGCCCCAGACGGCGCTCCAAAACCGGCCAATGCGAAGGCGAAGGAGCTGCCTCCCGATGGAGCGGTTCTTTTTTCGTGTGTCAAACTGCGGCATCGGCGCGTTGGCGAAAGCCGTCTTTTCCAAGGTGTCGTAGTACGCGCCGTTAAAGGCCGGGTGCTTTGGATACTCCCATGGCTTATAGCTGCCCGCGTAGTGTAGGATGCCCGGGTTCTCTCGAGCGGCGGCGGCCTCAGAGCGCCACCGGGAGACGGCCACCTTCAAAAACATGAACCAAACGGGAGGGATGACGTTCCAGCGAAGCGGCAGCAGCTGCCAGTCGCGACGAAAAAAATCGTTCAGCACGTCCTGATCGTGGTGCGGGTAAGCTTTCTCTTTCGCCAAGGTCAAAAGACGTCGGGTGTAGTCCCCCCGCCGCCACGCACCAAGATCTAAGAGGAGAACGCCGGAATTAAAATACGGCGCATCGGCGGATAGCCCGATACACGCCGCCTTCTCGCGCCGACGACGAGAGGAAGTCATGATCCCGCAGTCGGGAACGGCGGCGATGGGGTGTCCTGCCATGTCCATGTCCAAGAGCTTCGCCGCATCATCAAAGAAGAGCAGATCGCAGTCAAGATAGAGGACGCGCTCCACCGTCTCCGGCAAAAGCTCGGCCGCCGCTAGGCGAACGTAAGCCGTGCGACTGAGCTGAGCACTGACGAAAAAACCGTCAAAGGCGTCCCCTTCAATGGAGAGGAAAGTCAGATGCTTCCCCCCAAGCGCCGCCACGGTTTTTTCCATTTTTTCCTTTTTTTCAGCCGTCACCCCGTCGTCTAAGACGAAAAAGTGAAAGCGCTCCGGCCTCGCCGCATGAAGCAAGGCGGAGGCCATGGCCACGGCGGCGTGTTGCGCGTACCGATCATCCGCCGCAAATACGATCCGAATCTCATCGTCCATGTGCGTCACATCCCATACCGCCTAAAAGCGCCGTCAAGAGGCTGCCCCCCGCGTAGCGCACGCCCCGAATGCCAGATTGCGCGGCACATGCCATATCCCGCTCGGCATCGCCGATGAGAAAGGAAGCGTTCCTCTCGATGTGAAGCGCCCGGCAGGCCTCTTCAATGAGCGCCGTCCCAGGTTTTCGGCAATCGCATTGCTTGCGGTACTTTGCCACCGTCCCCTCTGGGTGGTGCGGGCAGTAGTAAAAGGCGTCGATGTGGGCGCCCACCTCCGCCAGCCGCTCGTTCATCCAGCGGTGCAGCTTCTCTACGTCCGCCTCCGTATAAAACCCCCGGGCGATGCCGCTCTGGTTCGTGACGACGACGGTGAGATAGCCGTGATCGTTCGCCCAGCGAATAGCGGCGGGCGCGTCCTCTATCCAGCGAAATTCTTCCGGCTGGTAGAGATAGCCGGTGTCCACGTTCAGCGTTCCGTCGCGGTCAAAAAAGATCGCCGGGCGAAGCCGAGTCCCCTTATTTTCCATAGATGAAATAGCCGCCGTCTTTTAAGAAATCACAGTATTCCTTGACGGCCGCCCGCATCTCCGTGAACCCTTCGTCGTACCCCGCCGATAGAAGGAGGCGCGGATCGGACTCGGTAAAGGACTGATATTTCCCCTTCAAGACCTCCGGGAACGCGCGGTATTCGATGACGCCCTTCCCCATGGCGTCGATGACCGCCTGCGCCGCCTCGTTGTAGGTGTGCGCTTCGCCGGTGCCGCAGTTGTAGATCCCGCTCGCTCCCTTTTCCCGCCAGAACCAAAGGTTCACCTTCACCACGTCCTTGACGTAGACGAAATCCCGCCGCTGCTCGCCCGGGCCGTACTCTCCATAGCCGCTGAAGAGATGCGCTTCACCGGTTTCCTCAATCTGATTGTAGAGCTGATAGAAGATCGACGCCATCTTCCCCTTGTGCTGTTCCTGCGGTCCATAGACATTGAAGTAGCGCAGCCCCACCACCTGACTGCGCGCTTCGGGCAGGATCTGACGCACATAGCGGTCAAACGCCAACTTGGAAAATGCGTAGGGATTGAGGGCGTCCTCACATTCGTCCCCTTCGCGAAAGCCGTTTAGCCCCAAGCCGTAAGTGGACGCGGAGGAAGCGTAGAGGAAGGGAATCCGATGTTCGAGGCTGTAATGGAGCATCGCTTTGGAATACTCGTAGTTGACGCTCATCATGTAGTTGACGTCGTATTCCATGGTATCCGAGCAGGCGCCTTCGTGGAAGATGGCGTCCACATCGGTGCCGTCGAAATCGTCGTCCTCGATGTTTTGCAAAAAATCGTCCTTGTAGCGGTAATCGAAGAATTTCAGCCCCCGAAGGTTCTTGTAGTTCTGCCCGTCCTTGAGGTCGTCCACGATGAGGATGTCGTCGCGCCCCTGTCGATTGAGTTCTTTGACGAGGTTGCTGCCGATGAAGCCGGCGCCGCCGGTTACGATGATCATGCGATTCGCTCCTTTCGCGTCAGGGCGATCCATTGGAGGCAGATCGCCAGGGAAAACCAATAAGCTTTAGCCACCACCGCCGACCACAAATTATAATCCGTCAGCCCTTGCAGCAGAATGGCTAAAACGATGGTAAAAAATGCCAAGTAGGGAAGCCCTTGCGTTTTTCGCCAGCCCCGCAGCGCGAAGGTCAAAAAGTAGAGCCCCATCCCGCAGTAAGCCACCGCGCCTAAAGCGCCGCGCTCGCCCAGCATCTGCATGATATTGTTATGGGCGTGCCACTGAGTGCGCTCCTTCGCCTCGGGCAGAATATACTCGGTTTGGTACGCTTTTTCATAATGCCCCATCCCGACCCCCAAGAAGGGATGATCCTGAAACATGTGGAAGGCACTTCGCCACATGAGGAGCCGCTCGGAATTGGACTGGAACGACGGCTGCGTCAAGGTCGCCAACCGGGCGTGAAGAACAGCGGACTGGCTGAATACGCCGCTCAAAAGGAGGAGAGAAACCGCAAAACCCGCCACAAAGCGCTTTCGATCCCGCACCGCAAGCGCCATCGCTGCGACGGTCGTTCCAAAGGCAGCCAGCCATGCGCCACGCGCGCCATTGAGGAGCAGCGCCACGATGGACACAAGAAAAAGCACGAACACCCCCGGATACGAACGGCCATACCGCACCGTGGCCACGGCGAGGAGCGGGATTAAAGCGGAAAGCATGGCGCCTTGCGCCATAAAGCTGATGGAGCCCTGAAAGCGCGCCCCTTCCGTGAAGGGAGAGCGGAGGATCTGCCCGATGCCCCAGAGATTATTGAGCGTAATGGAAAGTACCATCAGCCCCGCCAAAATCTCCAACTGATTTTTATCCTTTATCCAAAACAAGAGGACAGCCGCCGGAAGCAGCCGATAAAAACAATCGTTGCCGAACATCGCCATCCCCTTTTGAAGTTCCGGCGAGGCAGCCGCCGAAAAGAGCGAAGCAAGGGCAAAGAATCCAAACCAACCGTAAACCCCCGGCGCGATGCGCCAAATCGCCCGCCACGCGGGCGGCTCGCGCCACAGGCGATAGAGCGTCAGCGGCACCAAAAGCCCCATGGCCACGTTCGATACCGCCACCGATAAGCTGGCCGAAAGGGCGAAGAGGCAGAGCAGCCAGAACATGATTTGATCGAGTTTCCCCTTGGCCACCCCACGTTTTATTCGGTCTATCACACGTTTGCCCATCCTATTCCCTCTCCCTGCCATCCGCTTTTTTCGCTGCGTTTCGCTTGGCTCTCGTCTTGTTCTCCACCAAATACCCGTCCCCTACCGCTTTAGCGCCGCCAAAAGTTCCTCGCGGCTCACGGCGTAAGTGCCGAGCTTCCCCACCACGACCCCCGCCGCCAAATTCGCCAAATAGGCGCTGTCCGCCGGAGAAACGCCACCCGCGAGCGCCAAGGAAAAGACGGCGATGACGGTGTCCCCCGCGCCGGAGACGTCAAAGACCTCCTGCGCCTTCGTCGGAATGTGAACCGCCGAGCGGGGTTTGATCAAGGATAAGCCCCGCTCGGAGCGCGTCGCCACCATCGCCTTGATGTGAAAGCGCCGCAGCGCGTAGCGGGCGGCGCTCTCCACCGCTTCATCTTCATTGGCGGCCGGTGTGCGCTGGACTTCGTTCAGCTCCCGAAGGTTCGGTGTGATGTAGTCCGCGCCCCGATAGCGACCCCAATCGCCGCCCTTGGGATCTACCACCACCGGCACCCCCTGCGCGTGGGCGGCCGCGGTGACGGCGGCGCACACCGCCGCCGTACACGCGCCCTTGCCGTAATCGGAGAGAATGACGGCCTGTACCCCTGCGGCGAGGCTTTTCTCGGCCTTTTGGATGAGCCGCGCCTCGTCGCGCACCGCCATCGGCTCCGTCTCCTCGAAATCGAGCCGCAGCATCTGCTGATGGCCGCCGATGACCCGCAGCTTCGTGGTGGTGGGCGCGGCCGTTTTCACGAGAGCGCCCACCCCGATCCCGCGCTTTTTGAAGCGCGCCAACAGGCTCTCCCCGTGGTAATCATCGCCGATGTACCCCGCCACCATCGTATGACACCCCAAGAGCGCCAAATTGTGCGCGACGTTCGCCGCGCCCCCTAACGTCTCCTTCGTCTTCACCACGCGGGTCACCGGCACGGGCGCTTCCGGGGAAATGCGCGTCACCTCGCCATAAAAATACTTATCCAACATGACGTCGCCCACAACGCACACCCGGCAATCGCCCGTTTCCTCCCGGATGAAGGCCTGCAACCTATCCCTGTCGTTTTTCATCATGCCCCTTCGCTCCCGTCCCGCTCGACTGTGCTGGCGGACGCCTCCATCGCCTCCGACATCTTCAATTCTACAACCTTGCACTGATATTGTCCATAAATGCGGGGGATGTGACCCACCTGCTCCTCGTAAGCGCAGAGCAGTTCATCGGCGTACTGCATGACGACGGCGGGAGGGATGTGCTTCATGCAGCCCATGTAGTCCGCCCCCTCTTTGGGGCAGTGATGGATCCCGCAGGGATGGCAAGATTCCGGCGTCTTGATGAGGATGTCCTTGGCATCGTAGGGATAAAACCCCGGTACCGGGGACGCGCCGAACATGGTGACGATAGGGACGTTCATCGCCACCCCCACATGCATGGGGCCGGAATCCGTAGTCAAAAAGAGGACGCAGCGGCGAAGGAGCGCCGCCAAGACGCCGAGGCTGACCTGTCCAGTGAAAACCGCCACGTCGCCCGCCGCCCGCTCTTTCATCTGCGCGATGCAGGAATCCACCAGCGCCGTATCCATGGGGCCGCCGAAAAAAGCGATCTTGTAGCCGCGCCGGATAAAGGCGTCGGCGCACGCGGCAAAGTAGCTGTCCAGCCAGCGCTTCGTCTCCCAACTCGCCCCGATATTAAAGGCGATCACCCGATCCTCGGGGGAAAAATGCGCCCGAAAGAGCCGCGCCGCCTCTTCCTCCGCCCCCGGCGGCAGTACCATCTCAAGGCCGCCGTCGTCGATCTTTTCGACCCCTGCCGCTTTCGTCAGCACCTCAAAATGGGAATGGATCTGGTGCATGACGGCTTTCTTGTTCGGCAGCACCTTGTCGAAGAAGAGCGAAAACCCGGGCTTCGCGTAGCCCACGATACGCTTCGCGCCGGAAAAGGCCGCCAAGGCGGAAGCGCGCTCGTTACGGTGGAGATTGATGACGAGATCAAACCGCTTCTTTCGCACGCGGAGGATGTACTTCAAAAACGCCAGTGGATGATTGTCCCCGCCCTTCTTGTCGAGGAAGAGACACTCGTCTACATGGGGATTATAGGCCACCAAATCCGCCAACTTTTTGTCCGCCAAAAGCGTCAGCCGCGCCGCCGGATAGTTCGTGCGGAGCGTGCGGAGTACCGGTGTCACCAGCATGAGATCGCCGATGTGCATGAGGTTGATGACGAGAATGTTGGTATAGGTCACGATCAATCGCCCCTCATACGCCTTTCTGCCGCGACAGCTCGGCCAATTTCAAATATTTCATGAACACGGAAAGCCCCGCCATGACCGACATGGCGAACCCCAAGAACCCATCCAAAAAGCCCAATTTCAAGACATACATCTTGAAGAACATAAAGGGCGGATGAAAGAGCAGCGTCACCGCATTGGCGCGGCGACCCTCAGCGAAGAGCTTCTCCGCCGCCAATGTCGTGTAGCGGTTGAATTTCGTCAGGTACGTCGCCCATGTATCGTAGGTGTAGTGGAGAATTTCCCCCTGCATCCGCCGGACGGGAACGGACACCACCGCCCGCTCGTGCACGACGCCCTCCCATCGCACGGCGTCGCGGGGAAAGAGCCGCAGCGACCAATCGGGGCGGTGCGCACCGTAGTGCATGGGTGTGCCGAAGACGATGTTGTGGCGGCAGATCTCATAGGCAGCGCGCTCTCCCCCCTCCGCCAAGCGACGGATCGCCTCTCCGGCGGCGGGCGTCAGGCGCTCGTCTGCGTCCAGATAAAAGACCCAGTCCGCCGCCGTCTCCTTCAGCGCAAAATTTCGCTGCGCGGCAAAGCCCTCCATCGGGTGCTGCGCCACCCGCGCCCCCAAGGCACGCGCGAGGGGAATCGTCTCGTCGGTGCTGCCGGAATCGACGACCCACACCTCGTCAGAGAAGGCAGCGGAGCGAATACAGTCGGCGATATGCCTTTCCTCGTTAAGCGTCAAAATGATGACGGCGATCTTCGCCACGCGCTACACCCCCTCCTCGACCACACGAATGATCTCCCGCGCCGTCGCGTCGCTGATGCAGGCGGCGCGGCGAAGGCACGTCCCCTTGCCCCAGCAGGGAGAGCAATCGTACCCGGAATAAAACACCGCATCCTCTTTCCCCCGCGGCCCCCAAACGCGGGGATCCGTGGGGCCAAAGACGGCAACCGTCCGGCACCCGACCCCCTGCGCCACATGAAGGGGACCCGTGTCCACGGTGACGAGGCAGTCCGCCTTTTTTAGAAACGCCGCCAATTCCGGCAGCGTCAGCGCCCCGCCCAAGACGTTCCCCAAGGGAAGCCCCGCCAAGCGGGCGACCTCTTCCAGCCGCGCCCGCTCCGCCGCGCCGCCGATGAGGAAAATCGCCCGCCGCAAACTCCAATGGCGGACGAGGTGCGCCGCCGTGGCGAGCGGGAGATCCTTTCGCTCGTAGCTCCCGAAGGGGCAGAGCACCAAATACCCCGCCTCCGGGATATGATGGATCGCCTGCTTTTCCTTTAGCCCCGCCCACGCCTCTTCGGGCGGCGCCAAGACGAGGCGCGTATCCGCCGTCGTGATGCCCAAAGGCTTTAACACCTCAAGATGGTTCAGCGTCTCGTGCCGGATGCCGTCGCGCTTCGACGACGCGACGAGGTTCAAAAAGAGTCCCCCGTGCTGCGCGTCGTACCCTAGGCGCTGTGGGATCCCTGCCAGCCAAGCGATCACCGCCCCGCGCACGGCGAAATTCATGCAGACCGCGAGGTCAAAGCGCTTCTCTTTGAGCCGCCGCGAAACGCGCCACATGCCCGATAGTCCCCGATCTCGGCCGCGCTTATCGTAGACCAGCACCTCGTCCACATAGGGGTTCATCGCCGCCACATCCGCCGTCAGGGGCACCGTCAGCATGGTGATATGCGCCGACGGATACGCTTCTTTCAGCGCCCGCACCGTAGGCGTCGCCAAGATCACGTCGCCGATGAAGGCCAAGTCGATGACCAAGATCCGCTCCACCGCCACGCTGCCGCCCCCTCCTTTACATCGTTTCATTATAACATACCCCATCGCCTAACACCACAGCCCTGAAGAAAATCCGCCGCGTCCCCGCCTCGAAAAGCTGCTGCCAAGGCAGCGAAAATATTCTGGACTTGATTCACGGGAAATTCGTAGTAAAATAAAGGTATCAAGGAATTTGGAGGTCATACCTATGACGAGAGTACGCACGCGCTTTGCGCCAAGCCCCACGGGGTACATGCACATCGGCAACCTTCGGACGGCGCTCTACGCTTACCTTTTCGCCAAATCGCAGGGAGGCGATTTTCTTCTGCGCATTGAGGATACGGATCGCGCCCGCTACGTGACGGACGCGGTGGACTTCATCAAGCGGACGCTGGCCGAAGCGAACATTCTCCCCGACGAAGGGCCGGACATCGGCGGCGACTGCGGCCCCTACGTCCAGAGCGAGCGGCAGGACATCTACAAAAAATACGCGGAAGAATTGGTAGAAAAGGGATTCGCCTACCGCTGCTTCTGCGATCCCGACGAAGGGCGCACCGAAAAAAGCTTTTCGAGCTATGATCGGCGCTGCCGCGACCTTTCCCCGGAGGAAGCAAAAAAGCACCTCGACGCAGGGGATTCGTACGTCATCCGGCAGAAGATGCCCCTCTCGGGCAGCACCACCTTCCATGACGTCGTACACGGCGCCATCACCATCGACAACGGCGAACTCGAAGATCAGGTGCTGATCAAGCGCGACGGGATGCCGACCTACAACTTCGCCAACGTCGTGGACGACCACCTCATGCACATCACACACATCATCCGCGGCACGGAGTTCATCACCTCGACGCCGAAGCACGTCCTCCTCTATCAGGCGTTTGGCTGGGAGATCCCGGTGTATGTCCACCTCTCCCCCGTGATGGGGCGCAACGAGGACGGCTCCACGTCGAAGCTCTCCAAGCGCCACGGCGCGACGAACTTCTCCGACCTCATCGCCATGGGGTATCTGCCGGAAGCTATCACGAACTATGTGGCGCTCCTCGGCTGGAGTCCGAAATCCAATCAGGAAATCTTCTCCATGGAGGAACTCATCCAGTCCTTCTCCCTCGAAGGATTGAGCAAATCCCCCGCCGTCTTTGACTACGCGAAATTGGACTGGGTAAACAGCGAATACTTCAAGAAGATGACGGACTTCACCTTCTCCAAGGCCGCCCGCCATTTCGCCGGCGAGCTGACGGAGGATCTGGACAAGAAATGGCTCTACGCTTCGGGGCTGCTCCGCCCGCGCGTCAGCCGCTACGGCGAGATCCCCGCGCAGATCGCCTTCTTCCTCGCGCTGCCCGAATACGAGCGCGATCTCTTCCTCAACAAGCGCAACAAGGTGACGAAGGAAGTCGCCGAAGAGGTCTTGACGACGGCCATCACCGAGCTGGAAAAGATCCCCGACTGGACGCCCTACGCCCTCGATTCCACGCTAGAGGGCATCGCCGCCAACCACGATCTCAAGACGGGCGCTGTCATGTGGCCGCTGCGCATCGCCCTCTCCGGGCAGAAGGTCACGCCCGGCGGCGTCACGGAACTCCTCTACCTCCTAGGCGGCGAAGAATCCATAAAAAGATTGGAAAAAGGGCTTGCCAAACTCAAAAACGTATAGTATGATATAGTCTATGTTCGGCTCCTTCGTCAAGCGGTTAAGACACCGCCCTCTCACGGCGGGTTCACCGGTTCGAATCCGGTAGGAGTCACCACTGAAAGTAAAGCCCCGAAGCAAACGCTTCGGGGCTTTTTATCGTATTGAAACGACCGTACGGAGCGCTGGGCAGGGATACCCGTCGCCTTTACCGCTGCCCTTCCCTCCGCCGCCAAATCGCTTCGATCTTTTCTTCCACTTCCGGGGGATGGATGGCGGCGAGGCAGTCGATCCCTTTGGGACAGGCGCGTTGCCAGCAGTAGCGGCAGGGGCGGTTCACTTCGATGGCATTTTCGATTTGCCCGTAGGGGCCGTTGCGATTGGCGTCGGTGGGTCCCATGAGCATGACCGTGGGGACGCCGAGGCCTGCCGCCAAATGCACGGGGCCGGTATCGCCGCCAACCATGACACACGCGCCCGAGATGACCGCGGCCAGCTGCTTCAAGGTGGTCTGCCCCACCAAATTCACCGGCGGCACCAACGCCAACCGAATGATGTCGGCGACTAAATGTTCCTCCAAGGGCCCTCCCCCCACAAAGACGGGGAGAACGCGACGCTCAAAGAGCCAGTCCGCAAGCGCCGCATAGTCCCGAGGCGACCAGCGCTTGTTCGGCCAATTCGCACCCACGGCCAGTACCGCATAGGGACGCCCCTCCGGCACGCCCGCCAAAAGAAGCCGCTGGCGTGCCGCCGCAGCGTCGCCATCGCTGATCGCGACGGGAAAGACTACCCGCTCCACGCGGCAGCCGATGGCGCGCGCGACATCGAGATAGCGCTCCACGATGTGGCCTTCGGCGTGTTCGCCGCGCACAGGCGTCGAGATCCAGCGGCTCCCCTCCCGCATGTCAACGGTGCCATAGCGGCGGGGCGCACCCGAAAAGTACGCCAGCGCCGCCGATTTCCCTAATCCTTGCAGGTCGAGGGCGATGTCAAACCGACCGGCCTTGAGCTTTTTCCGGAGCGGCCAAAAATTTTCCCAAAAGCCCCCGAGGGAAGCCTTAAACTTCTTTTTCTCAAAGACGATGATGTCGTCAAGATAGGGATTGCCCTCCAAGAGTTCCCGCGCCGGAGGCTCCACCGCCCACGTCACGTGCGCCTCGGGATACGTTTCTTTGATGGCGTAGGAGACCGGCAGCGCGTGAATGACGTCGCCGATGGCGCTGAGCTTGATGATCAGGATATGCATGGCCGCTCCTTTCCCCACACCAAAATCGCCGTGAAGAGCCACCCGGCGCATTTTTCTTCTCTGCGGACGTATCGAGCCGTCAGCGCGCGGTTTTCCGCAATTTTTCAATGACCCGCGTCGTGGAGCGCTCCGGCACCAAATCGACGAGTTCCACCCGCCCGCCGTAGCCCGCGACGATCTTCGCCTCGGGCAGCGTGTCGAGGGTGTAGTCGCCCCCCTTGACGTATACGTCGGGGCGCACGATCTCAATGAGCGCCTCCGCCGTCGGCTCGTCAAAGATCGTCACATAGTCCACGGCGCGAAGGGCGCCTATCACCTCGGCGCGATCCGCTTCCCCGTTCACGGGGCGCCCCTCACCCTTTAAGCGGCGCACGGAAGCGTCGCTGTTGAGTCCCACCACGAGGCAGTCCCCGAAGGATCGCGCCGTCCCCAAATAGCGGACATGCCCGGCGTGGAGAAGATCAAAACAGCCGTTGGTAAAGACGACGCGCTGCCCGCTCTCGTGCAGCATGGCCGAGAAGGCGGCCAAGTGCGCCCGGCTAATTCGCATCGGTCATCCCCTCCTGCTTTTCCAAGGCGGCGCAAAGCTCCGCCGCGCTGACGGTGGCCGTCCCCAATTTCCGCACGGCAATGCCGGCCGCCACGTTGGCGATCCGCGCCGCGTCCACCGGAGCGGCGCCGGCGGCCAAGGCCAGCATGAAGGCCGCCACCGACGTGTCCCCCGCGCCGGAGACGTCGTAAACCTCGCTCTTATCCGGCACCGGGATGTCCGTGACGGCGCCCTCCGCCTCAAAGAGGGTCATGCCCTTCGCGCCCCGCGTCACCAAGACGCCCTTTGCGCCCAAGCGATCCAATAGCTCACGCCCCGCCAAGCGGATCTCCGCCTCCGTCGAAAGGCTGCGCCCCACGGCGGCCGCCAGCTCCGCGTCGTTCTGCTTGACGTAATCGACGCCGGTAAACGCCCGAATTGCGTACCGAGAATCCACCATCGTGGTGACAGCGGCGCGCTGACACGCCTCGATCACACGGCGACGCACCCCGTCCGAGAATACCCCGCCGCCATAATCGCTGAGAATGAGTCCGTCGATGTGGGGGAGCGCCGCTTCCACTGCGGTTTCTAGCGCCGCTTCCGTCTCGGGCGCGAGGGGCGCACGGCTCTCGCGATCCACGCGCACGATCTGCTGGCTCACCGTCTCACGCCCGCCCGCCACGATCCGCGTCTTGGCGGTAGTGGGGCGGCCACGCTCCGTGAAGAGTCCCTCGACCGCCGCGCCGTTCTCCCGCAGGATGGCCTTTAAGCCCGCACCGCCCGCATCGTCCCCCACGAGACCGACGGCGATGGGGGCGCCGCCCAAAGTGGCCGCATTGTTCACCACATTGGCCGCACCTCCGGCCACCACGCGCTCCTTCTCATATTCCAGCACCAAGACCGGCGCTTCCCTTGAAACGCGGGCAATGCGTCCCTCTAAATAAATGTCGGCGATCATGTCGCCAATCACCAAGAGGCGTTTTCCCGCCATCCCCTCTGCCCATGACGTCAATTCCTTCATCTTTGTGCCTTCCTTACCACGGTGTAAACTGCATTGTCACATGCCAAGTGCTGCGCTTCGCCCGATAGCGCAGGATGAGCTGAGCGCAGTGCATATCGTGGAACCAATAATAGTCCACGTCCTCCCGCCGCCGCGTCTCCACATCAAAGGACTGCCCCATCACAAAGCGATCCCGATCGGATAACGCCCAGCTCACACCGAAGCTCAATTTTCTGGAATAGGCATCCAAGTTATAGGCAAAGAGCGAATTGTTGATATTGGCTGAAGAATAGGAATACCGTACATAAGCGGTAACATCTCTGCCAAAGTCCTTCATGAGCGTCGCGCTGTAATCAAAGCCTTTCACCGTGGAATTGTCGTAGCTCTCCTTCGTCACGGCGTAGCCGAAGCTGGTGAGGATCCGCGCCGTCCGACCCAAAGGAAGTGGATTCGGCGTCACCGTCACCCCGTAATAACGGTGTGTACTCGTATAACGATCTTTCCAGCGACCAATTTCATACTTCAGTGTGTACGAGGCAGGAAGATCCCCTAACGCATGACTGTACTGATAGATGAGGGTCGGCGCCTTTTTGATCCAGTGGTTATCGGTATCGTGGAACTGTCCGTATTGTAAGGAAATGGAATTGCCTCCGTTCCCCCAGTCCACGCCGACCATATTTCTGGCCTTCGCCCGACTATAATAGCGAACATTCGCGTAAGCATTGATGTGCGGCGTAATCTGCCAATCAAACTTCTGCCCGATCCATGCACCGTTATCACTGTCATAGCCCACTCTTGGAAGATCCAGTCCCTTTTCCGGCTTGCTGAGATCCTGCCGATAGAGAGAGCGCGTATAGATGACCTTATCCTTCAGCCAGTATTTCACCTCATGGATGAGCATTTCTTTTCCCGGATAGATCTCGATGAGATCCCCGCTCAGGCGGTAATCCGGTGTCTTTGCGCCACATTTCGTCTGAGAACCGTCGTAGATGAGGATCTTATCGGGGTACATCTCGATGCGTCGACCCGTGATGTAATACTGCCCGTATTTCCCTTTGACCTCCTCCATGCGCCCCGTCTGTTTCCCGTAATGATAAACGGCACGGTAGCCCTCCATATCCGCCTGCGCCGCTCCCGGTGTCATCTGCACCAAATGCGCCCGCCCGTCTACCTTGACGACCTGCTCCTTGAGATTGCCCCGAGCCTCCTCGGACAGAAAGCGGCGGGCGTCGATCTCGGTGATGCGGACGTTCCCCTTGGCGTAGACTTCCCCCGTCGCCTCGTCATAGAACATATCGTCCCCTTCGAGAGCGATGGGAAGCCGCGCCGGATCGATGGGGGTTCTAAGGTGCGCGTTCATCTCCGCCACATCTTTTCGCAGTTCTTGCTGTGCCTCCGTCAAGGAATTCTCCCTGGCATGGCGCCGAGCATTTTCAATGTAATCTAAAATTTCCGTATCCGTATTGAGATCGTCGGAGTAATAATATGCCTCCGCCGCGCCTCCACCGCCGAACGCGATGGCTGCAGCCACGGACAGCGCCAGATAAATCCGAACGGCTCCTCTTGCCTTCTCCATGCTGTCTCTTCCCCTATCTTTCCTGTGCGCCGCCCATCGGCGCGCCTATGATCTGCCCTACAAGAGACACGCCCCTTCCCTGCGTAAGCAAGGAAAAGGGAGCGCTGCTGCGCCCCCTCCGTTCCATGTCAGCGGCTGCCATCAAGCGCCGTGGACAGTCCGTAGAGCGAAGTCTCGTTCTTCGTCTGAATGTAAAGCTCCGTCCCGACGGGGAGATTGATGTTCTTCCCCTTGATGAAGACGCCGCCGATGATCCCGATGGGGCCTAAGAGCGCCATCCCCGCGAGGCTCGCCCCCGCCGCCATGGCCATGGACTCCATCTTTTCCTTGGATTCCTCGCCCAAGAGCATTTCCACCTCTGTCCCGTCGATGGCGCGCAGCGCCTGAAAATCAATGACGATCTCCGCATCCCGGCCAAAATTTCTCGCTTGCTGCACCTTCTTCACCGTCCCGTAGCCCGGCGCGCCCTTGGCAAAAAGGAGCCGTCCCCCCTCAATGACGTCCTCCGCCGCCTGGAACTCGATGCGATCCCCGACTTTTAGATCCTTCGCGTTGAGGGGCGTCACCGTCAGCACTTTGATCAAGGTGTTCGCCGGTACCATCCCCGCCGACAGCGGAATCTCATGTGAGCCAAAGGCCATCGAAGCCAAGGCGTCGATGCGCTGGCGATAGGAGCCTTCCGAAGGACGCCCCTGCAAGGTGATCTCCATGTCGCCCACGCGCTTTTGAATCGACTCCATACTGACTTCTTGAGTGATCGCCCACTCCACCGCATTCATCTGCGTGACGAGGGAGGGGGTAGCGCCATTTTCCAGCAGGATCGCATAGAGCGCGTCGGTGCGCTCCACCACGCTTTTCTGCGGACTCGCCTGCGCGAAGTCTTTCTCCAAATGCACCAAACGGTCGAGGAGCGCCCCCGTCTGCGGCTGTCCATAGGCGGCTCGCTCCGTCGCCTCCAGCTTCTCCTGCATGGTCGTTGGCGAAGCCGCCGCCGCCAATCCCGCACTCTCGATCAAAAGCAGCGCCGCCAAGAGCAGGCTGAACAATTTTTTCATCTCATGATGCCTCCTTTTCATTTCATTCCATCCAGATACATTCGTCACCATGAGGAAAATTCCTGCCTGCCGCCTCGCTTTTCCCCCTTGACAGCGGCAGAAAAAGCGATTATCATGGCAAAAGGCTGAAAAGCCTGCGCAAAAGCACTTATTTTTTCGTTGTACCGGGCGTTTGCCCGGTATTTTTTTGCCCCAAAATAAAAAAATACACATTTCGCAGTGACAGCCGCGCCATCTTATGATATGATAAATCCCGTACTTATACTTTTGTCCTCTCTAAAAGGACGCAAGGAGCGATTTGTCTATGGAAACCATCAACGCCGTATTAAACGAAGTCGATTCGATTCTCTGGGGGCCGCCCCTCATCGTCCTCCTCTTGGGGACGGGCATCTATCTGACGCTTCGGCTGAACCTGCTGCAAGTCTTCCGTCTGCCCTTAGCGCTCTCCCTCATCTTCCGGGCGAAGAACCGCGGCGAAGGGGACGTGTCGAGCTTCAAGGCGCTCTGCGTGGCACTGGCCGCCACCGTGGGCACCGGCAACATCGTCGGCGTCGCCACGGCGGTGAAGCTCGGCGGCCCCGGTGCCGTCTTTTGGATGTGGGTCGCCGCCTTCTTCGGCATGGCGACGAAGTACGCCGAAGGCCTCTTGGCCGTCAAGTACCGCACCACCGACGAAAAGGGCGAGATCGCGGGCGGCCCCATGTTCTACATCCGTCACGGCATGGGAGAGAAGTGGGCGCCCATGGCGGCCTTCTTCGCGGGGGCGTGCATCTTGGTCGCCTTCTTCGGCATCGGCACCTTCCCCCAAGTGAACGCCATCGTGGACAGCATGCACATCGCGTTTGGCGTGCCGCGGGAAGTGTCCGACGCCATTGTCACGCTCCTCGTCGCCGCCATCACCATCGGCGGGCTGCAGAGCATCTCCCGCGTCGCCAGTAAGATCGTGCCCTTCATGGCCGTCGTCTACGTCGTCGTGAGCCTCGGCCTCATCGTCATGCACCTTGACGCTGTGCCTGACGCCATCGCCCTCATCATCCGGAGCGCCTTTTCCGGGGAAGCGGCGGTGGGCGGCTTCGCCGGCTCCACCCTCATGATGGCCATGCAGAAGGGCATCGCCCGCGGTATCTTCTCCAATGAATCCGGCCTCGGCTCCGCCCCCATCGCGGCGGCTGCCGCCAAGACGAAGTGGCCGGCGGAGCAGGGACTCATCTCCATGACCGGCACCTTCATCGACACCATCATCATCTGCTCCATGACCGGCCTCGCCCTCGTCCTGACGGGCGTCTGGCAGGGCAATTCCGCCGGCGCCATGATGACGACCGACGCCTTCGCCACAGCTTACGGGCAGCCTGGTGTCGCGATTCTCACCATCTCCTTGGCGCTCTTTGCCTTCACCACCATTTTGGGCTGGAACTACTACGGGGAGCGCTCCGCCATCTACCTCTTCGGCACGAAGGGCGTCATGCCCTATCGCCTCATCTTCATCGCCTTGGTCGCCTCCGGCGCGTTCCTCAAGCTGGATGCCATCTGGACGCTCGCCGACATCGTGAACGGCCTCATGGCGATCCCGAACCTCATCGCCCTCATCGCCCTCTCCGGCGTCATCGTCAGCGAGACGAAGCGCTACTTTGAACACCTGAAAAAAACCGAAGCCAAATAACCACATCCCGTACCAAAAAAGCGCCGCAAAAGAAACTGCGGCGCTTTTTTCACTGCGGAAAAAGAAAACTTCATTGAGAATTATTATCATTTACAAACTGAGAAAAACATGATATGCTACCTCCAAGAAAGAAAATACCCGGAAAGAAGGTACCCGATCATGCATCTCTTAACCACACGCAAAAAAGTGCTCTTCCTGCTCGCCCTCTGCCTCGCCATGACCGCCCTCTTCGCGGCGGGCTGCGGCGATGCCCCGGAAAAAGCGGAAAAGGCGAAAAGCAGCGGACAAAAAACGGTGACGACGACCACGTCCTTTTTAGCGGACATGACGAAGGCATTGGCCGGCGACTACGTCCACATCGACATGGTCATTCCGGCGGGAGAAGACCCGCATCTCTACGTCGCCCAGCCAAAGGATCTGAAAAAGCTCAAGGACGCCGATCTCGTCCTCTACCACGGCCTGCACTTTGAGGGCAAGATGGTGGACGTTTTGGAAAAGAAGGGGACGGCCGTCTCGGCGAATTTCCCGGCGGAGGAGATTCTCCGCTTTACGGAGGATGGTGCCGAGGTCGTGGATCCGCACTTCTGGTTCAGCATCCCCCTCTACAAAATGGCCACCGAAAAGGCGGCGGAAAGCCTCGTCCAGTTGGTGCCGGCGCATGAGAAGGAGATTCGATCGAACTTGGCGAAGTATCTTGCGCAATTGGATGCGCTGGATGCGGAGATCAAGGGGAAGATCGAAGCGATTCCGCCGGAAAACCGCAATCTGGTGACGCCCCACGATGCGTTCAACTATTTCTCGAAACGCTACGGCATGAAGGTCGTCGCGCCCCAAGGCGTCAGCACAAATTCCGAGGTGGCAAACGCCGACCTCGAAAAGACGGCAGACTTCATCGTAGCCCACAAGGTGAAGGCGGTCTTCGCCGAAAGCACCACGAACCCCGAACGCATGAAAAAATTACAGGAGATCTGCAAAGCCAAGGGATTCGATGTCGCCATCGTGCAGGGCGAAGGGCAGGAGCTCTTCTCCGATTCCCTCGCCCCCGCCGGACAAAGAGGAGATACGTATCTCGACATGTACCGCTCGAACGTCGACCTCATCGTAAACCATTTGAAATAACGGCAAACGAACAAGGGGGCGGCCAAAAGCCGCCCCCTTTTGTCATCCATCCGCCCAGGAACGGAAGCGTCCGACTGTGCGAGAAAAAGAGGTGCTGCATGAACCGAAATGAACTTCTCCATGTGGAAGATCTGACCATGGCCTACCGAGAGACAGCGGTGATCTGGGACATCGACCTCTCCGTGCCGGAGGGGGTGCGCTGCGCCATCGTCGGCCCCAACGGCGCAGGGAAATCGACGCTCTTAAAGGGAATCTTAGGGCTTCAAACGCCGGTATCGGGCTTCGTGCGCTTTTGGGGAAAGCCCCTCGGCGAGGTGCGCCGCCGCATCGCCTACGTCCCGCAGCGCGGCGCGGTGAATTGGGATTTCCCCACAACGGTGTCCGACGTCGTCCTCATGGGGCGCTACGCCCACATCGGTCTTTTCCGAAGACCCGGGCGCGCCGACCGGGAGATCGCACGGGAAGCCTTGGCGGAGATGAAGCTCACGGAACTCGCCGACCGGCAGATCTCCGAGCTTTCCGGCGGGCAAAAGCAGCGGGTCTTCATCGCCCGCGCCTTGGCGCAGGAAAGCGATCTCTACCTCATGGATGAACCGCTCGCCGGCGTGGACGAGACGACGGAGCGCATCATCATGGACAAATTCGTGGCGCTGCAAAAGGCGGGCAAGACCGTCATCGCCGTCCACCATGACCTCTCCACCCTCGACGATTACTTCGACTATCTCGTCGTCCTCAACCGCACCGTCAAGGCCGCCGATTATCTCACCGCGATGGACAAAGAGGAAAAGATCGCCCTCGCCTTTCGCCCCAAGGAGCGCTGATATGGACATCCTGACGAACTATACCTTTCAGATCATCGCCTTTGGGACGGCGCTCTTGGCTGCCGTCGCAGCCCCCGTGGGCGCGCTGAGCGTCTACAAGGGGCAGAGCCTCATCGGCGACGCCATCGGCCACGCCACTTTCCCCGGCGTCGTCTTGGCCTACATGGCCTTTTCCACGCGCGAGCCGGCGATCCTCTTCGTCGGCGCGATGGCAGCGGCGGCGGCGACGTTCTTCGCCATCGAGGGCGCCCACGAAAATTCCCACGTCGGACTGAACGCGAATTTGGCGATCTTCCTCTCCGGCTTCTTCGGCCTCGGCATGGTGCTGAAGAGCTACATCCAAGGAAACCCGGCGTACCGCGGCGCATCGCAGGCGGGGCTGGAGACGTACATCTTCGGGCAGGCGGCCTACATGCTGGAGGGCGACGTCCTCCTCATCGCGGGCGTGGCGGCGGCAGCGCTTCTCCTGCTCCTCCTCTTCTACAAGGAGTGCAAGGTTTTCGTCTTTGATACGGAATACGCACAGGCGGCGGGGCTCTCTGCGGGGCTTTTGCGCGTCTTGCTGCCGCTGCTCACCGTGGCGGTCATCGGCGTGGGGCTAAAAGCGGTCGGCGCCATCCTCATCAGCTCTTTTCTCATCATCCCCTGCGTCGCCGCCAGTCAGTGGTCGAACGACTTTTCCCGCGTCCTCTTTCTGAGCAGCCTCTTCGGCGTCGCCGCCGCCTTCGCCGGCACCTACGTCAGCACCGTGGAGCAGGGCATGTCCACGGGGCCGAGCATCATCCTCGCCGCCTGTGCCATCGCCTTTTTCTCCCTTCTCTTTGGAAAGCGCGGGATCCTCCGCGCCCGTTCCCGCCGCACAGCGAAGGGGGGGCGCTCCGCATGACCGACGCCTTCCTCGTCTTAGCGCTGACCTCGGCGGCGTGCGCCCTGCCGGGGGTTTTCCTGCTCCTTCGGAATCTCTCCATGATGGCGGACGCCATCAGCCACACGGTACTCCTCGGCATCGTGCTGGCCTTCTTCTTGACGCACGATCTCTCCTCGCCATGGCTCCTCTTCGGCGCGGCGCTCATGGGCGTCGTCACCGTCATGGGCGTGGAGCTTCTGGGGCGGACGAAGGCGCTGAAAACCGACGACGCCATCGGGGTGCTCTTTCCCATGCTCTTTTCCTTAGCCGTCATCCTCATCAGCAAGTATGCCGGGAACGTCCACCTCGATACGGACATGGTGCTGATGGGGGAAGTCATCTATGCGGGGCTTGATACGGTTCCTGTCTTTGGCCATGAGGTCCCCGCCGCCGCCCTCAAGATGGGCGGCATCTTCCTCCTCAACGCGGCGTTCATCGCGCTCTTTTATAAGGAGCTCAAGCTCTCCACCTTCGATGAGGAAACGGCGCGGCTCATGGGCATGGCGACGGGGGCGCTCTTCTACGGACTCATGACGCTCATCTCGCTGACGACGGTGGCCGCCTTTGACGCCGTCGGCTCGATCCTCGTCATCTCCTTCTTCATCGCCCCCGCCGCCACGGCGCTCCTCTTCACGAAGCGGCTCCACCACGCGCTCATGCTCGCCATCCTCGTCGGCGTCATAGGGAGCGCCGCAGGCTGCGCCTTAGCGGTTCACTTCAACGCCTCCATGTCCGGCATGTGCGCCCTCGTCAACATGGTCGTGTACCTCGTCGCCGTCCTCTGCCACCCGAAAGGCGTCTTGACGAAGCGCCTCCATCAGGCGCGGAACAAGGCGCGGCTCCGTCAGGAGCTCCTCCTCCTCCACATCGGCACCCATACGGCGCACCAGCGGTACAGCCCCGAGAATGAGGTAACGAAGATCGCCGCCCACCTGCGCTGGAAGGCGGCGGACATCGAGCGGGTCAGCGCCGAACTCGAGAGCGCTGACCTCCTCACTCGCGCAGGGAACTACTACCTCCTGACGGAAAAGGGCGAAGCGCATTGTCAAAAGCTCCGCACGACCTACTTGCTCTAGTGGGCGCAGCGAAAAGGGACGGCACGCTAACGTGTGCCGTCCCTTTTCGGAACGAAAAAGCGGCGCATGTCCACCTTTTCCATCGTGAGAAGGTGGATTTTCTTCTCTAAGCCCGCCGCATAGCCCGTCAGGCTGCCGCTCTTGCCCACCACCCGATGACAGGGGATGAGGATGGAGATGGAATTATGTCCCACGGCGCCGCCCACGGCCTGCGCCGACATCTTCCCCGCGCCCCCTTCCCGCGCGATCTCCGCCGCGATGTCGCCGTAGGTGCGCGTCGTCCCGTAGGGGATCCGCCGCAAGATCCGCCACACCTTCTGCTGGAAGGCGGAGCCAATAGGATGCAGGGGCGGCATAAAGTCCGGCACTTCACCGCGAAAATACACGTCGAGCCAGCGCTTCGTCTCGGCGAGGATCGCCGTTTCCCTCACCGTGTAGGGGGGAGAGCGAAAGCACGCCTCGTCTTTCTCCTCGACAAACCAGGCCCCCGTCACCCCGATGTCGTCCGCCGCGAGCCAAAGCCGCCCAAACGGCGACTCATACGGAACCGCAGCGATCAATCCCGCAGCCCCGCGAGAAGAGAGCGTCCCGTCATCTCGGGGGGCTGCGCAATCCCCGCGATGTCCAAAAGCGTCGGAGCAATATCCGACAGGCACCCTTCCCGAAGCGCCGTTACCTTCTCGCTCACCACCAAGAAGGGCACCGGGTTCGTCGTGTGCTGCGTGAAGGGCTGCCCCGTGATCCGATCGCGCATCTGCTCGGCGTTCCCGTGATCCGCCGTGATCGCCACCGCGCCCCCCGCTTTCTCGACCGCCGCCACGCAGCGTCCCACACAGGTGTCCACCGTCTCCACCGCCTTCACCGCCGCCGCCATGACGCCGGTGTGTCCCACCATATCGCCGTTCGCGTAGTTGAGGATGATGAAATCGTATTGCCCACGCTCGATGGCGGCGACCACTTTGTCCGTCACCTCGACAGCGCTCATCTCCGGCTGCAAATCATAGGTTGCGACCTTCGGGGACGGCACCAAGATGCGATCCTCGTGTTCGTAGGGCTTTTCAAGGCCGCCGTTGAAAAAGAACGTGACGTGGGCATACTTCTCCGTCTCCGCGATGCGAAGCTGGGTCAGACCATGCGCTTCGATGATCTCCCCCAAGGTTTTCGTCAACTTCTGCGGGGGATAGGCGACGCGGACGTTCAGCCCCACCTCATACTGCGTCATGGTGACAAAGATCGGCCGCAGCGCCTCGTCGCGGGCAAAGTCGGAAAACACCTCATCGGTAAAGGCATGCGTCAGTTCCCGCGCCCGGTCAGGGCGAAAATTGTAAAAGATCACGCAGTCTTCCGGGCGCATCCCCGTATACCCCGCCACCACCGCCGGAATGACAAACTCATCCGTCACGCCGGACGCATACGACTCCGCCACCGCCGCCGACGCGCTCTCCGCCAAGAGGCCTTCCCCGTGAGCGATGGCCTCATAGGCGCGCGCCACCCGATCCCAGCGCTTGTCCCGATCCATGGCGAAAAAGCGCCCCGACACCGTAGCGATCCGCCCGACGCCAATCTCCGCGATCTTCTGCTCCAAGGTCGCCACATAGTCTTCGGCGCTCGACGGCGGCACGTCCCGCCCGTCCAAAAAGGCATGTACCCACACCTTTTCCATTCCAGCGCGCTTCGCCAAGTCCAAGAGGGCGTAGAGGTGATCGGAATGACTGTGGACGCCGCCAGGAGAGAGCAGCCCGAAAAGATGCAAGGCGCCACCCTTTTCCTTTGCCGACGCAATCCCCTCGACGAAGGCGGCGTTCTCAAAGAAGGAGCCGTCCCGAATCGCCCGTGTAATGCGGGTAAGCTCCTGATAGACGACCCGCCCCGCGCCGATGTTCGTATGTCCCACCTCGGAGTTGCCCATCTGCCCCTCGGGCAGCCCCACCGCTTCCCCCGAGCAAGCGAGCGCCGTCACCGGATACCGCGCCATGAGATCCGTCATCACCGGCGTCCGTCCCTGCGCGATGGCATTGTCTGGGGCTGTCATATCCCCATTGCCCCACCCGTCCATGATGATCAGCATGACGGGCGCTGTCTGTAATGTCGCCATAGCCGTACACTCCTCCCCCTCCATCAAGCGGACGCGCTGCCCCTCTCCCCACGCCCATCCACACGCACCAGCCCGGAAAACGGATCCGCTTTTGTCCTTGTCACGCGATCGGATATTTGACGATGGCGGCGAAATCCTTCGCCTTCAGCGCTGCGCCGCCCACTAGGGCGCCGTCCACATTGGGCTTTTCCATCAGCCCCGCGATGGTCTCCGGCTTTACGCTGCCGCCGTACTGGATGCGAATCCCCTCGGCGGCCTCTCTGCCAAAGTGCTTCGCCACCGTCTGACGAAGGTGGGCCGCTACCTCTTCCGCTTCCTCAAAGGTGGCCGTCTTGCCCGTCCCGATGGCCCAGATCGGCTCGTAGGCGAGGACGACCTTTTTGACCTCCTCCGGCGTAAACCCGTCCAAAGCCAGCGTCACCTGCCGCGCCACGAAGCGCTTGTACGTCCCCTTCTCCCGCGTCGGGAGCGCTTCCCCCACGCAGACGATGGGGACGAGCCCCGCCGAAAGCGCCGCCTTCGCCCGCCGGTTCACCGCCGCGTCCGTTTCCCCAAAGTACTGCCGCCGCTCCGAGTGTCCGACGATGACATAGCGAACGCCGAGTTCCTTTAGCATCTTAGGAGAAATCTCGCCCGTAAAGGCGCCCTCTTCTGCCCAATGAACATTCTGCGCGCCCAAGAGCACATTCTTCCCATGGAGGGCGCTACCCACCACCGCCAAGGCAGTCGCCGGAGGGCAGACCACCACGTCTCGATCCCGCACCCCTTTGACGAGCGGGATCAGCTCCTTTAAGAGCTGCATCGCTTCCGCGATGGTGTTGTTCATCTTCCAATTACCCGCGATGATCGGTTTTCGCATCCTCTTCGCTCCCTCCTGCGCGCATGTCAGCGATCCGCCATGGCCGCTATCCCCGGCAAGTCCTTCCCCTCGAGGTATTCCAGCGTCGCGCCGCCGCCCGTCGAAATGTGGCTGATCGCATCGGAAAGCCCCGTCTTCTTCAAGGCGGCGATGGAGTCGCCGCCGCCGACGACGCTCACCGCGCCCGCCTTCGTCGCCTCGGCCACCGCCTCGGCCATGGCCTCCGTCCCAGCCGCGAAAGCGTCAAACTCAAAGACCCCCATGGGACCGTTCCAGACGATGGTCTTCGCCCCTTTGAGCGTCGGCGCGTAAAGCGCCCGCGTCTTTGGCCCCGCGTCCAAGGCTTGCCACCCCTTGCCGATGGCATCGGCGCGGACGACCTTGTGCGCCGCCTCGGCGGAAAACGCCTCCGCTGCCACCACATCGACCGGCAGCACGATCTTCACGTTATTCGCATGGGCTTTCGCGTAGAGCTTGCGCGCTAAATCATAGGTGTCCGACTCCGTCAGGGAGTTCCCCACGTTCAGCCCCTGCGCCGCTAAAAACGTATTCGCCATGCCGCCGCCGATGACGATCGTATCCACCTTGTCAATCAGATTGTCGATGACCCCGATCTTATCCGACACCTTAGCGCCGCCCAAGACCGCCACGAAAGGATGCGCCGGATGGTCGAGCGCCTTGCCGAGGAAAGAGAGCTCCTTTTCGATGAGCAGCCCTGCCACCTTTTCCCGGTACTTCGCGATCCCCGCGTTCGACGCATGGCCGCGGTGGGCGCAGCCGAAGGCATCGTCCACCACCACGTCCGAAAGCGCCGCAAGCGCCTTCGAGAATGCGGGGTCGTTCTTCTCCTCCTCCGGGTGAAAGCGCAGATTCTCAAGGAGGAGGACATCCCCCGGGGCGAGCTTCGCCGCCGCCTCTTTCGCCTTTTCTCCAACGCAGTCCTCGGCGAAGGCCACCGGCTTTCGGAGAAGCTCGGCGAGACGCGCCGCCACGGGGCGAAGCGAAAGCTCCGGCTTCACCGTCCCCTTTGGGCGCCCCAAATGACTCGCCAAGATCACCGCTGCGCCTTCGGAGAGGAGGTACTCGATCGTGGGCAGCGTCGCCCGGATCCGCTTATCGTTCGTGATCTGCCGTTGATCGTCGAGCGGCACATTGAAATCCGCTCGGACGAACACCTTTTTCCCCTTGACGTCAATGTCTTTCAGCGTTTTCTTGCTCATGTCCTATCCCTCCCGTGTACGCCCTGCGCCGAAACCGTCCGCCGACGCTCCCCGCGCCCTTTCGTTTCTTCCCTCAAAAAGAGGTTCGACCTTTCTTTGGCCGAACCTCTGTCCTCTCACGTCGCGGCGGCTTTTACTCCAGGCTCGCCAAATATTTGATTGTCCGGCACATCTGGCAGGTGTAGCTGTTCTCGTTGTCGTACCACGACACGACCTGCACCTGCGTCAGCTCGTCGGAGATGGGGCTCACCATCGTCTGCGTAGCGTCAAAGAGAGAGCCATACGTCATGCCGATGATGTCCGAGGAGACGATCTCCTCCTCATTGTAGCCGAAGGACTCGTTCGCCGCCTTCTTCATCGCGGCGTTGACCTCCTCCACCGTCACCTTCCCCTTCACCACCGCGATGAGAATGGTCGTGGAGCCGGTAGGCGCAGGCACGCGCTGCGCCGCGCCGATCAGCTTGCCCTTGAGCTCTGGGATGACGAGCCCAATGGCCTTCGCCGCCCCCGTGGAATTGGGAACGATATTGAGCGCAGCCGCCCGGGCGCGGCGCAGATCGCCCTTCCTGTGCGACCCGTCGAGGAGCATCTGATCCCCCGTGTAGGCGTGGATGGTCGTCATGATCCCGCTCTCTATGGGGGCTAACTGATGGAGGGCGGCCGTCATGGGGGCGAGGCAGTTCGTCGTGCAGGACGCCGCCGAAATGATGGTGTCGGACGCCTTCAGCGTCTCATGGTTCACATTGTAGACGATGGTGGGAAGATCGCTTCCCGCCGGCGCCGAAATGACGACCTTCTTCGCGCCTGCCGCGATATGCTTTTGGGACTTCTCCTTCGACGTATAGAAGCCGGTACACTCAAGCACCACATCGATCCCCGCCGCCCCCCAGGGGATATTCGCCGCGTCCGCCTCGGCGAACTTTTGCACCCGCTGACCGTCCACGAAGAGATCCGTCTCGTCATACGTCACCTCATGGTCGTAGCGCCCCTGCGTGGAATCGTACTTCAAGAGGTGCGCCAACATCTTCGGCTGCGCCAAATCGTTGATCGCCGCGATCTCAAACCCCGGCACCCCGAACATCTGCCGAAAGGCCAGACGGCCGATCCGCCCGAACCCGTTGATCGCCACTTTTACTGCCATAGGAAACAGCCCCCTCAATGAAAAAATTTTGAAACCCGTTCCATTTTCTTATTTATCGGAAAACACTTTCTAATATCTATAATATATAAAGTTCGGGGAATTGTCAATCCAAAAGGCGCAGGCGAAAGGCACCCCGCGCCCCTCCCTCCGCTGCCCGTTCGCCAGACAAACGTCCCCAGCAAAGAGGCACGCTGTCCACCTTGCCGGCGAAGAGCGAAACATGCTATCATGGGGAGAACCGCACCATACCCTATCGGCGTGGGAAAGCGTACCCCCTCATACGCCTGCGCACCCTACTTCATGAAACAGGAGGAAATATCCATGAGTTCATTCGGTTCCATCCTCATCGCCGGCCTCGTCCTCTGCCTCGGCTTCGTGCTGCTCATCAAGGGCGCGGACGCCTTTGTGGACGGCAGCTCGGCGGTGGCGCGGCGGCTTAGGATCCCGGGACTTGTCATCGGGCTGACCATCGTCGCCATGGGAACGAGTCTGCCGGAACTGGCGGTGAGCGTCACCGCCGCCTTGGCGGGCAGCAACGAGATCGCCGTCAGCAACGTCACCGGCTCGAACATCTTCAACCTGATGATCGTCTTGGGGTTCAGCGCGCTCTTTACCCCCCTCGCGGTAGCAAGAAAGAGCCTGACCCATGAATTTCCCTTCTCCGTCGCCTGTGCCGCGCTCTTGGCTGTCTTTGGCGCTACGGGTGCGGCGGCAAACGAGGGGGGCGCCATCGGCCTCATCAGCCGGACGGAAGGGCTCATCTTCCTCTTTTTCTTCGTCCTCTTTCTCCTCTACACCCTCCACGAGGCCACGAAGGCGCGCCATGCGTCGCTGAAAGAGGAAAAAGGAGACCTCATGTCCCTGAGCAAAAGTCTCGTCCTCATCGTCGTCGGTATGCTGGCGATCAAATTTGGCGGCGATTTCGTCGTGGGCGGCGACACCGTGATCGCCGGACATGAACTCTCCTACGGCGCGGTGGCCATCGCCCGCGTCTTCGGCATGACGGACACCCTCATCGGGCTTACGATCTGCGCCGTTGGCACCAGTCTGCCGGAGCTCGTCACCTCCATCGCCGCCGCCCGGAAAAATCAGTTGGACATGGCCGTCGGGAACGTCATCGGCTCCAACATTTTCAACATCCTCTTCATCTTAGGCACGACGGCCACCATCCAGCCCGTGGCCTTCACCGGCGAAAACCTCATCGACACCGCCCTCCTCCTCGTCTTCAGCGCCCTCGTCTGGCGCTTCACCTGGACAAAGCACACCCTCATCCGAAAAGAAGGCCTCCTCATGATCGCCCTCTACGCCCTCTTCCTCCTCTACGCCGTCCTGCGGGTGTATTGGTAAAAAGCGATGCCAAAAAGGCGATACGCCTTTCCCTTTACGGGGAAGCGTATCGCCTTTTTTCCTCCCTGCGGCGCTCCATGGTGTACGCGAACCATCATGGCGCACCAGTCCATTTTCTCTTACTCCGCTTTTTGATCCATCACCGCTAAAGACGCCACGCGGTCGCCGTCTTCCGTCTTGATGACCTTGACGCCTTGCGTGTTTCGGCTGATGACGGACACTTCGTCCACGTTCGTGCGGATGACGATGCCGCCGGTGGTGATGAGCATGAGCTCCTGCTCCGGGTGGACGACCTTGAGGCCTACCACCGCGCCGGTCTTTTCCGTGACCTTCATGTTGATGATGCCCTTGCCGCCCCTCTGCTGGACGCGATATTCTGTGACGGCGGTGCGCTTGCCGTAGCCTTCTTCCGTCACGGTGAGGATCTGGTGATCGGGGCGAATCGTGTCCATGCCCACGACTTCGTCCATGTCACTGAGCCGGATCCCGTAGACACCGCGCGCCTGCCGTCCCATGACGCGGACGTCGGCCTCCTCGAAGGTGATGGCGAGGCCGTCCCGCGTGCCGATGACGATCTGCCGCTCGCCGTCCGTCGCCTTGACGCCGATGAGATCGTCGTCCTCGTCCAAGGTGAGGGCGATGAGGCCGCCTTTTCTCGCCGTGTCAAATTCCTTCAGCACCGTCTTCTTCACGATGCCCTTGCGGGTCGCCATGAAGAGGTAGCGATCCTCCCGGAAGGCTTCGACGGGAATGACGGCGGTGATGGTTTCCCCGCCGGAGAGCGGCAAGAGATTGACGATGGCCGTCCCCTTCGCCTGCCGCGCCGATTCGGGAATATCATACCCCTTGAGGCGGTAGACGAGACCGCGGTTCGTGAAGAAGAGGACGGTGCGATGGGTCGTGGTGATGAGGAGATGCTCCACGAAGTCCGTCTCCTTCGTCCCCATGCCCGTGACGCCGCGCCCGCCGCGCTTTTGATTGCGGTAGGTGTCAAGGGGGATGCGCTTGACGTAGCCGCCGTGGGTCAGCGTCAGCACGACGTCCTCCTCGGCGATGAGGTCTTCCACCGCCATGTCCGACGCGTCAAGGGTGATGCGCGTGCGGCGGTCGTCGCCGAACTGCTCCTTCACTTTCGTCAGCTCATCCCTGATGATGCCGAAGATTTTGCTCTCGTCGGCCAAAACCGATTTCAAATACGCAATCGTTTGCAAGACTTCCTGATATTCTTCCTGAATCTTCTCCCGCTCGAGGCCGGTGAGGCGCTGGAGGCGGAGATCCAAAATGGCTTGGGCCTGCTTGTCCGTGAGGGCGAAGCCATCCATGAGCGCCGCCTTCGCGATGTCCGCCGTGCGCGAGCTGCGGATCGTCGTGATCACCGCATCCAAATGGTCGAGGGCGATGGTCAGCCCTTCCAAGATGTGCGCCCGCGCCTCTGCCTTCGCCAACTCATACTTCGTCCGGCGGGTGATGACGTCTTCCTGATGGGCGAGGTAATAGTGGAGGACTTCCTTCAAATTGAGTACGCGGGGACGCCCGTCCACCAACGCCAGCATGATGACGCCGAAGCTGTCCTGCATCTGGGTGTGCTTGTAGAGCTGGTTCAAGATCACGTTGGCATTCGCGTCCCGGCGCAGCTCCATGACGATGCGCATCCCGCTGCGGTCGGATTCGTCCCGAAGCGCCGTGATCCCTTCGATCGTCTTATCCCGCACCAATTCCGCGATCTTTTCCACCAATCGCGCCTTATTCACCTGATAGGGAAGCTCTGTGACGATGATCTGCACCTTGCCGCTGGACATCGTCTCGATGTGCGCCTCCGCCCGCATGGAGACGACGCCCCGCCCCGTCCGATAGGCGCTGCGCACGCCCTCCAAGCCCAAAATCTGCCCGCCGGTGGGGAAATCCGGCCCCTTGACGACGGTCATCAATTCGTCCACCGTAGTGTCCGGGTTGTCAATGAGCATCAGCACCCCGTCGATGACCTCGCGCATGTTGTGGGGCGGAATGTTCGTCGCCATGCCCACCGCGATGCCCGACGAGCCGTTCACCAAGAGCTGGGGGAACTTCGACGGCAGCACCGACGGCTCCTTGAGGGATTCGTCGTAGTTGGGCACGAAGTCCACCGTGTCCTTGTCGATGTCCTGCAACATCAGCTCTGCGATTTTCGACATGCGGACTTCCGTGTAGCGCATGGCCGCCGCCGAGTCGCCGTCCACGGAGCCGAAGTTGCCATGCCCGTCCGCCAAGGGATAGCGAATGGAAAAATCCTGCGCCATCCGCACGATGGCGTCGTAAACGGACGTGTCGCCGTGCGGATGATATTTACCCAAAACCTCACCGACGATACGCGCCGATTTTTTATAGGGCTTATTCGCCCCCATGCCCGCTTCCTGCATGGCGTAGAGGATGCGGCGATGCACGGGCTTCAAGCCGTCACGCACGTCCGGCAGCGCCCGCGCCACGATGACGCTCATGGCGTAGTCGATGTAGGACGTGGACATGACCTCCGAGAGGTTCACGGGAACGACTTTATCCTGACCAAAATCCAAAAATCTCACCTCAATTGTATGACGTTACTATTTGTAATTATAGCATTTTTTCGGTATAAAGTCTAAAAAATGAAGTCTGCCCCCGTGGAAAATCGCGGAAACGACCGCCAGAGGGGTGGGCGCCGAAAACCAGAAGCCGTGCGGCCCGTCGCTTCGCTTCATCCTCGCCCCGCCCCCAAGACATAGCGGCGCACCGCCAGCGCCGCGCCGTCCTCCGTCACGGAAGCCGTCACCACGTCCGCCGCCCGCTTCACCTCCGGCGCGGCGTTTCCCATGGCGACGCCCAATCCCGCCGTCTGCAGCATGGCGACGTCGTTCCCCGAATCGCCGAGCGCCATGATCTCTGCCGCCGAAATGCCGTAGCCCGCCGCCACCTTCAGCATGGCCGAAGCCTTGGACACCCCCGTGGGGACGATCTCAATGTACGTCGCGGTCGACTGCATCACATCGATCTCCCCCGGAAAGGCCGCGGCGATCTCGGCGAGGATCGCCGCCGTATGCGCCGGCGAATCGGCGACCACGAGGAGCTTCGGCACCCCTTCCGTCCGCGCCAAAAGGCCGTCCTCGCCCACCACCTGCCCCGAAACGGCGGACGCGGTGCGGTAAAATCTCGCCTGTTCCGTATCCGCCACAAAAAACAGCCCGTCCAGCCGGTAGAGCTGCACATACCAGCCCCGGGCGAAAACATAGCGCAGGACGCGAGCCGCCGTCTCTGCCGCCAAAAAATCCGCGTGCAAAAGCGTCCCGTCCGCTTCCTGCACCACGCCGCCGTTATGGCTGATGACGGGCGTATCGAGCGCCAACTCTTTCGCATAGCGCACCGCCGAGGTGAACATCCGCCCCGTCGCCAAAAGCACCCGCACGCCCCGCGCCGTAGCTTCGCGGATCGCCGCCTTCGTTTTCTCCGACATCTGATACGACGAATCCAAGATCGTCCCGTCCAAATCGGACACAATCATGCGAATGGCCATCGAATCCCTCCTCGCTGCGGCAATCCCGCTTCCCGCGCCGCGCTCCTCTCCGCGTCCACGATTGTCGTTTCCCACGCGAAAGCCCCAGTCCCCGCTGCCAGGCTTCCGCGCGAACGCACATCGTCCTCGCCCTCACACATTGCCCTCGTACACATACCGTAAATGGCGGCGGGCGACCTCAACCAACCGATGAATGACGACCACCGGCGTCGCTGGAATCTCCGTCGTCAAAAAGCGGGGAAAATAGCGGCTGATGTGGAGCGGTAAGTCCGGCGAAATCTCCGCCAGCCACGCCGCCTCCGCCTCCATGTCGGCAGGATCGTCGTTCTTCCCCGGCACGATGAGCGTCGTCACTTCCACATGGGCGGCCGCCGCGGCCGCTCGAATGTTTTCCTTCACCGCCGCCAAATCACCCCCCACCCAATCGTAAAACGACGACCGCCAACCCTTGAGGTCGATATTGAAGGCATCGACAAGGGGCAAGAGCGCCCTGAAAAGATGCGGCGCGATGCACCCGTTCGTCACCACCGCCGCCGAAAGCCCCGCCTCTTTCAAGAGCCGCGCCGTATCTCGCACATACTCATAGCCGATCAAAGGCTCATTGTAGGTGAACGCCACGCCCACATTCCCCCGAGGGATAAGTTCCCCCGCCAATCGCGCCAAGTCGATAGGGGACACCTCCGTCGTGGGAAACGCCGCCCCCGCCTGCGAGATGGCGTCGTTTTGGCAAAAAGGACAGCGAAGATTGCAGCCGAAACTCCCCACGGACAGGATGAACTGCCCCGGCCGCCATCGGGCGAACGGCTTCTTCTCCACCGGGTCGAGCGCGATCGACGTGAGCCGCCCGTAGCTCAGGCTCACTGTCTCGCCGCCCCGCGCCGCCCGCGCCCGACAGCGCCCCGTCTCCCCCTCCGAGAGGGCGCAGTGATGGGGACAGACGGGACAGACTACCCGCCCCGGAGTCAATGGTGCCTCACCACCTCGAACCGATAGAGCTTCACCGGCTCGTTTGCCCCTATCCCGCCCTTCTTTCGCGCGATGGCCACCTGCTCCGCCACGTCATTGACGCCCGACAGCGCGGGGAGGAGCAGCCCGCGGCGGCCGCCCATCCCCTCCACGATGACGCCATACCGCGCCGCGTCGAGCGCCGCCTCATCCTCGACCGATTCCGGCGGCGTCAATACATCGACGCTGTAAACGAGATCCGCCAGCTCCTCCGGCGTCACGGGGGAAAAGCGCGGATCCTCCGCCCCCGCAGACACCGCATTCTGCACGATCTCTTCCGCCATGCTTGCCGTCGTCGGCTGGAAGGTGCCGATACAGCCCCGAAGCTGCCCGTCCTTTTTTAAGGAAACGAACACCCCCGCCCGCCGCGCCGTAAGCTCCGGGAGAAGCGCCTCCGGCAGCGCCGCCCGCTGCCGCGTTTTGACAAAGGTTTCCAAACTGTACCGCGCCAATTTTACATAATCGTCTTCCGCCGCCCGCCGCGCTTCTTTCCGCGCCGCCTCCGCCGCCGCAAATTGATCGCCGATACGGCGAGACACATCGACGCCCGTTACACGAAAGGCCGCCACGCCGTAGCCCACGCCGAACGGCCCCTCATACGACAAAGCCTCCGCCGTAACGGAGAGGCCGTCCAGCACCCCGGCCATGATCCAGAAAGAGCGAAGGCCGCACTCCGCCGCCCCCTCGGAGAGCGCCGGATCGATGGAGAGCAGCCGCCGAAAATCGCCATCCCCTAACGCCGCCATACATTCTCGATCAAAGACCGCCCCCTCGGCGGCGAAGCCGTAAGGGCCATCGGCGCGGAGCTTATGGGAAAGATCGCCGGAAGCGATGTGAACCACCCGCCGCCCGAGCGCCTCCGCCGCCCGGGCGATAGCAGCGCCGAAGCGGTAATGCACCAAAGGCGACATGCCCGACAGACCGATGCGGACGACCTTCACCGCTGCCATACATTCCTGCAAAAAGCGCAGCGGAACCATCGTTCCATGATCGAGCTGCGGATCTCGCGGCGCACCCGTCCCGCCGTCGATCCCCGCCTCTCGGCACGCCGCATCGATGGCGCGCGCCAAGGCCGAATCGTAAACTGCCGTCACCTTCACCTCGGGGGCGCGAAACGCGCCGAAATCTCCCGAGGCACCCTCCCCCGGCGACACATGGAAATAATCCGCATACATCGTCGCGTGCGGACTTGTCACCACCACCGTATCCGGCAAAAGCGCCGCCGCCCGGCGCATCGCCTCGCGGTACGCGTCGATCGTCGCCTGGATCCGCCGCTCCTCCCCCCGCCCGATCTCCGGCAGAAGGATGGGCGGATGCGGCACGGCAAACGCGCCTAAAATCGCCACGGGAATCCCTCCTTTGCGTCCCTTACTTCAGCCCCCGCTTCTTATGGCGGCGGCGCCAATACCAGACCCCGCCGAAGACGGCGCAAACAACCACAAACAAAAGACTCAGCTCATGTCCGATCTCCAAGAGATACTCCCAGCTCTCCCCAAGTGCCATCCCCGCGCCGATGATCAGCGCCGTCCAAGGCATGGAGCCTAAAATCGTATACACGGTAAACTTTTTCAAATCCACATGCGCGAACCCGGCGGGAAGGGAAATGAACGTCCGAATCACCGGCAGCATACGGCTGAAAAACACCGCTTTCAGCCCATAACGGTCAAACCAGTTCTGCGCCATATCCACATGGGAACGCTTGATGAAAAAGTAATGCCCGTAGCGATCCACAAAGGCGCGTCCCCCGCGCCGCCCCACCTCATAGGCGAACCAAGACCCCAGAACGCCCCCAAGCATCCCGTACCAGAACGCACCCCAAAAGGTCATGCGCCCCGCAAACACCAAATACCCGGCAAAGCCCAAAATCAACTCGCTGGGAATGGGGATACAGGCATTTTCCATCCCCATCAAGAGCGCCACGGCAAAATACCCCCAATGGTCGATGAACGCCAAAAACATCTCCGATAACCCGCCCATACACGCCTTCCTCTCCGATAAAAAGTTCGCTTCGTGTCCCTATCATACCATACACCCCACAGGGTTGACTACAAAAAGCGCTCGCCCCGCTCCTTTTCCAAACGAAAAGCGAGCCTCTCACGAGGCTCGCCAAAACCCTATTCCGCGCTTTTGGTGCGCGTCTTGTTGCCATCCCTACTGCGCCGCATCCACCGAAGAATCGGCGCGCCCTTCGGAAACCCTTTACAGCGAGAGCCGATAAATCTTCGACGGCTGCTCATGGCAAAGGATCAGAATATCATTCTTGCCCATGGGGACAGCGACAAGAACCGAGAATTTATCGTCATTTACCTGAAGCGAAAAATCGCCCACATAGGCACCATCCTGCTTCTTAAACACGCGAACGAAAGAAAACGACGTAAACACGACATAATCCTCTGTGACGGCGACGCACTCTTTGAGATTGCGCCGACGCGCCTGAACGCCCTGACCCGGTGTGCCATTGAGATCAAACCCGCGGACTTCCTTGCCATCGCGCGTGTACGCATAGAGGCGCGTGGAAGCTTCTGTCCCCTGCTTTTTATCCTCTTTGAGGTGTGCGCGCAGATAAAACGCGGTACTGTCCGCCCCCGCTAAATTCTCCGGCTCCTCCTTGCGCGCTTTCATCAGATCCCACCACTTGGTGAGGATGGTCTGTCCCTTCTTAAAGACGCTCCCTTCAAACGTTCCGTCCAGAATGCTCGACCCGTACTCCACATAGACGGCATCGGATAAAACCGTTCCAAAAGGCGCCAGCCCAACCGTGTAGGGCGTTGTCGTGAGCTTCTCCCCGTCAAAGACGTTGAGCAATTCCTGCTTCCCTTCCACCGTACGGAACCATGCGTACTTCTTGTTCGCGTATACATAGGGATCCCGACTCTTTCCGACATCAGCGATCGACAGCAGCGTATTGCCCTCAAACCGAATGCGCTTTAAGAGATTTTCGTCCTGCTTCGAAGGCTCCGCAAAAACATAAATGGAATCCTCTGTCACGGCAGCGGCAAAGTCTCGATCCCGATACAGCTTGGGAACCTCTACCTCCCCTTTCATCTCATACAGCTTTGCCTGTGACGACCCTACCGAAAACGAAGCCAACGGCGGATCGACAGGCTTCGCGGGCGCCTTCTCCCCGCACCCCGCCAGCATCGTACCGGCAAAAATAGCCGTCATCCCCAACATACAAATCTTTTTCCACATCCAAATCCCGCCTCCTTCATAAAAATCATGACCACCCGTCAAACGGGTGGTTTGCTCGCCCCTATAAGGGGCAGT
>JBQNAL010000009.1:0-69861 GCA_052170475.1 Schwartzia sp. (in: firmicutes)
ACTGCCCCTTATAGGGGCGAGCAAACCACCCGTTTGACGGGTGGTCATGATTTTTTGCCGCTATCGGCAGAGGTCATCTCGTATCTGATGGCGCAGCAAAGAAGACAGGAGGATGTTTGTATGGTAACGATTACGATGAAGGACGGCAGTGTGCGGGAAGCTGCGGAAGGAACGTCGCTTTTGGATTTCGTCAAGACGGTGAGCAACAGCTTGGCGAAAAAGGTGTTGGCCGCGAAGGTGGACGGCAAGACGGTGGGGCTGATGACCCCTTTGACAAAGGACGCAGCGGTGGAATTTTTGACCTTTGACGAAGAAGGGGGCCGGTTGGCCTTCCGCCACACGGCAGCACACATCATGGCACAAGCGCTCCAGCACCTTTACACCGATCAACACATTCAGTTCGCTATCGGCCCTGCTATCGAAAACGGCTTCTATTACGATATTGACATGGATCGAAAGCTCACCGACGAGGATCTGAAAGATGTGGAAAAGGAAATGGAGCGCATCATCAAGCAGAACTTGCCCCTCGTCCGCAAGGAGATCAGCCGGGCGGAAGCCCTGCGGCTCTTCGAGGAGAAGGGGCAAACCTATAAGGTGGAGCTGATCAACGGACTGCCGGAAGATGCCGTGATTTCTCTCTACGAGCAGGGCGATTTCACGGATCTCTGCGCGGGTCCCCATGTGCTCTCTACCGGCAAGGTGAAGGCCGTGAAGCTCCAGAGCATTGCCGGTGCGTATTGGCGCGGCGATGAGCATAACAAAATGCTTCAGCGTATTTATGGCACGGCGTTTGAGAAAAAGGAAGATCTTCAGGCGTATCTCTACATGTTGGAAGAGGCGGCGAAGCGCGACCACCGCAAGTTAGGGAAAGAGTTGGACATTTTCAGCCTGCACGAGGAAGGGCCGGGCTTTCCCTTCTTTCATCCCAATGGGATGGTGATTCGGAACGAACTCATTCAGTATTGGCGGGAAGTTCATCGCCGTTACGATTACCAAGAGATCCGCACGCCCATCATCATGAACCGCCGTCTTTGGGAGCAGTCCGGTCATTGGGATCACTATAAAGAAAATATGTACTTTACCCAGATCGATGAGGAAGATTACGCGGTGAAGCCCATGAATTGCCCCGGCGGCATTCTCGTCTACAAATCGCAGCCGCACAGTTACCGGGAACTTCCCCTGCGCTTAGGGGAGCTGGGGCTTGTACATCGTCACGAACTTTCCGGGGCGCTCCATGGCCTCTTTCGTGTGCGGAACTTTACCCAAGACGACGCCCATATTTTTATGACGCTCGATCAGGTGGAGGGCGAAATTCAGAAGGTGATCGATCTCTTCGATGAGGTGTATAAGACGTTCGGTCTTTCCTATCGAGCAGAGCTTTCCACGCGTCCCGAGGATTCCATGGGCGAGGATGCGATCTGGGAGAAGGCGACGGCGGCGCTGCAAAACGCCCTCGAACACCGGGGGCTGGAATACATCGTCAACGAAGGGGACGGCGCATTCTATGGCCCCAAAATTGACTTTCATTTGAAAGACTCTATCGGCCGGACATGGCAGTGCGGCACCATTCAATTAGATATGCTCATGCCGGAGAAATTTGATATTCATTATATTGGCGAGGACGGACAGCGCCATCGCCCAGTGATGATTCACCGGGTCGTCTACGGCAGCATTGAGCGCTTTATCGGCATCCTGATCGAAAACTATGCGGGGGCGTTCCCCGTGTGGCTCGCGCCCGTGCAGGCGCGGATTCTTCCTATCACGGACAATCACCATCGCTACGCGCACGAGCTGCGGAAAAAACTGTTTGATTTGGGCTTGCGCGTCGAGGTAGATGACCGCAACGAAAAAATGGGCTACAAGGTGCGCGAAGCACAGGTGAAGAAAATCCCTTATGCTTTGGTGGTCGGGGATCAGGAAGTGGCCGATGGTACAGTGAATCTGAGAAAATACGGCGAAAAAGAAAGTCAAACGATGAAGGTCGACGAGTTTATTGCTTTTTTGACGGAGCAAGTGAAGACAAAAGCCGAAAAATATTGAGTTCTCCCTCTTACAGCCAGAAAAACGGACGGAAGCAATTTCCTGTCCGTTTTTCTGGCTTTTCTTTTTCGTTGCGGAGGACAAGCACTCTTTTCCTTATCGGAGGCCTGTGCTATACTGACAACAAGGGAAGGGACGTTGCTCTTCCTGCGCAGGAGGCAGAGGATGGCGGAGAAACGGTTTCTCATTGTGGCGGCGTCCATCGGTTCCGGGCATAGCAAAGCGGCGGAGGCGGTGGCGGAAGAACTAAAAAAACGGAATCCAAAGGCATGGATTCGCATGGTGGATTTTTCCGCGTGGGCTGTTTCGCCGGCGACGGCGTTCATGAAGGGCAGCTATTTCTTCATGTTGCGCTTTATTCCCAATCTATACCATTTGCTGTACCGCTTCACCGGGGGGAAGGCGGGGGGATTGTCCATGCAAAGTTTGATCTCGGCTGTCACCGCGCGGGATATAGGCGCCTTAGTGCGGCAGTATCAGCCGGATGTAGTGATTTGTACCCATCCATTTCCGGCGGGCGCAGCTTCTTGGCGCAAGGCGCGGCATCCGCAGGAATTTCTTTTTGCCACGGTGATCACCGATTATTCCGTTCATCAGATGTGGATGTATCCCCGTGTGGATTGCTATTTTGTGGCGCGCGATGAAATGAAGATGGAGTTGACGGCGGCAGGGATTTCACCAGAGAGCGTCCATGTGACGGGCATTCCCATCATGGCGGCTTTTCACCACGCGGCTGATCGAGAGGCGCTCTGTCAAAAGATGGATCTCGCGCCGGATGTCCCCGTGGTGCTTTTGATGGGCGGCGGCTTGGGGCTGGGTGGGGTCGAAGCGGCACTTTCGGAATTGGAGCAATTTGTCGGCGCTGTGCAGATCTTAGTGGTGGCGGGAAGCAATGAGACATTGCGGCAGCGTGTCGAGGCGCTGGCGAAGCGCTCCCGTCATGTGATCCGTGCTTGGGGTTTTTCCCATGAGGTGAGAGCGCTGATGGCGGTGTCCTCCTTTCTCGTCAGCAAACCGGGGGCGCTCACCATTAGTGAAGCCTTGGCGGTAGAACTGCCCATGCTGCTCCATGATCCCATCCCGGGTCCTGAGGCGCAGAACGCGGCTTATCTCTCGCAGCAAGGGGCGGCCGTTTGGGTGAGCGATCCCAAGCGTTTGAGAGAAGCGCTGTGTCAGCTATTACAAGAGCCGGAGCGGCTCGAACGGATGCGCCTTCGGGCGCGGGCAATGAAGCGCCCGGACGCAGCAAAAAAGATTGGTGACATACTCTGCCAAGTGCTTTCAGGGCATGATGGGGTGGCGCGAACGGAGGATAGCCAAGGCGATGGATTTTTGGCGATGAATGATAAAATTACAGAAAATGGGGGAGGTTTTTCCTAACTTAAGGCGAATATTCTTCATATTAAGGGTACGGATAAGAGCGGGACAAACGAATGGTAACGATTGACCGAGCGAATCACGGGTGAACGTTATGGCATTGAGAAAATTACAACAGCAAACGAATGGCGATTATCACTGTCCCGTGTGCGGGGGGCATCTCCATCGTGTGGAGGGCGGTGCTGTACAGGTGATAGATGGGCAGGCGGATTTGGAGAGTCATAAGCCGCGCTACGAGTGTAACACCTGTCGGGTGTTTTATCGCGAGGTGTTGACGTCGGGGTATTACGATACATTTCCCTTGCTTTCGGAAAAGTCTTTGCCGAGGGAAGAACGCGAAGAGCGGCGCCTTGAAAAACCGCCTCTTCCCACGTCGCCGGTGCCCTTACACACGGGGCAAAATGGGACGCGCTTTTGCCCGCGGTGCCATCTGCCGCTTCGAGTGGTGGAAGGTCGCCCCTTGGAGATCCGTGACGGAAAAGTGGACTTGGAGAATACGAAGACGAAATATGAGTGTGATTCCTGTGGTGTGTTTTATCGGGAAGTGTTATCTTCTGGGTATTATCTCCCCTATCCACAACAGGAAGAGGATCGGGTGGCGAGCTATCCGGCTGCGCCGTCCGCGCCTTTGGTGGAGGAATCGGCGGCGGAGAACACCGTGCTCTCTACTCGGGACATAGAGCCGGTGCAGCTCAAGCGCGATGAAAACGGATACTGCGCTTGTCCGAGATGCCGCGCTGGGATGGAGTACGTCGAGGGCGGCGCGGTGCGCTTGGTGGATGGTAAGCCGTACATGGACGACATATGGGATCATTTCGTCTGCAAGAATTGTAATTCCGTTTTTCGGCGGATCGCGGGAACGGATTATTTTCAGTGGTCAGAAAAATGAGAAAGAGAATATAGGACGAAGCGGCAGAAATTTTTTGCGAGACTTGCGCGGAATCTGCTTTTTTTAGTATCATAAAGAAAAAGCTGGGAGGGGGGACGTATATGGGACGCGAGAGGAAAGCGCGTCAGTTTAACTGGTTTCTCTTGCTGCTCGTCATCATTGGCGGCTGGTTTTCCTATATGTTCATCACTCAGCAGATCCAGTTCAATGCGTTGGCGCGGGATCAGGCGGCGACGCGGCTTCGCTTGGAAGCCGCGCAGGCGCGGAATGCGCTGCTGAAAAAGGAGCAGGCTGCCCTGTATGACCCTGCCTACATCGAGAAAGTGGCGAGGGAAACTTTGGGCATGACCCGACACGGAGAGGTGCCGTACATTTCTGCCCGACAGTGAGGGAATCTCTTGACACACAAGGCGTGGCAAAGGTATAATAAATTTATGTTTTCAGCATGAGTGAATATTAAGGAGGAAAGGTTATTTTGTCCATTGAAGTTGGCGGCGTGGTGGAAGGTAAAGTTACCGGCATCACGAAGTTTGGCGCTTTCATTGAGCTGCCTGACGGTAAGGTTGGCCTCGTGCATATTTCTGAGGTCGCAGATGTTTATGTGAACGATGTCAAGGATTTTCTCAAGGAAGGCCAGATGGTCAAGGTGAAGGTGCTGACGGTGGATGATCGGGGCAAGATCGGTCTTTCCATTAAGCGTCTGCAGCCAAAGCCGGAAACACCCGCCAATCGGACGGGGGCGCCGGGGGGGAATTTTTCGCGACCGCCGCGCCGTCCCATGAATGATTTCCGCCGTTCCTCCGGGCGCTTTAGTGGCGGTCCGGTTTCCTTTGAGGACAAATTATCTAAATTCCTGAAGGACAGCGATGAGCGGCTGACGGATCTCAGGAAGAAGACGGATTCGAAACGCGGTGGACGCGGCGCCAGACGTTCGAGCTGATGATTGGATGAAAAGCACTCTTTCCGGGGTGCTTTTTTCTGCTTATGGAGCCAATGATGGGGAATCTTTTGCTTCGCGTGGCGGAGTTTGTCAAGCGTTACGCTTTGTGGTTGCCCGGGGGGCGGGTCTTGGTGGCCTGTTCTGGAGGGGCGGACTCTCTGGCGCTCCTGTCCTTGGTGTTATCCCTAAAGGAGAAACAAAACTTAACGGTCTGGGTGGCGCATTTCGATCATGGCATACGCGGGGCAGCGGGACGGGAGGACGCAGCGTTCGTAGCGGCATTTGCGGCTTCGCGCGGCATTGTCTGCCGGGTGGGAAGAGACGATGTGCCACAGTATGCGGCACGGCATGGGCTGTCCTTGGAAATGGCGGCACGTGAACGACGCTACCATTTTTTGCAGCGCACGGCGGCGGAGATGGGGGAGGGCGCCGTCATCGCCACGGGGCATCACGCTGACGATCAGGCGGAGACGGTACTGATGCGGATCCTGCGCGGCACGGGGCTTTACGGTCTTTCTGCCATGCGCGCGCGCCGGGGCAATATCGTGCGGCCGCTCCTGAAGGTGTCGAGGGCAGAGATTGAAGAATATTGCGCAGCGCATGACCTTGCGCCCCGGCAGGACGTCACCAATGGGGAAATGGATGCGGTGCGCAACCGTATCCGATTGGAACTCATGCCGCTCCTGCGGGAAAAGTATAATCCGGAAGTGCGGACGGCGCTTTGCCGCTTGGCGGATATGGCGCAAGAGGCAGGCGATGGTTGGCGGCGTCAGGTGGATGCGCTTTGGTCGAAAGCGGTGCGCTCTAAGCCAGACGGTTGGGCGGTAGAGGGCGCGGTGTTTGCGCGGGAGAGCGCTCCTTTGCAGGAGGGGCTTTTGCGCCGCTTGGCGGAATCTTTGGGCGAAGTGATGCGCTTTCGCTTTGCGCATTACGAGGCGTTGAAGGCGCTGCTGGTCAAGGGCGGCACGGGGGCGCGGATCGACTTGCCGGGGCGTTGGCGCGGTGAAATGGTGTACGGCGTCTTAGAGATCTCTCCCCTGCGGGCGGCGCCAGTGCCGTGGGCGGCACGGCGGTTGTCGGCGCCTGGCGCACTCCTTTTGCCGGCGCTTGACCTTTTGGTGGAAGCGACGGTGGTGGCGGCACTGCCTGACGATTTAGGTGCACGGGTGATCGCTGTGGATGGGGATGCCCTGCCTTTTCCGTGGGAAATCCGAACCCGGCGGGCAGGGGATTGGCTCCATGTGGAGCAAGGGACGAAGAAATTGAAGAACCTTTTCATCGATGCTAAGGTACCCCGTGCGGCGCGTGCCGCGGTTCCCCTCTTCGTGGCGCAGGATCGGATCTTTTGGGTAGGGGGGCTTCGTCAGGCCGCCTTTGGGCGGGTGACATCGAAAACGAAACGTATCCTTCGCGTTACCCTCCGACAAGCGTCGGCAGGGGAGGAATCATCGTAAAGAATGTGTACAGCAGCAGGAGGAGATACCATGATGATGGAAGATTTGGAAAAGGTGGTCTTTACGCCGGAGGATCTGGCGCAGAAAATCAGGGATATGGGGGCGCAGATCTCCCGTGACTACGCAGGCAAGGAACTTTTTGTGGTAGGGATCTTAAAGGGCGCCTCCATGTTCACCATGGATTTATTGCGCGCCATTACGATTCCCTTGGAGCTTGATTTCATCGCGGTGTCGAGCTATGGATCGGGGGTTTCGTCCGGCGGAGAAGTCAAGATGCTCAAGGATACGATTTTGGATATGCGTGGAAAGAACGTGCTTCTCTGTGAAGATATTATCGATTCCGGCACCACCATGGCCAAGCTGCTGCCGATGCTTAAGAGGCGCCAACCGGCCAGTCTGAAGCTTTGCGCCCTTCTCTCCAAGCCGTCCCGCCGTGTCGAGCCGGTGGAGATCGATTACTGCGGGTGGGAAGTGCCGGATGAGTTTATTGTGGGCTACGGGCTGGATTATGCAGAAAAGTACCGCAATCTTCCATGTATCGGCGTCCTGAAGCGGGAGATTTATACTTGATTGTCTAAATTGCTTTTTGATGATATAATGGCTTCCCATAAAGCGTTTATCTGTGCCGATTAAGGAGGAACACCCTTTTGATGAATAAATTTCTTCGCAATGTGGGATTTTATTTACTGATCATCTTCGTCGCCATCACCATCATCGACTATTTTTCCGTTCGCGGGACGACGCGGCAGGACATGGGGTACACCGCCTTTTTGCAGCAGGTGGATAAAGGGGAAGTGGCGCGGGTCACGGTGGTGAACAACATCATCGATGGCGCGTTGAAGGATGGAACGGAATTTACGGTGGTGACGCCGAATATTCCCAATATCGATACGACGTTGCTTCCTAAATTACAGGAAAAAAATGTGGAAATAACGGCGAAAAATCCGCCTGAACCGCCGTGGTGGACACAGATGCTTTCCTCCCTCCTGCCGATCCTGATTTTAGTCGGGGTCTGGTTCTTTATCATGCAGCAGACCCAAGGCGGCGGGGGGCGTGTCATGTCCTTTGGCAAGAGTCGCGCGAGGGTGAGCAGCGCCGATAAGGTGAAGGTGAACTTCAGCGATGTGGCGGGGGCGGACGAGGCCAAACAGGAATTGGAAGAAGTGGTGGAGTTTCTCAAGCAGCCGAAGAAGTTTAATGAATTGGGTGCGCGTATTCCCAAAGGCGTGCTGCTCTTTGGCCCTCCTGGGACAGGAAAGACACTTTTGGCGCGGGCGGTAGCGGGAGAAGCCGGCGTTCCCTTCTTTTCTATCAGCGGCTCTGATTTTGTGGAGATGTTCGTCGGCGTCGGGGCTTCTCGCGTGCGTGATCTCTTCGATCAGGCGAAGAAGAGCGCCCCCTGCATCGTGTTTATCGATGAGATCGACGCCGTGGGGCGTCAGCGTGGCGCTGGGGTTGGCGGCGGTCATGACGAACGGGAGCAGACGCTCAATCAGCTTTTAGTCGAAATGGATGGATTTGCTGCCAATGAAGGGATCATCATCATCGCTGCCACCAATCGGCCAGATATTTTGGATCCTGCACTTTTGCGCCCAGGACGTTTTGATCGGCAGATCGTCGTGGATAAGCCCGATGTGCGAGGGCGACTGGCTATTCTCAAAGTGCATACGAAGGGCAAGCCGGTGGATAAAGACGCAGATTTGGATATTTTAGCCCGAAGGACGCCGGGCTTTACGGGGGCTGATCTGAGCAATTTGGTGAACGAGGCGGCACTCCTGTCGGCGCGAAAGAACAAGAAGACCATCACCATGGCCGCCTTGGAAGAGTCCATCGAGCGGGTCATGGCGGGGCCGGAGAGAAAATCGCGGATCATGAGCGATAAGGAAAAGCGCCTGACGGCCTACCATGAAGGTGGGCATACCTTGGTGGGCATGCTCTTGCCCAACGCGGATCCGGTGCATAAGGTCACCATCATCCCGCGAGGACGCGCCGGTGGCTATACACTCATGCTGCCCAAGGAAGATCGCTCCTATGAGACGCGCAGCGAATTGATGGATCAGCTAAAGACGCTCTTGGCGGGGCGTGTGGCGGAGGAGGTTGTCTTAAAAGAGATCAGCACTGGGGCGCAGAGCGATATTCAGCGCGCGTCTCGGGTCGTCCGCAGCATGATTACGCAATATGGGATGAGCGACGTCTTAGGCCCTATTTCCTTTGGGGAAGGCGAGGGGCATCAGGTGTTTTTGGGGCGGGACTTCAATCAGCAACGCAATTATTCGGAAGAAGTGGCGTGCGAGATCGATAAGGAAGTCCGCAAGTACATCGAAGACGCCTATGAGGAGTGCCGTAAGCTCATCACGGACCACATTGATAAGCTCCACCTCATCGCAGCGGCGCTCATCGAGCGGGAGACGCTGGATGCGGCGCAGTTAGAAGAGCTGATGACGAAAGGCGTGATTACGGAGCGAGAGGATAAGCCGAAGGAGCCGAAGGATAATGAACCGCCGCCCTTGACGCCGATTCCTGTCGATTCGGTTCGGACGGAAGCATCGGAGCCGGATCGCGCGCCGGAGATGGAGCCAGAGGCGGCGCCCGTGGGTGCGCCGGAGCCGAAGTTTAATATTACGCACTACTCCTAAAGGGGGGAAGAGGGGCTGCCGTTTGGCAGGCTCTCTTTTTCTTTGTCCGTTTCTGACACAATAGGACTTACGAATTTATCCCTGTATCTTGCCATCTTCAGCAATTTTTCCTATAATGAGAGTAGTATATAGGATAGGGAAGAGCGGTTCCCTTGGCGAGATACCACGACAACGAGCTAAGGAGGTTGTTTGTATGGTAGGCGATATATTGCGATCCGAACGGGAAAAACAGGGCTTGACCATCAAGGATGTCGAAAATGAGACGAGCATTCGCGCTCTCTATATAGAAGCGATTGAAAACAGCGATCAGAAATCATTGCCCAGTGAAGTGTACGTCAAGGGGTTTATTCGTAATTATGCAGAGTTTCTTCGACTTGACGCAGACGCCTTGGTGCGGCAGTACCGTGAGGAGATCCATGGCGGGGAGGACTTGCCGCAGCCCGTTGCCGCGATTCCCGTTGCGGAAGGCGGGATGCATGGACCTTTTACCTCGGGTTCTGATTTTCGTGAACGGGTGCAAAAATCGCATCGGACACAAAATGTTTTAGTGGCGGTAGGTGTCGTTTTCGTGGCCTTCATCGGCAGTATCTATTACTTTTTTGGCGATGAGCCGCCAGAGAAGCAGACGACTGCATCCGTCGCTTCCGATACGGCTGCCCGCAAGGAATTGGCGACGAGTCGAAACGGCGGGGCGTCGTCTGCGTCGACGTCCTACAAAGAGCGAGAGCCGGCGGCGGAATCATCTCTCGCAGTGGCTTCCCCCCTGAACGGCAGTGTGGAGGTTCTCGCAACATTTACGGGGCGTTGCTGGATACAAGCAGTGGCTGATGGCAAGGTGGTCTATGAGGGGGTCGCCGAACCGAACCAGACCCTTTCTTGGAAGGGGCTGGAGCGGGTTGCGGTGACGGCGGGGAACGCCGGTGCGGTAGACATCGTGTATAATGGGCGCAGTCTTGGGCGGCTGGGCAAGGAAGGCGACGTGGTGGAGAAGCTGTTCTCTCGGGATAAGGTCGAGGATGTCAAATAATGAAACGTCGGCGCCCGCGCGTTTTTTGCCGGTTTGCCGCGAGGATATGGCAGCGCGTGGCTGGGCGGAATTAGATTTCATTTTCATTTCCGGCGACGCTTATGTGGATCATCCCAGTTTTGGCCCTGCGATTCTTTGTCGACTTTTGGAAAAACACGGCTATCGGGTGGGGATGATTCCGCAGCCGGATTGGCGGAGCACAGAAGATTTTTGCCGCCTTGGCCGCCCTCGGCTGGCCTTTCTCGTCTCCAGCGGAAATATGGATTCTTTGCTCAATAAATTTACAGCGGCAAAGCGAACCAGAAGAGAAGATGCTTATTCCCCCGGTGGGCGGGCGGACTGCCGTCCGGAGCGGGCGGTCATCGTCTACGCAAATCGGCTGCGGGAACTGTGGCCGGGGGTGCCGGTGATCATCGGCGGGATAGAGGCCAGCCTGCGGCGGTTTGCCCATTACGATTACTGGACGGATCGGGTGCGCCGCTCCGTTCTGACGGACAGCGGGGCGGATCTCCTCGTTTACGGCATGGGGGAGCGGGCGATCTTGGAGATTGCCGCCGATCTTCATCGGGGCGTCGCCATTGAGAACATCCAAGATGTGCGCGGTACCTGCTATCGTGTGCCGGGGTTTGATTACGTTTACGATTATGTAGCGCTCCCCTCTTTCGCCGAGGTGCGAGAGGATAAGAAGGCGTTCGCGGCGGCGTTTCGGCTGGAATATTTGGAGCAGGATCCCCTCCGGGGGCGTCGTCTCGTGCAGGCGCAGGAGAAAGACTGTGTGGTGCAGAATCCGCCTGCACTTCCCCTCACGGAAGGGGAGATGGATGAGATTTACGATCTGCCCTATGTCCGCGAGGCGCACCCCATGTATCGTTCCGTCGGGGGCGTCCCAGCCTTGGAGGAGGTACGCTTCAGCCTGGTGAGCCACCGCGGCTGCTTTGGCGGGTGTCATTTCTGTGCCATCGTTTCCCACCAGGGGCGCATCATTCAGCGGCGCAGCCATGCTTCGCTCCTGCGGGAGGCCGCCCTTTTGACGAGGTTGCATGGCTTTAAGGGGTACATTCACGACGTGGGCGGCCCTACGGCGAACTTTCGACGTCCTTCCTGCGATGCTCAGCTCTTGCGTGGCACCTGTCGGGGGAAGCCCTGCCTCTCTCCCGTTCCCTGTCGGGATTTGATAGCGGATCACAGTGATTATTTAGCGCTTTTGCGAAAATTGAGGGAACTTCCGGGGATCAAAAAAGTCTTTGTGCGCTCCGGGGTGCGCTTCGATTATCTGCTTCTCGCCAAGGATTCGTTTTTAGAAGAACTCTGCCGCCATCATGTGAGCGGTCAGCTCAAGATTGCTCCAGAGCATGTGGCGGACACCGTGACCGATCGCATGGGAAAATCCCGGCAGACGGTGTATCGGCGCTTTGCGGAGAGGTTTCGCCGGGTCAATGAGCAGTTGGGGAAGAAGCAATACCTGGTGCCTTATTTCATGTCCAGTCATCCTGGTTCTACTTTGAAAGAGGCCATTGAATTAGCGGAGTTTATCCGAGATATGGGGTATCGGCCGGAGCAGGTGCAGGATTTCATCCCTACGCCGGGGACGCTGTCCACCTGCATGTACTATACGGGACTGGATCCCCTGACGGGGCAGTCGGTATACACGGCGAAAACGGCGCAGGAGAAAAAACAGCAGCGAGCGCTCATGCAGTACTGGAAGCCGGAAAATTACGCCATCGTTCGTTCGGCATTGTGGGCGGCGCGTCGTGAAGATCTCATCGGCTATGGGGCGAAATGTCTCGTTCCGCCCGAAGATGATCCTTTATGCGATAGCCGAACGAAGGGTGCAGCACGGCATGGGCGCCGGTCAAAGAAAAAACGGAAAGCAAAGGTGTGAAAAGTATGCGTTGTCCTTTTTGCCGACAGGAAGACAGCCGCGTGATTGATTCTCGCTCGGCCGACGATGGCAATTCCATTCGCCGCCGCCGGGAGTGCGGAAGCTGTGGTCGCCGCTTTACCACGTACGAAGTGGTGGAAAAGACGCCGCTCATGGTCATCAAGCAGGATGGACGGCGGGTGGTTTTTGATCGGGACAAACTCTTAAAGGGGCTGATCCGCTCCTGTGATAAGCGGGACATTCCCACGGATCGCATCGTTGCCTTGTCGGACGCCATCGAGCGGGAAATTCGCAACACCATGGAGCGAGAAGTGACAGCGAAGGCCATTGGAGAATTGGTGATGGAGAAGCTCAAGGGCTTTGATGAGGTGGCCTACATCCGCTTTGCTTCCGTGTACCGTAAATTTGCTGACATCAGTATGTTTAAGGAAGAATTAGAGGAACTGCTGAAGGAGAAGCGAGGACAGAATTAGCCACAGAGGGGAAGGGGGCATACCGTGACTTGGCAATTAAAAGAACAGCTGCGTCGGAAGTTGGAGCGGGAACAGGGCTATTATCTCTTTCCCCCCGGGGCGCGGTCACGGTTCGCCCTCGTCTATCCCAATTCCTATCATGTGGGGATGTCAAATTTAGGCATCCATATTATTTATGATATTTTGAACCGCAGGGGGGATACGGCCTGCGAGCGTTTTTTTTTGCCGGACAAAAAAGAAATGGCAGCATATGCGCGCACCCATACGCCTCTCCTGAGCCTTGAAACGCAAACGCCATTGGCGGATTTTCCTGTCATCGGCGTTTCCCTTTCCTTTGAAATGGATTATTTTCATGTGTTGGACATCTTGGCGGCGGGACGCGTTCCCCTTTTGGCGGAGCAGCGAGGGGCGCGTGATCCCATCGTTTTGGGCGGCGGCCCCTGCGCTACCTTCAATCCTGAACCATTAGCGGCCTTTTTTGACGCCTTTCTCATTGGCGAAGGGGAGGAAACCATTGCACGGTTCATGGACGCCTTTTATGAGGCGAAACGTGACGATTGTTCAAGGGAAAAAACCTTGCGGCGGCTCGCGAAGATTCCTGGCATTTATGTGCCGTCCCTCTACGAGCCGGCGTATCAGGAAACCGGAGAAGTGGCCGCTTTGCGTGCAGACGCTGACGCTTCGCCGCGTGTCAGCCGTCAATGGGTGCGGGATTTGGACGCTTATCCGGCGCATACGGTGGTGGTGACGCCAGATACGGAATTTGACCTCTACCTCATCGAAACGGCACGGGGCTGTGGCCGTCACTGCCGTTTTTGCATGGCCGGATATTGTTTTCGCCGTCCCCGTAACCGATCTCGGCGCGTGCTGCAAGAGGAGATCGCCGCGGCCAGCGCTTACAACAAACGGATTGGCCTCATGGGCGCGGCCATTTCCGATTACCCGGAGATCGATGGTCTCTGTGATGATATTCTGTCGTCGGGCCTTACGATGTCGGTGGCTTCTTTTCGGGTGGATTCCGTGACGCCAAAATTGATGGAGTCCTTGATTTCCAGTGGAATGAAGACGTTGACGATGGCGCCCGAGGCTGGCAGCAACAGGATGCGGGCGGTCATCAACAAGGGCATTACCGAGGAACACCTCTTTCGGGCGATGGACTTAGGCGTCGCGGCGGGGCTGCGCCACTACCGGCTGTATCTCATGATCGGCTTGCCGGGGGAATGTCCAGCGGATATTGACGCCATCGTAGATTTGGCGATCCGCTTGAAATCCTATCTGGAAAGCAAAGGAAACAAGGGGACGCTGACCCTGAGCGTCAATCCCTTCATCCCAAAGCCCTTTACCCCTTTTCAATGGGTGCCGATGATGGAAAAGGTCGTGGTGGAAAGGGAGCTGCGGCAGCTTCGGCAGGGATTAAAAGGGCACAAGGGCATTGAGCTTCTGACGGAATCGGTGAAGGGGGCATATGTGCAGGGGGTATTGGCACGTGGAGATCGCCGCTTGGGGCAGGTTTTGAAAGCGGCGCATGAGGCGGGCGGCGCCGGTGCCTTTTTTCGTACCTTGCGGACGTTCGGACTCGACGCCGACTTCTATTTGTACCGCAGGCGGACGGAGGAGGAAATTTTTCCGTGGGACATGCTGGACATGGGGATAGAGCGCCGCTACCTCTGGGCGGAATTGAAGCGGGCGGAGCGCGGCGCAGAAACGCTGCCCTGTTTTGACGGCTGTCAGCGGTGCGGGGTCTGCGCGGGGTGATGTTGGGCAGTGGATGGGTCGTGCGCCTTGCTAGGGCATGGCGCCGGAGAGGAGGCAGGCATGGCGTTTTCTTTGCGGTCGATGGGACAAAACCTGTGGGTGGGTCAGTTTTCCCTCTTTTCGTCGGATCGTGTCGTCCACGGCGTATCCACCCGCTTCGGCGGTGTCAGTGCGCCGCCTTATGATTCCCTTAACATGGCGCTTCATGTGGGGGATGATCCGAAGGCGGTGGCAGAAAATCGGCGACGCTTTCTCCGTTCCTTAGGGCTTTCGGCTGCGCGGATGGCCACGCCGAAGCAGGTGCATGGGGAGCGGATCGTCTGTGTGACGGAGAAAGAGGCGGGACGGGGCAGTGAGGACTATGGGACGGCGATTGCGCAAACCGACGCCCTGATGACGAATGTTGCTGGATTGCCCCTGTTCCTTTGCTACGCCGACTGTGTGCCGGTGCTGTTTTTCGATCCTGTGCGGCGGGCAGTGGCTATCGCCCATGCGGGATGGAAGGGGACACTTCGGGAGATTGCCCCGAAAACACTGCGCGCGATGAGCGCGGCGTTTGGTACGGAGCCGAAGGATTGTCTTGCGGCCATCGCTCCGGCGATTGGCGCTGCGTCCTATCCCGTGGGCGATGAGGTGGCGGCGCAGTTTGCGGGAGCGTTTCCCGCATGGGCGAAGGAGATTTTGCGTTCAGCAGACGACGGCACACACCTTGACCTTTGGGCGGCGAATCGGCTTCAGTTGGAAGCGGCGGGCATCTTGAAGGAACATCTGGATGCGGCGGACGTTTGTACCGTTGCCAATCGAGCGCTTTTCTTCTCCTATCGGGGCGACGGTGAGAGGACGGGGCGCATCGCGGCGGTCATCGCATTGCACTAACGGCTTGGGATTGGCGACGAGAAGGGGGCTATCCCGAGAATAAAGGAAGGATTGCTATGATAGCGGAAAACTTGCGGCAAGTAAAATCGACCATGGAAGCGGCTCAAAAACGGCGGGTGCGCATCGCGCAGGAGGCTGTGGTGGAGCTCGTTGCCGTAACGAAAAACCACGATGTGTGCGCCATGAGGGAAGCCATCGACGCCGGGGTCACTGTGGTAGGGGAAAATCGTGTGCAGGAAGCGGTGGAAAAACATGCGGTGTTGGAGCGGGACGTCCGCTGGCACCTCATTGGTCACTTGCAGACGAATAAGGTGAAACAGGCCGTGAAGCTCTTTGACCTCATCCATTCCGTGGATAGCGAACATTTGCTGTTGGCGGTGGAAAGCGCGGCGGGAAAGATGCATAAAGTGCAGGATATTCTTCTCCAAGTCAATTTGGCACGGGAGGAAAGTAAATTTGGCATCCATAAGGAAGACCTTCCGTTCCTGCTGCAAAAAGCGGACAGTCTCCCTCACGTTCATCTGTGTGGATTGATGTGTATAGCGCCTCACTATGAGGAGGTGGAACAGTGTCGCCCGCTCTTTCGGGAGATGTATGAGATTTTCTCGGAACTTCAGGCGCTGCCGCTTGTGCGCTCGGAGATGCGCTGGCTCTCCATGGGGATGACGAATGACTATGTGATCGCCGTGGAGGAGGGAGCCAATCTGATTCGGGTGGGGACAGGAATTTTCGGCGCGCGGCAGTATTGACACGGGGCGGGGTGAGGACGCATGGGAAACGTGAGACGGATGATAGTCGGTACGGGAGATTTTTCTGGCTGCGAGGATAGGAAGAAGGGGAGGCCGGCATGAGACGGCGGCGGAAGGCGGAACGTAAAGCGGAACGCGCGGAAGAATTGCGGATGCGGCGGGCGCAACAGGAGGTGCCTTTTCCGACTGTTTCCTTCTGGCGACTCCTAAAAGCAGCGGCGAAGCCGGTGGATGGCATCATCCTGCTTGTCGCTGTGGTGTATCTGGCAGCGCTTCTCGATTTTTCAGCGATGACGCTATCCGATATTTTCTATTTGACGGCCATCATCATGTGGTCGGGTTCCTTTATCGTGCGGCTGTACCTTTTGTCGAAGCGCGGCGCGTGGTGAGAGCGAGGCTATGATAGCGCGTCGCATGTCGACGATCGCCGATGAGGCGTTTTGCGGTGGGGGCATTTTTTATGATGAAATTGTTTTTAATCCGGCATGGGCAGACGGACTGGAATCGCTTGGGAAAATATCAAGGACAGGCGGATGTGCCGCTGTCGAAGGAAGGATTGCGGCAGGCGGAGCAGTTGGCGCAGCATTTTCCCGCCGATGCGTTAGACATCATATACACCAGTGATTTACAGCGCGCTTTGATGACGGCGGAGCGTTTAGCGGAGCGATTTTCCGCGCCGGTGAAGGCGGATAAAGCCTTGAGGGAACTGAATTTTGGCGATTGGGAGGGATTGACCTATCAGGAGATCGCCGCCAAATGGCCGCAGGAAGTAGCTCATCTTTTTGGTGCGCCGGAGAAGCTGAACATTCCAGGAGGAGAAACTTTCCTCGCGCTTCAGCAGCGTGCCATGGCGAAAATACACGAAATTCGTGCCGAAAACGAAGGGAAAACCGTGGCGGTCGTGGCGCATGGCGCCATTATCAAAGCGATTTTGACGGGGCTTTTACACATGCCAATCCATTACGTTTGGACATTGCGACAAGACAATACGGCGGTGAATATCCTTCGATTTGATGAAGATTTTATGTCGGTAGAGCTTCTCAACGGATCCGCGCACCTTGACCGCCCGTCGTTAGGACTATGAGGATGTGCTGTCATGGGATGGATGGAATGATATAGGGTTGGGGTGGAAATTTTGGACTTAACGTTGCTTGAATTATGCAAGACCGTCATTTTAGGGATCGTAGAAGGGCTGACGGAGTGGCTGCCCATCAGCAGCACGGGGCACATGATCTTGGTGGATGAGTTCATCACGCTCGACGTTTCTAAGGCGTTCATGGACATGTTTTTGGTGGTCATTCAACTGGGTGCCATTTTAGCGGTCGTCGTGCTGCATTTTGAGCGTTTGAATCCGTTTTCCGCATGGAAGAGCCGACAGGAGAAGCGGCAGACGTTTGCGCTTTGGAAGAAAGTGATGTTGGCCTCGATGCCTGCCGCTGTGGTTGGGCTTTTGGCGAACAAGTACATGGAAGCGCATTTCATGAATGCGCCGGTAGTCGCCTTTACGCTCATCCTCTACGGGATTCTGTTCATCCTTGTGGAGAAGTACAATGCCAAGCGTACGCCTCGCGTGACGGATTTAGTGAAGTTGGATTACCGCACGGCGCTCATCATCGGCGTATTCCAAGTGTTAGCCTTGGTGCCAGGGACGTCGCGTTCGGGCGCTACGATTTTAGGGGGGATCCTATTTGGCGCGTCTCGGCTCGTGGCGACGGAGTTTACCTTTTTCTTGGCGATTCCCGTGATGTTTGGCGCCAGTTTGCTGAAAATGGTAAAATTCGGCTGGTATTATTCGGGGGCGGAAGTTGCGATCCTCGTGGTCGGGCTGGGGACGGCGTTTATCGTCTCGATCCTCTCCATTAAATTTTTACTCCAATACATTAAGGCCAACGACTTTAAGGCCTTTGGCTGGTATCGGATCGCCTTGGGGGCGCTGGTCTTGGCCTATCTCTTTTTCGTCGGGGATCCGACGCAGTGAGCTGGGAAGGGAGTGACAGAACGTGAAACTCATTGCCGGCTTGGGCAATCCCGGGTCTGAATATGCGGCTACGAAACACAACGTGGGCTTTATGCTGGTGGACGCGCTGGCGAAAGAGACGGGGGCGGAAAATTGGAAGACGAAGCAGGACGCTTTGGTGGCGGAGACGCGGATCGGCGGGGAAAAGGTGCTGCTCGTGAAGCCCTTGACCTATATGAATGAAAGCGGACGCGCCATCGGAGCGCTTCTTTCATGGTATAAACTGCCGCCGCAAGATTTGATCGTCCTTCATGATGATATGGATATTCCCGTCGGGACGGTGCGCTTGCGCAAAAAAGGCAGCGCGGGGGGGCACAACGGGATGAAGTCTATCCTGTACCATGTGCAAGATGAGCATTTTCCGCGCGTACGCATCGGGATTGGCCGTCCGCCAGCGGGGTGGACGGTCATTCGCCATGTGCTGTCGCCTTTCTCTGAGGCAGATCGTCCTCGGATCGAGGAGGCGGTTCAAGGGCTTGTGCCGGCCGTGGTATGTATCGTGAAGGATGGAGTGGATTTGGCGATGAACCGATTCAACCCCGTCAAGAAAAAGAAAGCCTTGCCGCTGCCTGACGCTGCAGCGGAGGAGACGCACGGAGCGATTTCGTAGACGTGTGGACAGAGAGAAGGAAAGAGCGGATGGAAGAACGGGTTACCGCGCTCTATGCGGCCTCTTCTGGGGAATTTTACGACGCTCCGGGCTTTGGGGCATTAGGTCGAAGCGGAGATGATTGGAGAGATCTCACCCCGAACGATCTCGTGCCGCTTCCCGAAGGGGCGGATTTAATGTTCCTGCCCCAGCGGCGGGCGGTTGGCCGGGATCGCGCGGGAAGAGCCGTTCCCCTGCCGGGGAGCGCGGTGTCGGCCATCTTGCCGGCGGGGTACACGCGCCTCTATCTTCCCGCTTTTCAGCGGGAGAAAAAAGCAGCCGCTTTGCCCCTCTATGGGTACACGGCGGTGGCGCTCTATCGGGATCGACTTTATGCGGCGGCGATTCGTACCGATGAGAATGATTTGTGGAATCCCAAATACTATAATACGCATGCGCTGAAAAGGTGTGTCCGCGAAACGATGGCGGCTTTGCCAAACAATCGTCTGGTCGATCATTTGGCTCACTGTGCGCTGACGTACCATTGCTGCACGGCGCAAAATTTGTTTTACCATCGTTGGGAAGCGGGGATTCCGGCTTCGCCCGCTTGTAATGCGAACTGTTTGGGGTGCATTTCCCTGCAGCCCGCAGAGTGCTGTCCGTCCCCCCAAGAGCGAATCAAATTTGCCCCTACGGCAGAGGAGATGGCCGCCATTGGGACGTATCATTTGTCTACTGCCCCAAAAGCGATCGTGAGCTTTGGGCAGGGGTGCGAGGGGGAACCGTCGCTCGCGGCGGAGACGATTGCGGAAAGTATCCGTCGTATGCGTGCCAAAACGACAGCGGGACAGATCAATATGAACTCCAACGCCGGCTATACGGCGGGGATCAAAAAGATCGTCGATGCCGGGCTGGATTCCTTGCGGGTGAGCATGATCAGCGCCGACAGCGCCAATTACGCATCGTACTATCGCGCACAGTATGCTTTGGAGGAGGTGAAGGCTTCCATCCGTTACGCGCTGGAAAATAAGGTATACGTCTCCCTCAATCTTTTGTATTTTCCCGGCTTCAATGATCGGATGGACGAAGCGGCTGCTTGGCGCTCTTTTTTGCGGGAGCTTCCTGTGCAGATGATTCAGGTTCGCAATTTGAATTTGGATCCTGATGTTTTTTGGGGGATTGTTTCTCGTTCGGCGGAACCATCTTTGGGGATGAAGCGATTTCTTCGCTTCCTGCAGGAGACCGATCCCCGTTTGGTGCTCGGCAGTTTCAGCCATTATCGGGGAAATAATATTTTAGAATAAAAAGGGATTTTCGGGTTGGAAGTGGAATACTGTTTCGAGGAAAATTATCACCATGTTGAGAGGAGTATGGGGTATGGACGAAAAGGATTGGGCGGAGTTTAAGCGGAAGTTGAAGAGTAAGACTGAAATAGATCTTGATTTATATAAAGAACCACAAATGAAACGCCGCATTGGAAATTTGGTCACTCGCAGCAGCGCGAAGACATTCGTGGAATATTTCGATATGGTGGCAAAGGATAAGGATGAGTTTGCCGCTTTCATTGAGTACCTCACGATTAACGTTTCCGAGTTCTACCGCACGCCAGATAAATTCGCGAAATTGGAGACGGATGTCATCCCCGACCTCTTGAAGCGCGCGCCGAAGCTCAACATCTGGAGTGCGGGCTGTTCCATTGGGGCAGAGCCGTATTCCCTGTCCATGATCATGAAGGAGATGACGCCGGGGAAACGTCATCGGATCTTGGCGACGGATTTGGACATTGAGATATTGGCAAAGGCGAAAAAAGGCATCTACCTGGAAAATGAGATCAAGAGCCTTTCCGCGGAGCGGCGGCAGAAGTATTTCGATAAGGTCGGAGACGACAAGTACGCCGTCAAAGAGGACATCAAGAGCTGCATCGAGTTTAAGCGTCATAACCTCCTCAAAGATCCCTTTGAGAAGGATTTTGATTTGATTTTGTGCCGCAACGTGGTCATTTACTTTACCGAAGAAGCGAAGGATCAGCTCTACACGCGCTTTTTCGAGGCGCTTAAGCCGGGCGGCATTTTGTTCGTGGGGGCGACGGAAGCGATTTTGAATTTCCGCAAAATGGGGTATACCAGCTATCAGCCCTTTTTCTATCAACGGCCTTTCTGATGAGCCGACGGAGTCGTCGTTGTCTTCTGCGGCTCCCATAGGTTCCTGATAAGGCGGTGGTCGGTGATGTACGCAAACCCATCCATGGAACAGATCGCCCCCGAGGCGCTTCGCGCCGTTCAGTTGACGCGATTGAAGAAAGTGCTCTCTTGGGCGCGAGAGAAAAGCCCTTTTTATCAAAACAAATTCCGCGCGTGCCATGTCGAGGAGATCGAGATCGCTTCCTTGGAGGAGATCGAGCGGCTTCCCTTTACCACGTTGGAGGAATTGCAGCAGCTCCCCGCCGCCGATTTTTTGACGTTGCCTTACAGCAGTCTCGTTCGGATCAGCTTGTGGGAGCATCCCCATCATATGATCCGCATGTATACGGCAGGCGATGTGGCGGTGCATGTGGAGATGATGGCGCGTGTCCTGACAGCGGCCGGCGTTCATCGCGCTTCGGTGGTCGGGATTTTGGGCGACATGGCGGACAGCGGTCTTATGGATGCGCAATATGCCTTGGAACTTTTGGGCGCGGCCGCCATTCCCCTCAGCACGGAATACGAACGGGTGATCCGCTTGCTGGACGAGGTGGGGATCGATACGATCATCGGCTCGTCGCGGCGGGTTCTTCGCTTGCTCGTGCAGGCACAGGCGGCGGGGCGGGACATCGCGGAGTATCCGGTGGGAAAGATCCTGTGTTTGAGTGAGACGCTCAATACACCGCTCAAGAACCACATCGAAAAACGGACGAATACGCGGGTCTACAATCTTTTTTCCTCGGCGGAATTCGGTTGTTTTGGGATGCTGTATCCTTGCAGTGCCCACGCTGGTCAGCATTTGCAGGAGGATTATTTCTATCCGGAAATTGTGGCCTTTGGTGGGAACGAAGTGGTTCGGGAGCCGGGGCGGATGGGGGAACTGGTGGTGACGACCTTGGCGGCGGAAGCCATGCCGATCATTCGCGGCCGCACAGGACAGACCGTCATGCGGGAAGTTGAGCCATGTCCCTGCGGACGCACACTATTACGATTGACAACGCCATTAGGATCCATCTAATGGCTTGTTTTCTTTTATTGAACAGGAAAGGGCTGGACGGAAGACATGCGAAGCGATATTGTTAAAAAAGGACCTACCCGGTGTGCGCATCGTTCGCTGTTTCATGCCATGGGGTATGGTGCAGAAGATTTAGCGAAACCTTTAATTGGTGTCTGCAATTCTTTTAATGAGGTGATTCCGGGACACATTCATCTGCGGGAGATAGCGGCGGCAGCGAAATTGGGCGTCGCCGCCGCCGGGGGAACGCCCCTCGAATTTCCCGCCATTGGCGTATGCGATGGCATTGCGATGGGGCATACGGGGATGAAATACTCTTTGGCCAGTCGGGAACTCATCGCAGATTCCATCGAGGCTGTGGCCATGGCATCCGGATTTGACGGATTAGTTTTGATTCCGAACTGTGACAAAGTGGTACCAGGGATGTTGATGGCCGCGGCGCGCCTCAACATCCCCAGCATCGTGGTCAGCGGAGGCCCCATGCTAGCGGGGCGCTACCACGGGCGAGACATTAGCGTCAGTCAATCCTTTGAGGCGGCGGGGAAGTTTGCGGCGGGGGAGATAGACGAGTCAGAAATGGCGTTCCTAGAGGAGGCGGCATGTCCGAGCTGCGGTTCCTGCGCCGGGCTGTTTACCGCCAATACGATGAATGTACTGACGGAAGTATTGGGCATGGGTCTTCCAGGGAACGGCACCATTCCGGCGGCTTATTCGGGCGCTCGGCGGCTCTTGGCGAAGCGTGCCGGTGAGATTGTGCTGGAATTGGTCAAAAATGAAGTCAAACCCAGAGACATCCTGACGCGAGAAGCCTTTGAAAATGCCATGACCGTCGATATGGCCATCGGCGGATCCTCCAATACCGTCCTGCACTTGACGGCCATCGCACACGAGGCGGGGCTGGACATTCCGTTGCCGCTCTTCGATGAGATCAGTCGCCGCACGCCTTATATTACAAAACTTAGCCCCGGTGGGACACATCACATGCAGGATCTGAACGAAGCCGGCGGTGTTTTGGCCGTGATGGGGGAGTTGGCGAAGAAGGATCTCCTGCACTTGGACGCGCTGACGGTGACGGGGACGGTGGCGTCGCGTCTGCGTGGAGCGAAGATTTTACGCCCCGATGTCATTCGCACCGTCGAAGATCCCTACCGATTCGAGGGGGGCATCGCGATTTTGCAGGGCAATCTCTGCCCGGAGTACGCTGTGGTGAAAGCCTCGGCCGTCAAAGAGGATATGCTGGTCTATCAGGGGACAGCGAAGTGCTTCAATTCTGAGGAAGCTGGGGTAAAGGCCATCATGGAGGGGCAGATTCACGATGGCGATGTGGTGGTCATTCGCTATGAAGGCCCTAAAGGCGGGCCGGGGATGCAGGAAATGCTCAATCCAACAGCGGTGATCACGGGAATGAACCTCAAGGTGGGGCTGATCACCGACGGCCGATTCAGCGGAGCCAGCCAAGGCGCCTGTATCGGTCATGTGTCCCCGGAAGCCATGGAAGGGGGGCCGATTGCGCTCATTGAAGATGGGGATTTGATTACGATTGATATTCCGAATCGCAAACTGCAATTAGAGGTCAGTGCGGAGGAACTGGCGCGGCGCAAGGCGGTTTGGCGGCAGCCGGAACCGAAGATTACGAGGGGGTATTTGGCTCGCTACGCGAAGCTCACGACCTCGGCGTCTACCGGCGCGGTGCTGCGCTGAACGAGAGAGATTCAACGCATGGCAATGCGTTTGTACAGGTAAGAAAGCGACAGGGGGCTTCCCTTTGCACATTGTTTTGATTGAGCCGGAAATTCCCGGCAACACGGGAAATATCGCCCGCCTCTGCGCGGCCACGGGAATGAAGCTGCACCTCATTCGCCCCTTGGGGTTTTCCGTCGAAGATAAATATTTGAAGCGCGCGGGGCTTGATTATTGGCATTTAGTGGATATTACCTACCATGACAGCTTTGGGGCGCTTTGGGCAGCGTACCGAGACAAACCGTTTTATTTTTTCTCTACGAAAGCCCCCCGCGCTTATACCGAAGCGCAGTTTACGCACGAAGATTTTTTAGTCTTTGGCAAGGAAACGGCGGGCATCCCGGAAGACCTTTTGAAAACACATTGGGATGCGTGTTTGCGCATTCCCATGATGTGCGCATCCCGCTCTTTGAATCTGTCCAACGCGGTGGCGGTAGCGTCCTATGAAGCGTTGCGCCAGACGGGATTTGAAGGGCTTAAGGGACAGGGATTGGAGTATTTAGGGTGAATACGAGAGCGGCGTACCAAGCGTTTTTAGAGGAACTGGCCTTCACTTTTCCTTCGGATCGTATCCTGCAAAACGAGCCGATGAGAAAGCACACGACCTTTCGCGTGGGTGGATTGGCGGATTGTCTCCTCTATCCGGCGACGACGGCAGAGGTGCAGCGCATTTTATCTTTGACAAAGCGCTATGCCTTGCCCTTGACGATCTTGGGGAACGGTTCCAATGTTTTGGTGCGGGATAAGGGGATCCGTGGCATCGTCATGGTCTTTGGCCAACCGGCGGCCTACATAGAGCGAGAGGGGACGTGCCTTCTCTTGGGGGCGGGGACACTTCTTCGTGCGGCGGCGCAGTATGCGGCGGATCACGGGCTTACCGGCTTGGAGTTTGCTGCCGGGATTCCGGGCAGCGTCGGGGGGGCGGTCTTCATGAACGCCGGTGCTTACGACGGCGAGATGAAGAATGTCGTTTCCTCTATTGAGGCCATCGACGAGGCAGGGGGCGTGGTAACGTATCGCGGGGACGAGGCAGGCTTTGGTTATCGAACCAGTGTGTTTCAGAAAAATGGGCATATCATTCGCCAAATTGCGGTGACCCTCACGGCAGGGGATACAGCGGCCATTCGTCAAAAAATGGCGGAGTTTAACGAGCGACGGCGAAAAAAACAGCCGTTGGAATATCCAAGCGCGGGCAGTACCTTTAAGCGGCCAACGGGATATTTTGCCGGAACCCTCATTGAGGAGGCGGGGCTGAAAGGCTTGTCGGTAGGAGACGCGCAGGTGTCGGAAAAACACGCCGGGTTTATTCTCAATCGCGGACATGCCACCGCAGAGGACGTGCTGACACTGATCGCAGAAGTACAGCGGCGCGTTTTTTTGGCTCGTGGTGTCGAGCTGATCCCGGAAGTCCGGGTCATTGGTGAAGCTTGATCACTAGGCATTCAGAGTATATGCGAATGCAGCATTTTTCTGTTACATAGCGGGGCTACTGTGCCATCACCTTGAGAGGAGCGTGCGGAAAGTATGAAGTTACGGTTTTTGGGCGCTGCCCATACGGTCACGGGTTCTTCCTATCTCTTGGAAACGAAGGAAACAAAACTCCTGATCGACTGCGGCATGTTTCAGGGATCCAAGCGGATACGAAGCCTCAATTACGAGGATTTTCTTTTCAATCCCGCAGATATTGACGGCGTTCTCCTGACCCATGCGCACATCGATCATTGTGGATTGATTCCAAAGTTATGCAGGGAGGGCTTCAAGGGGCTTGTCTATGCCACCAAGGCGACTTGCGAATTAGCCGCCATCATGCTGCCGGATTCCGCCCACATCCAAGAATCGGATGCCGAGCTGCAAAACCGCAAGGGAAAGCGCAGCGGAGATGTCCCCGTTAAGCCGCTTTATTCCCTTGACGATGCTACGGCAGCGCTCGGACATTTTTCGGTCGTCCCTTACGATGAAGAATTGGTTTTAACCGATCAGATTCGTGTCATTTTTCACGATGCCGGGCATATCATGGGATCCGCGATCATCGAAGTGCGCGTGACGGAAAATGATAAGACGACAAAACTCGTCTTTTCCGGCGATTTAGGGCAGCCGGATCAGCCCATCATCAAAGATCCCAGCATCCTCACTGGGGCGGATTACCTTTTGGTGGAGTCCACCTACGGGGATCGACGACATCAGATATATGACAAGGAAGAAACTTTAGCGGAGATCATCAATGACACCATGGATCGGGGCGGGAATTTGATCATTCCTTCCTTTGCTGTGGGGCGCACGCAGACGTTGCTGTACTATTTCTATAAGTTGTGGAAAGCGGGACGTATCGAGGATGTTCCCATTATTTTAGATAGTCCACTGGCCATCTCTGCCACGCGGATCTTTCTCCGCAACAGTCAGGACTTTGATGAGGAAGCCATTGAGCTGCTCAAAACGAGTGGGAGCATACCGCAGATGCCACAGCTTCGCATCTGTGAAACGGCGGCGCAGTCAAAGGCGCTCAACAGCGCCGAAGGCTCCGCTGTTATCTTGTCCGCTAGCGGCATGGCAGACGCCGGGCGCATCCTGCACCATCTGAAGCACAACTTGTGGCGGCCAGAATCCACGATCCTTTTTGTGGGGTACCAAGCGGAAGGATCTTTGGGGCGTCGCTTAGTGGACGGATTAAAGCGCGTGCGCATCATGGGGGAAGAGATTGCCGTACAGGCGCAGATCAAGATGCTGGATGGGTTTTCCGCCCACGCCGACAGCGGACAGATCATGGCGTGGATGGAACATCTGAAAGATCCGGCGCCGGAAAAAGTCTTCATCGTACATGGGGAAGCGCCGGCGCAGGAAGCGATGAAGGAAAAATTGGAAGAAGCGTTGGGGGTTTCCGTTTATATTCCCTTCCGGGGAGATACGGCGAAATTGGACGGGCGGAGCTGTGAGATTGAATCTTCGGCGCTTCCGAGCGTTTCCGTGGAGAAAGACATGGAGGATGTGCTACGTTCCTTTGACTCTGAGTATCGGTTGGCGCGCCGCAAGATTTTGCAGCTTGTCACCCAACGGCCAGAGCTCATGGATCCTGTCATCCACACATGGGAAAAAGGTTGGAAATACGTTCGAAAACTGTTTGCCTCGTATCATATTTGACGGCTGTACATGAGAAACATATAAGAAAAATCCCTTAAGCGGGGCTGTACCCTATGAAATAGGGCGGTGGGGACTTATGGTTCATTTTTCCCTATCAGAAGAATCTGCTTGTATCAGGGGCATAAACACGATATAATGTAGCTGGAAAATGAGAACGACAAGGAGGTAATCGTTATGCTGATAGGAAATGTGGGGCTCACTTCCATTGCGAATCAAGTGGATCGGCAGGGCTATCAAGCAGCGCACGCCATTGCCAAACGGACGGCCAGTCTGACCAGCGTTTCAAATTTTGGCAATGAAACAAAGATCGGATCTTCTAAATTTCAACAGGCGAATGAGAAGGCAGTGGCTGATGGACAGGCGGCTACGGCTAAGAATATGCGCGAGGTAAAAGAGACCGTAGAGCAGTTCAGCACGAAACTGTCCTACACGAAAAATGCTACCTTAGAAGCCATCCGTCAAAATACGATGGATATTTATGCCTGAATGATCTTTCTGTCGAAAAGCACCGCGTGAAGGCAGATGGTTTTTGGTTTTGTGTCCCCTTGTATCGGAACATGCGAAACTCCCCCTATGAGAGACAGTCATGGACAAAACTGTCATCATAGGGGGAGTCTTTTGCTTTCCGCGGGAGTGGAAGTATCCATTCCTCTTAGAGAGAAGGTGCAGCTTGGGAAGCTGTGGTTTATGGGATTTTTGTCACCAAAACCTTATCAATTCTCGCCCGATCCATGCGGAGAATTTTGAAGGTGAAATTTTCCCATTGACATTCTTCTCCGGCCTTTGGGAGATACCCGAAATAGGACGTTAAAAACCCTCCTAACGTCTGATAGTGATCCTTGACTTCATTGGGGAGTTCCTCTAAATCAAATTTTTCTTTGAAATCGTCGATGTCGCACAGGCCGTCAATGTGCCACGAGGTTTCGTCACGTGGGGTGATCTGCGCGGCGTCCGGCTCGGCGTGCGGAGAGGAGTCGTCGATGATCTCAGCCATGATGTCGGAGAGTGTCAAAAAGCCCAATACACCGCCGTATTCGTCTAAGACGACCGCTTCATGAATGCCGCTTTCCTGAAAGCGCTCCAAAACGCGAAAGGTTTCCATGGAGCGCGGGATGACCAGCGGTTTTTTGATGTAGGGCTGAATATCCAACGGCTTTTTGGCAATGGCTGCATTCAGCAGATCTTTCGCATAGAGAACGCCGCAAAAGTCGTCTAATGTATTTCTCCCTACGGGAAATACCGTATCCGGGTATTTTTTTATGAGCTGCAAATTGTAGGATACGCTGTCCTCTAAATCGAGCCAATGCATTTGGGTGCGCGGAGTCATGAGGGAGTAAGCGGTCTGATCGCTCATGCGAAATACCCGATCCACCATGTTCTGCTCCGTTTTCTCGAAGGTGCCTTCTTCCGTTCCCTGTTCGATCAGATCCTTTACTTCGTCTTCCGTGACGGTGTCGTCTACATGAGGATTGAGTCCCCAGAGGAGTAAGACGGTGTTGGCGGAAGCGGAGAGAAAGGAAACGAAGGGGCGGGAGATCTTTTCTAAAAGGTGCAAAATGCCGATACAGCGAATGAGGATATGTTCAGGATCTTGGAGGGCTACTTTTTTTGGAATAAATTCCCCAAAGAGGAGATTGCCGTAGGCGATGAGCAGGGTGGAGGCTACAAGTGTCAGCCCGTAGGCGTGGGGGAGAAAGGGGATATGTTGCTTCGCCATGGGGGCGATCCAAACGCCGATGGTAAGTCCTAGGAGAATGCTGGCGGTGGTGATGCCAATCTGTACCATGGAGAGAATATTTTCGGGTTCGTCCACGATGGATAAAGATTGCGCGGCGCGATGGTTCCCGTCATCTGCCAATCGTTCCAAGCGGCTTTTTCGGCTTTCTTTGATGGCCGTTTCCAAGAGGACACAAAAACCATCGGCGCCGATGCAGCATAGCGCTAATAAAGCGAATATTCCAATTTCTATACCTTCCACCACTGACACCGTTCCTTTTTATAAAAATAGGGGATTGCAAAGTATTATAGCACATTTTTTGCATAAAAGGACATGGGGCGGTTGCGCTTTACCACATGTGCGGCAGAACGGTTTTCAGCGGGGGGATATACTGCGCCGATGGGACGTCACACGCCCTCTTGCCATAAAAGTAAGCAGGGAAACCATAGATCGACAGCGAATAGACCAAAGTGATTATAAATTTTGAACGAGCATGATTTGGGGACGGGAGGCAGGCGAAGAACGATGGAAGAGAGCAGCATGGACGCGCCCGTATCGGTTCAGTGGTTTCCCGGCCACATGCAGAAGACGCGGCGACTGATCAAAGAACATCTGAAATTGGTGGATGTGGTGATCGAGGTTTTGGATGCACGGATACCGGCCAGCAGTATGAATCCGTTGCTGCGAGAGGTCTTGAACGATAAGCAGCGGGTCATCGCCTTAAATAAAGTGGATTTGGCTGATGAAGGGGTCACTCGCCGCTGGATGCAATATTTTCGGCAGAATGACATTCCGACCGTTGCCATCAATACCATGTCCGGGCAAGGGATACGGGCGCTCCTTCGCCAAGCGGAGGAGTTGGCGAAGGAACGGAGCGAAAAGTTCGTGCGTAAGAACGGGCGTCCACGGGCGGCTCGGGTGATGATCGTCGGGATTCCGAACGTGGGGAAATCTTCTTTGATCAATCGCTTGGCAGGACAGGCAAAAACGAAGGTGGAGAACCGCCCCGGCGTCACGCGGGAACGTCAATGGATTCGTGTTGGTCACCAGTTAGAGCTTTTGGATACGCCGGGTATCCTTTGGCCGAAATTTGAGGATCCGATGGTTGGAATGAAATTGGCCTTTGTGGGGTCAGTGAGCGAGGATGCTTATGACGGCGATGCCCTGGCCATGGCGTATCTCTCGTGGATGTGTCGCCATTATCCCGAGCATTTACAGACACGGTATCAATTGACGGCGGAGACCCTGCGAGGGGATTCGATCGAGGTGTTAGAGACTGTCGGGAAAAAACGCGGTTGCCTCTTAAAAGGCGGTCGTGTGGATTACGATAAAGTGCGGCGGCTACTCTTGACGGAATTTCGTGCCGGAAAGATGGGGGCGGTCAGTTTTGATGAGCCGCCGGAAGGGATAGCCTCCGAAGAAAGGGAGACTGCCATGGAGAAGGATGGGGAATGATGTCGGGGGTTGCGTCGCTGACCATCAGCGAAATCGAGAAGCGGTTGGCCGAGGGCGAGGTGCCAGACGAGTTCCTCGCTGCCTGCAGAGAAGATAAACGCCGTGGCGTGGAGCGGCTGTTGCAAAAATTTCAGAGAGAGGCCGCGGAGCGTGAGCGCGTTGCCGGTTTGTATACCTATGAGAGAGAGGCGAAGAAAGAGGGATTTTCCCTTGTCGCCGGTGTGGACGAAGCGGGGCGCGGCCCTTTGGCGGGACCGGTCGTGGTCGCGGCAGTCATTTTGCCACTGGGAATTTATCTCCCGAAGCTGAATGATTCCAAGAAGCTTTCTCCGGCACTGCGGGTGTCTCTGTATGAGGTCATCTGCGAAAAGGCGGTGGCGCTCCATTGTTCTATCGTGGATGCCGCGACCATTGATCGGGTCAACATCTATCAGGCCACCGTCAATGGAATGTATGACGCCGTATTGGCACTCGATCCAAATCCGCAAAAGGTGCTCATCGATGCCGTGCCACTGACGAAACTTCCCATGCCATCGCTGTCCATTGTACAGGGGGACGCAAAATCCGCCTCCATCGCGGCAGCGTCCATCATCGCCAAGGTGACGCGGGATCGATTGATGACGCAGTATGACACGCAGTATCCGAGATATGGTTTTGCAAAGCACAAAGGATATGGAACGGCGCAGCATTTGGAAGCGCTGCGGGCGTATGGACCTTGTCCCATCCACCGTCGATCCTTTGAACCAGTTCAGGCGGCGCTGACGCAAAGGAGGTAAGGCTATGCCCATGGAAGCCGGGTCGGCGGCAATGTCGACCACGATACAGCCCATACAGCGGCCAAGAGAAGAGCCGGGAACGTCCGGCAATATTCGGCGCGAAGGTACGTCCACCTCCCCTTTTGCGCCTCGGACGAACGTCAATATTCAAAATTCCGTAGCCAATATGGCAGGCATCTTGGCCAAGATTTCTTCGAGGCAGGAAGGCTCTATGGAGTCGCTGTCGCCTCAGTTGCAAAAATTGATCGACAACATCATGGAACAGTCGTTTTCCTTGGAAGCGACGCTGGCGGAGGGGCTGGGCAGTACGGTGGAGAGCCAGCGCTTTTCTGTGGATCAGTTGCTCACGCTGTCTAGAATGTTGGGGCAGCTTGGGACGTTGGCGGAGCAGGGGGGAATGAATCCCTTAGATGATCGGGTGGAAACGCTCCTGACAGAGTTGAAACAATTTTTCCGCCAAACGGATGGGCTAGGTGTAGAACCGGCGCTTTTGCACAAGTTGGCCTTTGAGCTTTTAGACGCCAAATCGGTGGAGGAGCTGCCGCCGGAGCTGCAATACCTTTTCCAACAAGCGGCTGGCGGCACTGGGAGCGCTTCTGCGGCGCCGTCGGAATCCTTGGGGTTCTTAAAGCAGCTCCTTCAGCTTTTCATGCCCACGCCGGAAAGCGGAGCGCTCGAGATGGAACGAGGGCAGGAAAAGGCGCCTCTTTCACAGCAAACATCGGGCGAGGCAGCGGGTGAGCGGGAAGGGGCTCCTTCCCAAAGCGCCGTGCGCTCGGGTGCTCCGTCGGGGGAAACGACGGCGAGCCGGGGCGCAAATGATTTGCCGGGGCAGCCGTCAACGTCGAAGGGGCAGGCGACGGAAAACGCCCGCGCACAGGAAGACCCGCTTCCTCGCGGGCTGGGGGAAGGCTCGGCTGATGGGAAACCGGGGATTGGCAACAATCGGCCGATGCCGGATAATCGAAGGTTCGATGTGTCTTCGAACGCTGAGAAGGAATCGCGTCCGTCGGAGCAAGCGGCAGGAAAAGAGGCGCGACCGATGGGGGAAAGCGGAAAAGGGGGAGAGTCTACGCCTTTCGCCGCCCGACAGGGGACGACAGCAGCGCCGATGCAGAAAGACGTGACGGCGCAGCCATCGGATTTACGCGAAGGCAAGGCTGGACAGCAGGACAATGCGGCGCAAAAGGGTGCGTCTCCTTCGGGAACGGCGACGGGGGAAGCGGCACCGCCTCGAGGAGAAGACGCCGCTGCGCTTGGGAAACCGGCGCATTCCATGGCGGAGGAGAAATCGGATGTGCAGCAGGGCGCGCGAACGGCTCAGGGAGGGACGCCATCGTCCCCCTCAGACGGTGCGATGGCGCGGACGTTTCTCAAGAATACGCCGCAGACCGTGGAAACCATGAAGCAGATGGCGACGCTCCTTTTGCGGGATGCGACCCTGACGGAAAAGGATTCTAAGCTCTTGCAGAACTTTGTGAACAACCAGCCGGGGCTGTTATCGGAAAAGGATGCCAAGCAGTTGCAGCTTTTACTGCGGCTTTGTCAGAGTCACATTCCCGCATCGGTGCAGCAGGCGGCGCAGCAGCAAAATTTGCCGGATCTGCCAAAGCTCTGGGCGTTCATGCAGCTCTGTGATTTAGCGTACCTAAAAGACAAAAACAACGCCACTTTCTTGAAGAAAGCGAGCCGCTCCGTCGCTGATTTTGCTGCCATGATGAAGGGGGCGATGGCGTCGGAAAACGCGCAGCCTGCGGAAGGACAGCGCTCCATGAGCTTTATGGTACCACTTTACATGGGGGATCAGGAAAAAACAGCCTTCCCTGCCTATCTTCATGTTTACGATGAAACGGAAGAGGATCCTGCGGCACCGGGAGAAAAGAAGAAGGAAACGTGGCTCCGCGTGTGCCTCCTGACTGAAAATATTGGGGCGGTGGATCTGACCTTTCGGATGTATGAAAAGCGAAATCTGGATGTGCGGGTTCTGTTTTCTGAACCAAAGATGATTCAGGATTTCGGGGAATATATTTCCGAGTTTGAGGAGTCTTTCATCGATACACCACTCGTTTTGAAAGATTTGAAAGTGGCGCTGGCAGGTGACCCCAATGGCTGAGACAAAACGGCGGGACATACTGCCCTCCCTCCCCGAGACGGATCCGAGCGCCGAAAAAAAAGCGGTGGCGCTGCAATACGATCCGGCGGCTAACGCTGCGCCTCGCGTGATCGCCAAAGGGAAAGGATATGTCGCAGAAAATATTTTAGCGGCAGCGCAAAGCAATGCCATTCCTGTCTATCGCAATAAATCCTTGGTCAATCTTCTCATGGCGCTGGATTTAGACAAGGAAATCCCCGCAGAACTTTATACGACGGTGGCGGAGCTTTTAGCCTACATCTATCGCTTGGATAGGAAACACCGTCGCCGCGCAGAGGAAGAGCGGCCATGAATACAAAACGGATCGGGGACTGGGGGGAAGAAGCCGCAGCGCTCTTCCTCACTGCACGCCGTTACGTCATCAAGGCGCGGAAATTCCGCTGCCCCATGGGAGAGATTGATCTCATTGCAGAGCGGGATGGCGTTTTGGTTTTCGTTGAGGTGAAAACACGGAAAACCCTACGGTATGGGTATCCGGCAGCAGCGGTAAACCTTCGTAAACAGAAAAAAATCATCCTTACCGCCACTTGGTACCTGCAAGAACATCCTCCGTCGGAGCGGTGCTGTCGGTTCGATGTTCTTGAGGTCTATGGCACGGCGGATGGAAGATGTCAGATTCGGCAATATGAAAATGCGTTTGAAGTGTGAACTACGGAGTATAGAAGATATGCGGATATTACTCGGAATTACGGGAGCCAGCGGCAGTATCTACGCGATACATCTCATGAAGCACTTGCGTGCAGGTGGACATGAAGTCCACCTCATCGTCACCCATAGCGGGGATAAAGTCATGGCGCACGAATGTCCTGCGGATGTCGCACAAATTCCCTCATGGGTACATCGCCGGTACGATGTGGAGGATATGGGCGCGGCCGTGGCCAGCGGATCCTTTTCCATGGATGCCATGGCGATTGTGCCATGCTCTATGAAAACCGCCGCCTGCATCGCGCACGGGATTTCCGATAACCTTTTAACACGAGCGGCGGATGTGACCCTCAAGGAGAGACGCCCCCTGCTCCTCGTGCCTCGGGAGACGCCCATGAGCGCGATTCATTTGGAAAACCTGCTGCGTCTCGCAAACGCGGGGGCGATCCTTCTTCCGGCTTGCCCTGCTTTTTACCATCATCCACAGACCATAGGCGATCTTGCGGATATGTTGACAGGAAAGATCCTTGACGCGCTCCGCTTAGAAAATCAGCTCTTTCCGCGTTGGCCGCTCACGGCTGTACAGATGTAAAAACAACGCCTCCTCGGTGCCGTTTGGGCACTGAGGAGGCGTTGTTCATTCTTGACGCATGCTTAGTAGCGGTTCTTGGCCTTGAAAAATTCTTCGGCGACTTGGGGGAAGAGAGCATAGGAGAGAATGTCTTCTTCAGAAGCGTTCGCGTACCCCTTGGCTGCCAATTCCTCACGGAATTGCGCGACGGTATTTTCCTTCGCGTCCTCAATCGCACAGTCCGTGACGATTTCCGATTCCTTGATTCCGATCTTCGCCAAAAATTCCTTGTCGATGGGCTTTGGCGTGTGACCAAATTTCCCTCGCGCCAAGTCCTTAAATTCCCGAGGTACCATTTTGTATCGCTCTCCCATGATGACATTGAAGGTGGCCATGGTGCCAACGATCTGACTGGAGGGCGTAACGAGCGGAGGATAGCCTAAATCAGCGCGTACGCGGGGCATTTCGTCCAAAAGATCCTGATATTTGTCCTCCATTCCCTGCTCCTTGAGCTGATTCGTCAGGTTGGACAACATCCCGCCGGGAATTTGGAAATCCAAGACGTTGGGGTTCACATCAAAATAGCCCTTGAGGTTAAATTCTTTGATGATGTCCTGCTTCACCTGCAAAAAATATTTGGAAACCGGCGTGAGCTTGTGGCGGTCGAGGCCCGTGTCATAGGGGGTGCCCACTAGCGTCTCGATCATGGTCTCCGTGCAGGGCTGGGAGGTATCGTTGGCGAAGGGCGCGAGCGCCGTATCAATGATGTCCACCCCCGCCTCAATGGCCTTGAGGTAAGTCATTGAGCCGAATCCGCTCGTATAGTGGGTGTGTAGATCGATGGGCACCTGTACGGCATCTTTCAGTTTAAGGACAAGATCCTCAGCTACATAAGGCTTCAACAGGCCAGACATGTCCTTGATGCAGATGGAGTGGCAGCCCATGGCTTCCAATTTTCGTGCCAATTCTACGAAGGTTTCATTCGTGTGGTAGGGGCTGACGGTGTAGACGAGACAGCCTTGCACATGCGGATGTTCTTTGCACTTTAAGGCCTCATCGATGGCGGTGCGGAGATTTTGTATATCATTCAGGGCGTCGAAGATGCGAAATACCCCCACGCCGTGTTCTGACGCCTTGCGGACGAAAGCGCGCACCACGTCGTCGGAATAATGGTTATAGCCCAAAAGGTTCTGCCCACGCAAAAGCATTTGGATAGGCGTCTTTTTCAGGTGCTGCTTCAAGGTATCGAGGCGTTCCCAAGGATCTTCGCCTAAAAAGCGCAGGCAGGCATCAAAGGTCGCGCCGCCCCAAGCCTCCAAGGCGTGGAAGCCAAACTCATCCAAAGCTTCCAGCTGCGGTAGCATCTGACCGATACGCATACGAGTGGCGCAAAGGGATTGATGGGCGTCGCGCAAAATGGTTTCCATGATTTTGACGGGCTTTTTTTCCATAATCATCACACACTCCCTTAAGATTGCGATATGGGGATAGGCAAGCATCATGCGTCTACGCCCCGTTACATACTCATAACGTTACATAATCATAGTATAGAAAGGAATAATCCCCTTGTCAATATGCCTTCATTCCTCTTCCTCCTGGTCTACGCCCTCTTGGATGAGGGTGTGCAGGGCGTCGAGGAGGGATTTGGTGACGGAGCCAGGTTGACCGTCGCCAATAGGGGTGTGGCCGATGGAGGTCACGGGGACGATTTCGTTTTCGGTTCCCGCGAAAAACGCTTCCTCTGCTTTTTGAATAAAGTCTGGCGTAAACTTCTTTTCCACCAAAGTGAGGTCTAAGTTCGGGGCGATTTTATCCTTGATCAAAGAACGTGTGACGCCGTCACGAATGAACGTGTCGGCGGGATGCGTCCAGAGGACGCCGTCTTTCACTACGAAAAAGTTCTGATCGAGGCCTTCCGTGACGAAGTTGTTTTCCTTTCGATAGAGTAAGGCGGCCTGCGCTCCACTGCGCCGCACCTGATTGGCCGCCAAAACGTTGCCCAAGAGGTTCAGGCTGTGAATGTCGCAGCGGAGCCAGCGGACATCTTCCGCTAAGTCGGTGCGGATACCGTTCTCCTGCCAGTCTTGACGCACCGGCGTATCGCGTAGGATGACGTTCAAATGGGGAAGACTTGGCTCGGGGAATGCGTAATGGCGCGGTGCGGTGCCGCGCGTTAGTTGAAAGTAGAGAAGACCGTTTTGAATGCCGCTTTTTTCGACCATTTCATGAAAGAGGCGGTAAAGTTCTTCGTCCGTATCCGTGATGGGGATGGAAAGCTCCCGCATGGAGCGGCGATAGCGCTCAAGATGCCGTTTGACGGCGAAACAGGTGCCGTCGTAGACGCGAATTATTTCGTACACGCCGTCTCCCATCTGATAGCCGCGATCCTCTAACTGCACCGCATATTCTTTCAAGTCAATGAACGCACCGTCAATATAAGCGAATTCTGCCACTGCATATCCTCCTTTGATGATTGTCATGGGTCTTGGTTCATTATAAAGGAAAAAAATCCCTTCGCATAGTCTTTCTTTATTCTTTTGCTCGATGCGGACTGCGCCATGTCAAAATCGATCTTTCGGCGTCATTGACACCGTTGGCGGTTCGTGCTATGATGAGGAAAATTATATGTGCCTTTGAAATTGGTCCTGTGAGGCTGATAAAGGGAGCGTACCGTTCAGCGGTAGTTTTGTTGTGGATTGGAGCTGATTAGCTTTCTTATGCCTTCGCATGAGAGAGCTTTTTTTATCGGCGTTTTGTCGATGCGGCGCAAAAGGCACAGCGAGCAGAGGAGTTGAGCAGCTTGGGGAAAAGTACCGTATCTTTGCGTGGGAAACACATTTTAGGGTTGGAATTCTTCTCCCCGGAAGAAATGGAACGCATTTTGGACACCGCCCGCGAAATGAAGAACATCCTGCACCGGGACATCAAAAAGGTGCCTACGCTGCGGGGAAAGTCCATCGTGACGGTCTTTTATGAAGCCAGCACCAGGACGCGCACGTCGTTTGAGACGGCGGGAAAATATCTCGGGGCGGATGTGGTGAACATCACGGCGGGAACCAGCAGCATCACCAAGGGGGAAAGCCTGCGCGACACGCTCCTCACGGTGGAGGCGATGGGCTTTGACGCCATCGTGATGCGCCACAAGGAGGCGGGGGCAGCCGCCTATGCCGCCAAGGTCGTCAAGCACCCCGTCATCGTCAACGCGGGGGATGGGGCGCACGCGCATCCGTCGCAAGGGCTGCTCAATCTCTTTACGCTGCGGGAGCATAAGGGACGGCTGAAAGGATTGAAGGTCGCAATTTTGGGGGATATTTTACACAGCCGGGTGGCGCGTTCGGATATTTGGGGGATGCGGAAGATGGGCGTGGAGGTGCATTTGGCCGGGCCGAAAACGCTGCTGCCGCGCTTTTTATCCGAAGAACCCGGTATTTTTGTGCACGACCGCATCGAGGACGCGCTTCGGGACGCGGATGCCGTCAATGTCCTGCGGATTCAGTTGGAGCGGCAAAAGTCCGGGCTTTTCCCGTCGCCGCGCGAGTATGCGCGCATCTTTGGGCTCAATGAGGAACGGCTTGCCTTGGCAAAGGACGATGTCCTCGTCCTTCATCCCGGGCCGATGAACAAGGGCTTGGAGATTTCTCCGGCCGTCGCTTACGGCGCACATTCCGCCATTCAGGAGCAAGTGGAAAACGGTGTGGCCATTCGCATGGCTCTGCTGACCTTAGCTTTGACGGGAGGGAAAAACGATGATGCGGCTCATTAAAAACGGACGGGTGCTCGATCCGGCAAACCGTTTGGATAAGGTCTGCGATATTTTGGTGAAGGACGATACAATTGCCAAGGTGGGGGTAGACCTCTCGGCGGCGGGGGCGGAGATCATCGACGCCTCCGGCAAAGTGGTGACGCCGGGGCTCATTGATATGCACGTTCACCTGCGGGAGCCTGGACAGGAGGCGAAGGAGGATTTCGTTTCCGGCAGTAGAGCCGCCGCCGCCGGGGGCTATACGACGATCGCCACCATGCCGAATACGAAGCCGGTGGTGGACACGGCGGCTCTCGTGCGGAGCCTGCAAAAGCGGGCGGCGGAGGAAAGTCTCGTTCACATCGAGATCATCGGCGCGCTGACGAAGGGGCAGCAGGGGGAAGAGTTGGCGGAGTTGGGGGACATGACCGAAGCCGGCGCGGTGGCGTTTTCGGATGATGGGCATTACGTCCGGCGGGCGAAGGTTCTCCTGAACGGCCTCGATTATCTTCGCACCTTTGATAAGATCATCATCAATCACGATGAAGATACCTCCCTCGTTGAGGAGGGCTGCATGAACGAAGGCCACAGGAGCGCGATGCTCGGCGTGAAGGGGCGGCCGACGGTGGCCGAGGACATCGCGGTGGATCGGGACATCTTGCTGGCGGAGTACGCGGACGCGCGTGTCCATGTCGCCCATATCAGCTCGGCGCGCGCGGTAGATATGGTGCGTCAGGCTAAAAGACGCGGCGTCAAGGTCACGGCGGAAGTCACGCCGCACCATTTGACTATGACGGACGACGCTGTGGACTTGACGGACAGCGCGACGAAGGTGAATCCGCCGCTGCGGCGGCAAGCCGATGTGGACGCCATGGTGGAAGGCTTGAAGGATGGTACCATCGACGCCATCGTCACGGATCATTCTCCGCACGCCGAAGAGGAAAAGGATGTGGAGTATTGCTTGGCCCCCAGCGGCTTTCCGGGACTCGAAACGGCACTGGGCGTCTTGCTCACGGATCTTTACCATACGGGAAAATTGGATTTACCCACCTTGATTTCCAAAATGACGGCGGAACCGGCGAAATTGTTTTCGTTGCGGGGTGGCACCTTATCCGTGGGCAGTCCGGCGGACATCGCCATTTTGGATCTTGAGCAGGCATGGACGGTGGAGGCGGAAAAGTTTTATACCCGGGGCTCCCATTCGCCTTTCGCGGGTCGCCGGTTGAAGGGAAGAGCCGTTCTGACGATGGTGAGCGGCCAAGTCGTCATGCGGGACGGGAAGATCGTCGAATAAAGGGAGGGCTTGCCTTTGCAGGGGAAATTGTTGTTGGAAGACGGCGCGGCCTTTACGGGTCGCCTCTTGGGCGACGGGGGTACCGTCGGCGAGGTCGTTTTTAATACGGGCATGACGGGGTATCAGGAAATTTTGACAGATCCGTCGTACTGCCAGCAAATCGTGGTATTGACGTATCCGCTGGTCGGAAATTACGGGATCGCCCAAAAATTCATGCAGTCGCGGCAATCGTTTGTGAACGGCTTGATCATCGGAGAGCTTTGCGAGGAGCCAAGCAACTGGCAAGCGGAGGAGAGCCTTCGCGCGTTTTTGACGCGGGAGAAAATCCCTTGCTTGTACGATGTGGATACGCGGGCGGTGACGCGGCACATTCGCTCCGCCGGGGCCATGAAGGGGATGTTCGTCGCCGAGGACGCGTCGCCGGAGGAGACGGAACGGCGGTTGGCCGCGCCGCTTCCCAAAGAGGTCGTCGCGGCGGTGACGACGCCGGAAGTTTACACACTGGAAAATGACGGGCCGCGTGTCGTGGTCTGGGATTTTGGCATCAAGAAGAATATTCTTCGTTCACTTCATCAATGGGGCTGCGACCTGACCGTCGTTCCCGCCTTCACCACCGCCGAGGAGGTCATGGCCTTTTCTCCTGACGGGATATTCCTCTCCAACGGGCCGGGCAATCCGAAGGATGTGCCGGAGATTGCCGCCAACATCAAAAAATTGCTGGGGAAAAAGCCGATGTTCGGCATCTGCCTTGGTCATCAGCTTTTGGCGCTGGCGATGGGGGCGGATACCTACAAATTGAAATTTGGCCATCGCGGCTCCAATCAGCCGGTGAAAAATCTCGCGACGGGGCGCGTGCAGATCACGTCCCAAAATCACGGGTACGCTGTGGACGAGGCTTCCCTTGCCAAGCTACCGCTCACCGTGACGCACCGCGCGGTGAACGACGGCACAGTGGAGGGAATGCGCCATGAGGCGCTGCCGGTCTTTACGGTACAGTTCCATCCTGAAGCAGCACCTGGCTCCGATGATAATACGTATCTCTTCGATCAGTTCATGACGCTCTTGGCGAAGGAGGCCTAATCGTGCCGAAAAAAGCATACCTCAAAAAGGTGATGGTCATTGGTTCCGGCCCCATCATCATCGGACAGGCGGCGGAATTTGATTACGCGGGATCCCAAGCGTGTCGGGCGCTGAAAGAGGAAGGGCTGGAGGTCGTCTTAGTCAACAGCAATCCGGCCACCATCATGACGGATACCCACATTGCGGATCGCGTTTACGTTGAGCCGCTGACCGTTGAATTTTTGGAAGAAATACTCAGCAAAGAGCGCCCCGAGGGATTATTGGCGACCTTGGGGGGACAGGCGGGGCTGAATTTAGCCGTACAGTTGGCGGAAAAAGGAATCTTAGAAAAATATGGTGTGGAGCTTTTAGGCACCTCGCTGACGGCCATCAAAAAGGCGGAAGATCGGGAGCTGTTCAAGGAGACCATGCAGAAATTGGGCGAGCCGGTGCCGGAGAGTACGATTGTGGAAGATGTGGCGGCGGCGGTTCGCTTTGCGGATACGATCGGGTACCCCATCATCGTTCGCCCCGCCTACACCATGGGGGGGACCGGCGGCGGCATCGCGGAGACTGAGGAAGAGCTCATCGAGATCGTGATCAAAGGCTTGAAGTACAGCATGATCGGGCAGGTACTCATCGAGCGCAGCGTGGCCGGATGGAAAGAGATCGAGTACGAGGTCATGCGCGACGGCAATGATAACTGCATCACCATCTGTAATATGGAAAATGTGGATCCCGTGGGCGTTCACACGGGGGACAGCATCGTGGTGGCGCCGACCCAGACCTTGACGGATCGGGAGGCGCAAATGCTGCGCACCGCCAGCCTGCGGATCATTCGGGAGCTGGGCATTGAGGGCGGCTGTAACGCCCAGTATGCTCTCGATCCAAACAGCGATGATTATTACGTCATCGAGGTCAATCCTCGGGTGAGCCGTTCGTCCGCCTTGGCGTCGAAGGCGACGGGATACCCCATCGCCAAGGTGTCGGCCAAGATCGCCATCGGCTATACGTTGGACGAGATTACCAACGCCGTCACGCAGAAGACGAAAGCCTGCTTTGAGCCGACCATCGACTATTGCGTCGTCAAATTTCCCCGCTGGCCCTTCGATAAGTTCATTTACGCCGACCATACGTTAGGGACGCAGATGAAGGCGACGGGCGAGGTCATGTCCATCGACCGCCGCTTTGAGGGGGCGCTCTTAAAGGCGGTGCGCTCCTTGGAGATTGGCGTGCATCGCCTGCACATGGACGTCATGGACGATTGGGACGAGGCGCGTGTCAAAAAAAATCTCCATCGGATCAACGATCAGCGCCTCTTCGTCATCGCGGAAGCGCTGCGCCGCGGCATCAGCAGCGTGGATGAGATCTATGACATCACGAAGATTGACAAGTGGTTCCTGCGCAAGATACAAAATATCGCGGACATGGAAAATCGCCTGCAGCAGGAAGCGCTCACCCCGAGCCTCATGCGTGCCGCGAAGGAAATGGGCTTGGCCGATGTCTCCATCGCCGAGCTGACGGATAAGACGATGGACGAGATCCGCACGCGGAGAAAATCCATGCACATCCTGCCGTTCTATAAGATGGTGGATACCTGCGCGGCGGAATTTGAGGCGGCGACGCCTTACTATTACTCCACCTTCCAAGGGCAGGAGAATGAAGCCGCACCTTCGCCGCGCCGCAAGGTGATCGTGCTCGGCTCCGGCCCCATACGGATCGGGCAGGGCGTGGAATTTGACTACTGCTCCGTTCACTCCGTGTGGGCCTTGCGGGAGATGGGCATAGAAGCCATCATCATCAACAACAACCCGGAAACGGTCAGCACCGATTTTGACATTTCTGATCGCCTCTACTTTGAGCCGCTGACGGCGGAAGATGTGCTGAATATCGTCGATCAGGAAAAGCCCGAGGGCGTCATCGTCCAGTTCGGGGGGCAGACGGCCATTAACTTGGCGGCGGCGCTGCAAAGAGCCGGGGTCAGGATCTTCGGCACCTCGGTGGATGACATCGACAGGGCGGAGGATCGGGAACGGTTCGACGATGTGTTGACGCAGACGCAGATCCCGCGCCCGAAAGGCTTCAGTGTCACCAACGTGGAGGACGCCTTCCGGGGGGCGGCGGAGATCGGCTACCCGGTGATGGTACGTCCATCGTATGTCTTGGGCGGCCGCGCCATGGAGATCGTCTACAACGAGGAAGAGCTGCGCGACTATATGAGCCGCGCCGTGAAAGTGACGCCGGATCATCCCGTGCTGGTCGACCGCTACATGGAAGGAACGGAAGTGGAAGTGGACGGCATTGCCGACGGCACGGATGTCGTCATTCCTGGCATCATGGAGCATGTGGAGCGAGCCGGTGTCCATTCCGGCGACAGCATTGCCGTTTATCCGCCGCAAACCTTATCCGCCAAGGTCATCTATACCATCATTGACTACACGAAGCGGCTGGCCTTGAATTTGCACGTCAAAGGTCTGCTCAACATCCAATACGTCGTAGTCAACGATGAAGTGTACGTCATCGAGGTCAATCCACGCTCCAGCCGCACCGTGCCGTTTTTGAGCAAGATCACCGACATCAAGATGGTCAACGTCGCCACGCGGGCGGCCATGGGCGAATCTCTGAAAGAGCAAGGGTTTAAGTCCGGGTTGGTGCCGCCGCGTCCCTATGTCGCGGTGAAAGCGCCGGTGTTTTCCTTCTCCAAGATGCAGGACGTGGACATCTCCCTTGGCCCGGAAATGAAATCGACGGGTGAGGTCATGGGCATCGATTATCATTACGCCCGGGCGCTCTACAAGGCGATCACCGGCATGGGCATGAATGTGCCCACGCAAGGGAAAATCCTCTTCACGGTGGCGGACAAGGATAAAGAGGAAATGAAGCAGTTGGCCAAGGCCTTTGCGGAGTTGGGCTTTCAGTTGGTGGCGACGGAGGGAACGGCCAAGACCATTCGCTCGCTGGGCATTGACGCCGATATTGTCGGGAAAGTCCATGAGCGCAGCACCGACATCATCCAGATGATCAAATCGGGACAGATCCACATGGTCATCAATACGTTGACGCAAGGGAAACATTCCGCGAAGGACGGGTTCAAAATTCGGCGGGCAACGGTGGAACACGGCATCGCCTGCCTCACTTCGCTGGATACGGCGTGGGAAGTGCTGCGCGTGCTGTCCTTTATGCGCGAGCGGCGGCTTGTCTATGTATTGGCGCTGCAAGATTATGTGGGCGGCGGTGATGGCCTTGCATAAGAAGGCGCTGGACACGGAAATTCTGAGCAACCGCAGGGTGGGGACGGATATTTACCGATTGGAAATCGCCTCTCCCTTCCTCGCGCGGACGGGTGTCCCCGGGCAATTTCTGCAAGTCCGCATCGAGGGGGCGGGGCTGCTCCTGCGGCGTCCCTTGGGGATTGCCGAAGTCGATCCGGCCACCGGCGCCGTCGCGATGTACTACCGTATCGTAGGGAAGGGAACCGCCGCCCTCGCGGAGATGCAGGCTGGGCAGACGGTGAACTGTCTGGGGCCGTTGGGGCAGGGGTTTTCGCTCAAGGCGGAGCGACCTCTCCTCATCGGCGGCGGCATGGGGCTTGCGCCGCTCCTCTTTTTGGCGCAGCGCTTTCAGGGGAAAGCCGCCGTCTTGATGGGGGGACGAAACAAGGCGGAGGTTTTCTGGGCGGACTTTTTTGCTCCTTTTGCCAAGCAGGTGTTTACGACCACCGACGATGGATCGGTTGGGGAAAAAGGCTTTACGACATCGCTTTTGCCCACGCTTTTGGAGAAATATCGGTTTGACGTCTTATTCACCTGCGGGCCGGACATCATGATGCGGAAAATTTGTGAGATCGCCGAGAAGGCCGACGTCCCCTGTCAGGTATCCTTAGAGCGGCGCATGGCCTGCGGCCTTGGCGCCTGTCTTTCCTGCGTCATCGATACGACGGACGGGGGACGGAAAAAAGTTTGTCAGGACGGCCCGGTCTTTTGGGCGCAGGAGGTGTTTTGATGGAACAATCGAACCGCCTTTCGACGAACATTGCCGGGATTGCCATGGAAACGCCGGTTCTCACAGCCTCCGGCACCTTTGGCTTCGGCGAGGAATTTGCCGATTTCGTTTCCTTGCGCCGCTTGGGGGCGGTGGTAGTCAAGGGAACGACACTCACCCCACGCCGTGGCAACGACGGGGTGCGGATGGCGGAAACACCGATGGGGATGCTCAATTCCATCGGCTTGGAAAATCCCGGGGTCGACTTTTTTTTACAGACCCTTTTACCCCGCCTTCTCCCTTACGGCATGAACGTCATCGTTAATATTTCCGGCAGCAGCGCGGAAGAGTACGGAGAATTGGCCAAGCTGTTGGATGTACCGGGCGTGGCCGGGATCGAACTCAATGTTTCCTGCCCCAATGTCAAAGAGGGCGGCATTCTCTTTGGTACATTGCCTGATGCCGTGGCGTCGGTGGTGCGGGCGGCCAAGGCGAATACGAAGAAGCCGGTGATCCTGAAATTATCGCCGAATGTCACGGACATCGTACCCATCGCGCAAGCGGCGGAACGCGCGGGTGCTGACGCACTATCCCTCATCAATACGCTCTTGGGGATGGCGATCGACATCCACACGCGGCGGCCGGTGCTGGGCAATATCACCGGCGGCCTCTCCGGCCCGGCGGTGAAGCCGGTGGCGCTGCGCTTGGTCTGGCAGACGGCGCAGGCCGTAAAAATTCCCATCATCGGCATGGGCGGGATCATGACGGCGGAGGACGCCATCGAATTTTTCTTGGCGGGAGCCTCGGCCATCGCGGTGGGCACCGCGAATTTTGTCGATCCGGCGGTCACAGAAAACATCATCCAAGGGATAGAGCAGTATCTCATGCGCTATCAGGTGGATGATATTCAAGCGTTGGTGGGGAAGTTGGAGGTTTAGAAAGGGGCGTTATCATGGCCGATCCCCGTTTGATTGTCGCGCTGGACGTGCCTTCCCTGACGGAAGCGAAGGGCTTGGTCGCGGCTTTAGGCGATGCGGTACAGTTTTATAAGGTCGGGATGGCGCTTTTTTACCGCGTCGGCTTTTCCGTCATCGACTATTTGCGCAACGAGGGGAAAGAGATCTTTTTGGATTTGAAGCTACACGACATTCCCAATACCGTGGCGGAAGGCCTGTGTTCTCTCATGGAGGCACAGGTTTCCCTGCTCAACGTCCACGCGCAGGGGGGCTACACCATGATGAAGACGGCGGCGGAGCGCCTCCGCGCGAAGGCGGAGGAAAAGGGTGTATCTGCGCCCAAGCTCATCGCCGTGACCGTCCTCACCAGTTTGAGCGAGGAGGAATGGCAGCGGTTGGGAAACACCGAGCCAATCGCCCGGCAGGGGATACGATTGGCGAAATTGGCTAAAGAGGCGGGACTCGACGGCGTCGTGGCCTCGCCGTGGGAAGCGGCGGAGATACGGCAGGCGTGCGGCAAGGATTTTCTCATCGTGACGCCGGGCATCCGTCCGGCCGGGAGTGAAGCGGCGGATCAGCACCGCATCGCCACGCCTGCCGCAGCGCTCCAACATGGGGCGACGCATCTCGTGGTCGGGCGTCCCATCTATCACGCGCCGGATCCAAGAGCCGCTGCACTAGCCATCCTAAAGGAAATGGGAGGGAGCCTATCATGACCGAACAGGAAGTCAAACAGATATTCATGGATACGAAGGCCATCATGGAAGGGCATTTTTTGCTCACATCAGGTCTGCACAGTCCGCTGTATGTGGAAAAATTTAACGTCTTGCAGCATCCGGCGCATACGGAAAAACTTTGCCGCGCCTTGGCGGAAAAATTTGCCGATGAGGCCATCGACACGGTGGTCGGTCCCATGACAGGCGGCATCCTGCTGGCGCATGAAGTGGGCAAGGCCTTGGGGACGCGTGCCATCTTCACCGAGCGGGAAAATGGACGCATGACCTTTCGCCGTGGCTTCACCTTAGCGCCGGGCGAGCGCGTCCTCATCGTGGAGGACATCGTCACCACCGGCGGCTCCGTGCGGGAAGTCTTAGACGCCGTGCGCGCTTTTGACGCTCTCCCCGTCGGCATCGGGATGTTGGTGGATCGAAGCGGCGGCGCCGTAAACTTTGGGGAAGTCCCCCATAAAGCACTGCTCCATCTGGATGTGCAGACCTTCGCCCCCGACGACTGCCCGCTCTGTCAAGACGGGCAGCCCATGACAAAGCGAGGACGAACGGGAAAGTGATCGGCGCCTTCCGCCGCTCTGTTTGTGCGTAGTAAAAAGCGCAGTCGTGCTTTACGGCTGCGCTTTTGCTGTATGCGATTCATTTCGTGCTAGTCATTGGCGAGCTTGCTTGGGGACGGCCTCTTCTTCCTCCATTGCGTTGTCATTGGACAGTCCCAGCGATTTTAAGATCGCGAAGTCGCCCTTGATGGTGGTGCCGGAGGTGGTGAGCATATCACCCGTGATGGTGGCGGAAGCGCCGGAACGGAAAGCGACGGCACCGTTTTCCGGCAAGACCTTGCGCCCGGCGGCGAGGCGAATATCCGCTTCCGGGTTGATGTAGCGGAAGAAGGCGATGGTGCGCATGGCGTCGTCTCCGGAGATGCGGGGCTGATGTTCAAGCGCCGTCCCGGGAATCGGCATCAAGACGTTGATGGGAATGGAGCGGATGTTCAGTTCAGAGAGGCTAATCGCCATGTCGAGACGGTCGTCCCACGTTTCGCCCATACCGATGATCCCACCCGAGCAGACGCGCAGCCCCTCGCTTTGCGCCAACTTGATTTCCCGAATCTTGTCGTCGTAGGTGTGGGTAGTGCAGATGTAGGGGAAGAAGCGCTTTGACGTTTCAATGTTGTGGTGGTAGCTGGTGACGCCAGCTTTTTTCAGGCGGCGGAACTGCTCCGCGCTGAGAAAACCCATGGAGGCGCAAAGGCCGATGGAGAGTTCTTTTTTCATCTTCTCAAAGGCGGCAATCGCTTTATCGAATTCCGCCCCGGTGAGGGCGCGGCCAGCAGTGACCACCGCGAAGCGATTCAGCCCTGCCTCCTGATTTTTTTTCGCCGCCGCATAAATCTCCTCTATTGGCAAGAACCCGTACTCTTTGACATCGGTGCGGTGGCAGGCGGATTGGGCGCAATATTTACAGTCTTCTGGACAGCGCCCGCTCCGTCCGTTGATGATGGAGCAGAGATCTACATGGTTTTGTCGATACTGTTTTTGGAGAGCGCCCGCGCCTTTTTCGAGTTCGTCAAGGGCACAGGTCTTAAAGAGTTCGAGATCATCGCCGCGCTTTAGGCGATAGCCGTTCAGGATCTTTTGGGTCAGTTCGGAAAGCGTTGTGGTCATGGATGCAGCCTCACTTTATCGGATAGAAAAATTGCGATGTTATTTCTTGATTATAAGGTACTCTCTTTTCTCCGTCAACCCGATTTTTCGTTAGGTTGACAAAGGGGTGAAAAGAAGGTGGAACTTCCTTGGGGTGGATTTGACGCTAGGCGGGGTTCTTTGGTAGAATAAAACGAGTTTAGGTAAGGGAGGGAACAGGCGAGGGGTTGCTATCTCGCTGAAAGCTATTTGAGATTTTTGGATGTAACGGTATCCTTTTCCAGTCAGCAGGAAGCCTATGCGCTTCTGGGCGGGCATGACGAGTTCCTGCGGCTTTTGACGGCGGGGTTCGCGTGTCAGATCGTGAGCCGTGGGGATGGGCTCTCCATTTCCGGCGATGCGGCAGAGGTGGAGGCCGCGTCGCTCGTGGTGCGGGAGCTGCAGAACCTTTATCGGCAGGGAACGGCGATCACGTCGCACGAGGTGCGCTACGCCATTCGCCTATCCAAGGCGGGAGACGGGGCGCGGCTTCATGGGCTGTTTTCCGACAGCCTGTTGGTGACGGCTCGCGGGCGGCAAATTCGGCCCAAAACGGTGGGGCAGCAGCGTTATTTAGACGCCATTCGCCGTCATGCGGTGACCTTTGGCGTCGGCCCGGCGGGGACGGGGAAGACTTATTTGGCCGTCGTTTTGGCGGTCTTGGCGCTGCGGGCGAAAGAGGTGCGGCGGATCATTCTCACGCGGCCCGCCGTGGAGGCCGGGGAACGGTTGGGGTTTTTGCCGGGGGATATGCAGGAGAAGGTGGATCCGTATCTGCGTCCTCTCTATGACGCGCTGGAAGATATTTTTGGGCTGGATACTTACCAAAAATTGGTGACGAAAGGGATCATTGAGATCGCGCCTTTGGCGTACATGCGGGGGCGCACGCTGGACAGCGCCTTTATCATCTTAGATGAAGCGCAAAATACCACCAGCCGCCAGATGAAGATGTTCCTGACGCGGCTGGGCATGGGTTCGCGCATGGTAGTCAACGGGGATCTCAGCCAGATCGATTTGCCCCGAGGCGTGACGAGTGGCCTCGCTGAGGCGGTGACGGTCTTAGCCGACGTTTCAGGCGTGGCGGTGGCCTCCTTCACGGCCGAGGACATCATTCGTCACGATGTGGTGACCCGTATCGTGACGGCGTATGATCGCTATGATAGGAAGAACAAAGAGGGGCACGGCAGCATGTCGTCTGGAAGCGAGACGGCGTGATCCGTGTTCCGCGATAGGGAGGGACATATGGACGTTCTCATCAGCAGTTTTCCAGAAACGCTCGTTGTTCCCGATGAGATCGGTGCTGTCGTGAAATTGGCGGCGGAGAAGGTAGGGGAGATGTACGGCGTTTCCAAAGGGGAAGTGAGCGTGACCTTGACGGATGATGCGTATATTCGGACATTAAATCATCAGTACCGGCAGATGGATCGACCTACCGATGTGCTTTCTTTCGCGCTGAACGAGGGGGCGGAGCCGGAAATTTTCGGCGGCTCGGACATCGATGTGTTGGGGGATATTGTCCTGTCCGTGGAACGAGCCGAAGCGCAGGCGGCGGAATACGGACACAGCCTGCGGCGGGAGATCGCCTTTTTGACAGTACATGGGATGCTGCATTTGCTGGGCTATGATCATATCGAGGAAGCGGATCGACAGGAAATGGAACAAGAACAAAAAGCGGTCATGGACGCCTTGGGCATTTCGCGTGACTGAAAGAGGAGAAGCGTGTGGAAAAACAGCATAAATCGGGGTCCGTCGCGGTCATTGGCCGTCCCAACGTGGGAAAATCGACCTTGATCAACAGCTTGATCGGTCAAAAGGTTGCCATTATGTCGGATAAACCGCAGACGACCCGCAATCGTATCCTGTGCATTTTAACGCAGCCGGATGCCCAGTTTGTCTTTTTGGATACGCCGGGGGTTCATAAACCGCTGCACAAGTTAGGCGAGTATATGGCGCATGCGGTGGAGGAAACGCTGAAAGACGTCGATGCGATCCTTTTTGTGGCGGATGTCACGGAGAAATTTGGCCCTGGGGAACGCTTCATCATGGAGCGGCTCAAGGCGACGAAACGGCCGGTTCTCTTGGTTCTGAATAAGATGGATCGAATGGATGGGGAATCGGTGCTGCCCATCATCGCCAATTATGCGGCGCAGTATGATTTTGCTGGGGTCGTTCCCCTTTCGGCGAAAGAAAAAAGGAACCTTGATGTTCTCTTGGACGAAATCAAAAAGTATTTGCCGGAGGGGCCGTCGTACTATCCGGCCGACATGGTGACGGATCAGCCGGAGCGCCTCATCGCGGCGGAGATGGTGCGGGAAAAGGTGCTGGAGCTGACCCGAGACGAGGTACCCCACGCGGTGGCCGTGGAGGTGGAGGAGATGACGACGCGCCCTCGAGGCGACATCTACATCCGAGCGACCATTTATGTGGAGAGGGATTCGCAAAAGGGGATCGTCATCGGCAATCGCGGCGCCATGCTGCGGGAGATCGGACAGCGCGCTAGGCACGACATCGAGGTGATGGTGGGGACGAAGGTGTATCTCGATCTTTGGGTGAAGGTGCGTAAAGACTGGCGCAATCGCGACGCAGTTTTGAAAAGTTTGGGGTTCGAATGATCGAGGAGTGCCTTTTTTCCGCAGGAAAGGCGGTGGACAGGTGGCACAATATACGACAGAAGCGGTCATATTGGGGGTGAAGAACTGGGGCGACGCAGATAAGATGCTCCAGTTTTTTTCTCGTGACCGAGGGAAAATTAAGGCGGCGGCATTTGGCTGCCGCCGGCCGAAAAGTGCGCTGGCCGGTTCCATGCAGATGTTCAATGTGGTGGAGCTTTCTTTAACAGAAGGCCATCGTGTCGATACGGTACGACAGGCGGTGATCTGTCGTCGGTTCCCGCATTTGGAAACGGATCTCACCGCTATGGCCTACGCTTCTTTTGTCGCGGAACTGCTCATCGAATTAGAACCCGAAGGGGAAGCCAACCGTCCTCTCTATGATTGGCTTTCCCCTGTCCTTTCGACCTTCGGGGAGCGCAATCCGCGACTGACGGCGCTGGCGGCCGGCTATCAGCTCATGGCGTTTGCCGGCGTCGGCAGCAAATATGAGGGGTGTATTCGCTGCGGCCGAGACATCGAGGGCGACGCTTTTTTGTCAACGGCCGATGGAGGCGTTCTCTGCCCGAATTGCGCCCCATCAAGTTCTTCTGTCCAGCCCTTTTCCGCCGCACAGCGCACCATTTGCATGACGTTGGCATCTTTGAATTGGGTACACCCGATGCCCTTTCGGGTGAAGCGGGAGGAACTGCTGGAAGCGGAAGAGATTCTTCTCTCCAGTTTGAGGCAGCTTTTAGGGAAAGAGTTAAAATCCTTGGCCTTCATTCGCCAGTTGGGCGCTTCCGCATGATGCTGCAGTGTGCCGGTGGCCATTGCCGTAGGAGAAAACGTGTCGGGGTGTTCCTGTATGGCTAAAGATGACGGCCTGCGTCGAAAATTTCCTTAAATGAGGTTGACAAATAGAGGGGATACTGACATAATGAGTACATGTTTACAATCATTTGCCGTTTGGCAGGTGAAGGGAAATGGCCATGAACGGGATAAAGTCCATCTGGGAAACCTTAGAGAGAGCCGTCGGTAGGTGGGAGACGGCAGGTGAGGAGGGACGACATCGCCCGGGAGCTTTCGCGCTGAAATGGTGCTTCGTAGGCGCGGACGTGACTCAGCGTTAATGAGAGCCAGCGATGGCGATGAGCAGAATGCAGGGTGGTACCGCGAGACTTCGCCCCTGCTGCCGACCAAAGGGGGTGGGCAGCAGGGGCTTTTTGTTTTTGCGGAGGCTGTGCTTTTATGGGCAGCATAAGGAAAGAGTAGACGAGGGAGAGAGGAGAAACAGGTATGGCAAAGACGTATTACGATCAGGATGTCAATTGGGAGGTCATCAAGAATAAAACGGTGGCCATTATTGGCTACGGCAGCCAGGGACACGCCCATGCGCTAAACCTCAAGGATAGCGGGGTTCGTGTGGTGATCGGCCTCTACGAGGGGAGTAAATCCAAGTCCGCCGCTGAGTCGCACGGCCTTACGGTGCTGCCGGTGGGAGAAGCGGTCAAAGAAGCCGATGTCACCATGGTTTTGATTCCGGACGAAAAGCAGGCAGATGTCTATCGCGATGAAATCGGGCCGAACCTCAAAGCCGGCAGTGCGTTGGCCTTTGCGCACGGCTTCAATATCCATTTCAAACAGATTGTACCGCCGAAGGACATCGATGTGTTCATGGTGGCGCCTAAGGGCCCCGGGCATCTCGTCCGCCGTACCTTCACGGAGGGGAGCGGTGTGCCGGACGTCTTCGCGGTGGAGCAGGACGCGACGGGGAATGGGTTTGAGTTGGCTTTGGCCTATGCGAAAGGGATCGGCGGCACGCGAGCCGGTGTCATTCAGACGACTTTTAAGGACGAGACGGAAACCGATCTCTTTGGCGAGCAGTGCGTTCTCTGCGGCGGGATCACGTCCCTCATTACGGCGGGCTTTGAAACGCTGGTAGAGGCCGGGTACCCACCGGAGATGGCGTATTTTGAGTGCTTCCACGAGATGAAGCTCATCGTCGACCTGATGTACGAGGGCGGCATGGAGAAGATGCGCCGGTCGATCTCCGATACGGCAGAATACGGCGATTACATGGTGGGGCCGCGCATCGTTACCGCTGAGGCCAAGGCGGCGATGAAGAAAGCGCTCACGGAGATTCAGGATGGCACCTTTGCCCGAAATTGGCTCTTGGAAAATCGGGCGGCGGGGCGAGCCAATTTCTTAGCGCAACGTCGGCTCCATGGGGAACACCCCATCGAAAAGGTGGGACGGGAGCTGCGGGGGATGATGCCATGGCTCAAAGGGCAGGATAAGTTAGAGTTTTAAGGCGCGTTTGCGTCTGCCTATATGGATCGGTTTGTCCTCGTCGCTGGGGACAAGCCGATTTGTCGTATGGAACGTGAATATGCGCCATGAGCCTTTCTTGCAGCGAGGGCAGCGGGCGTTATGAGGTGATGTGGATGGGCATGAATATGACAGAGAAGATTTTGGCGCGCCATGCGGGGCGGACTTCCGTAGCGGCGGGGGATCTGATCATCTGTGATTTGGATATGGTGCTGGCGAATGATATTACCGCACCGCCGGGGATTCAGGAATTAGAGAAAATGGGGCGTCCCCCCTTTGATAACACAAAGATTGCCTTGGTGCCGGATCATTTTACGCCCAATAAGGATATGAAAACAGCGGCACTGACGAAGATCGTACGGGACTTTGCACGAAAATATCACATCGTCCATTATTTTGAGGTAGGGCAGGATGCGGGCATCGAGCATGTCATTCTTCCGGATAAGGGATTGGTGGGTCCTGGGATGCTGACCATTGGGGCGGATTCTCACACCTGCACTTACGGCGCAGTCAATGGTTTTGCCACTGGGGTAGGGACGACGGATTTAGCTGTGGCTATGGCGACGGGCAAGGCGTGGTTTAAGGTTCCGGCAGCCATTCGGGTGGAGCTGACGGGGGAAAAGCCCCAAGGGATCAATGGAAAAGATGTGATTTTGACGCTGATCGGTGAGATCGGTGTGGACGGCGCTCTCTATCAGACCTTGGAATTTACGGGGGATGGTGTGGCTTCGCTTTCCATGACGGATCGTTTCACGATCGCAAACATGGCCATTGAGGCGGGGGGGAAGAACGGCATTTTCCCCTTCGATGAAGAAACGCGTTCCTATGTGGAAGGGCGGATGAAGACGCCCTATACGCCGGTAGCTTCCGATCCAGACGCCGCATATGTCCGCACGATTCAGATTGATCTTTCACGGCTGGAGCCGGTGGTGGCTTTTCCGCATTTGCCAGGGAATACGAAGCGCGTTGCGGAGATCGGGGAGATTCCCATTCATCAGGTGGTCATTGGTTCCTGTACCAATGGGCGCTTAGAAGATTTGGCTATCGCCGCGGATATTTTGCGCGGGAGAAAGGTACACCCCGACGTTCGATGTATCGTTATCCCCGGAAGTCAGCAGGTCTATTTAGACGCCATGGAGGCGGGCTACTTGCGGACGTTTGTGGAGGCGGGGGCGGCGGTGTCGGCGCCCACGTGTGGACCTTGCATGGGCGGTCACATGGGTATCTTGGCGGCGGGCGAGCGCTGCGTTTCCACGACCAATCGAAATTTTCGCGGACGGATGGGGCATGTGGACAGCGAGGTGTACTTGGCGGGGCCCCATGTGGCGGCGGCCAGCGCGGTTTTGGGGCGGATCGCGGCACCACAGGAGGTGAGGGAATGAACATGGAAGGAAAAGTCTGGCGCTACGGCGATCATGTGGATACGGATGTCATCATTCCGGCGCGGTACTTAAACAGCTTTGATCCGGCGGAGTTAGCCTCCCACTGCATGGTGGATCTCGATCCTACCTTCAGCCAACAAGTGCAGACGGGGGATATCATCGTCGGCGGCAAAAATTTTGGCTGCGGATCTTCGCGGGAACACGCGCCCATCGCCATTCAGGCATCGGGGGTGCCGGTGGTGGTGGCGGACAGTTTTGCCCGCATCTTCTATCGAAACGGGATCAATATCGGTCTGCCTCTCTTGGAGATCGGAGCCGAAGTGGAAAAAATCAAGGCGGGCGATAGGCTGCGGGTGAATACGGCGACGGGTGTCATTGAGAACGTCACCACCGGCGACGTTTTTCAGGCGCATCCCCTGCCGGGATTCGTGCAGGAGATTGCCCGCGCCGGAGGCTTGATCCCGTATATCCAAAAGAACATGAAGGCCGAGTGAGGAGTGTGTTTAGAGGATGTCGAAGAAAATCGTTGTCATTCCCGGCGATGGGATCGGGGACGAGATCACGGCGGCGGCGGTGACCGTTCTCCAAAAAGCTGCCGAAAAATTTTCGCTGGATTTACGCTATGAATATCATGACGCCGGAGGTACGGCCTACGATAAGTATGGAACGCCCCTGCCGGAGACGACGGCAGCGGCGGCGAAGGCCTCGGATGGGGTGCTGTTTGGCGCGGTGGGGGGGACGCAATGGGACGACGTGGCGCCTACGTTTCGGCCGGAGCAAGCGATTTTAGGTCTGCGAAAACATTTAGGTCTTTATGCCAATCTTCGGCCCGTGAAAGTGGCGGACGCGCTGCGGGAATATTCGCCCTTAAAGCCGGAATTGGTGCAGGGGGTGGATATTCTCATCGTGCGGGAACTCATCGGCGGCATTTATTTCGGCGACCGCTGCGAGTCCGAGCTACATGAGGGGGTGGAACGGGCTTGGGACTTGGAAAATTATTCCGTGCCGGAGGTGGAGCGCATCGCCCGGCTGGCGTTTGACGCCGCCCGGGGACGGCGGGGCAAGGTGACCTCCGTCGATAAGGCCAATGTCTTGGCGACGTCACGCCTTTGGCGGCGGACGGTGACGAAGGTGGCGAAAGAGTATCCCGACGTTTCGTTGGAACATCTCTATGTGGATAACTGTGCGATGCAGTTAGCTTTGCGGCCGACGCAGTTTGACGTCATCTGCACGGGAAATTTGTTCGGCGATATTTTAAGCGACGAAGCGGCCGTCATCGGCGGCTCCATCGGGATGATGCCCAGCGCCAGCATCGGAACCTACGCAAGCCTATACGAGCCGATCCACGGCTCGGCACCGGATATTGCCGGGCAGGGGATCGCCAATCCCATCGGAACGATCCTGTCCGCCGCCCTGCTGCTCCGCTATTCGCTGCAGGAAGAGAAGGCGGCGCGGGCGATTGAGGAGGCCTCTGCCGCCGCCTTGACCGAATACCGTACCGCCGATGTATGGAAAGAAGGATTTAAGAGAGCCGATACCGAAACCATGACCAGAGCCATCGCCTCATGCCTTTGACTAAGAGGCGTTTTACCGAAGTCGGTTTATTGAGGCGAAGACGATGCTAAAATGACGGTGTTGCATGTAGCCGTACTTTCTTAGATTTAGGCAAATGAGAGGGATAGGCATGACGGAGATTTTGGTGGGAGATCGGCTGGCTCGGATCTTGATCGTAGATGACGATGCGCCGGATCGAAGGGTCTTGGGGGCGGCGTTTCGCCATCGAGCCATGGTGCAAAAGATGGGGGTTCCCTCTGAGGCGCTTCGATGGCTGCAAACGAATATGGTCGATGTCATTCTCCTGGAATATGACATGGTGGAGATGGACGGACTCACCGTGTTGAAGAGCTTGCAGGAAGATGAGCAACTGCGGCAGATTCCCGTGATTTTGTTGGCAGATGATTCGCGAAGCGAACTGCACGCCACGGAGGAGGGCATTGCCTGCGGGGCGGCGGATTTCCTTCGCAAGCCGTTTTTGCCTTCCGTGGCAAGGCTGCGGGTGCGGCGGGTCTTGCAGTTTGATTATTTGCAGCGCCATCTCAAAGACGAAGTACAGCGCCAGACCGCGTTGGCGGAGAAGCGCCGCGCCGACAGTGAAAAAATGTTTCAGGAGATGGTGCTGGCCTTGGCTAAGACCATCGACGCCAAGGATGCGTACACGATGGGACATTCTCAGCGGGTGGCCACCTACGCCCGTGAGATTGCGCGGCGAAGCGGCGAAGGGCGCCAGCGGCAGGACGAAATTTATCAGATGGGTCTCCTGCACGACATCGGGAAAATCGGGGTTCCCCATGAAATTATCAATAAAGTCGCCCGCTTGACGGATGAAGAGTATAAAATCATTAAATCCCATACGACGGTGGGGGCAAAGATATTGGAAATGATCACCTCGTTTCCCATACTTTGCCAAGGGGCGTGGAGCCATCACGAACGCTACGATGGCCGGGGGTATCCGGCAGGACTGGCGGGGGAAGAGATTCCTCTTCCCGCGCGGATCATCGCGGTTGCCGACTCCTACGATGCCATGACCTCTACCCGCAGCTATCGAGCACGGATGCCCCAAGCCGCCGTTCGGGCAGAGATCGAAAAGGGCAAGGGCAAGCAGTTCGATCCCGTCTTTGCCGACATCATGCTGCAAATGATGGACGAGGATACAGCCTATGAAATGCATGATTGAGCGTGCGGGAGGTTTCGTTTGTGTCGCGAGAGGTGCGGCTTTCTGTATGGAAATTGTACGGATGGAGCGGGAGGATAGGCGATGATAAAAAAAGGGATCATCTTGGCAGGGGGATCGGGCACTCGGCTCTATCCCTTGACGAAGGTGGTTTCCAAGCAGCTGATGCCGGTCTACGACAAGCCGATGGTCTATTATCCGCTGTCGGTGCTTCTCTTGGCGGGCATTGAAGATATTTTGGTGATTGCCACGCCCCACGATATCCACAATTTTCAGCTTCTCTTGGAGGACGGCCATCAATGGGGCATTTCGATTTCCTATGCCGTGCAGCCCAGCCCCGACGGTTTGGCACAGGCGTTTTTGATCGGTGAAGAGTTCATCGCCGGAGAGGGCTGCGCGCTTGTCTTAGGGGATAATATTTTTTACGGTGCCGATTTGGCGGTCGCTTTACAGCGTGCGGCGCGGCAGGACGAGGGCGCGACGGTATTCGCTTACTATGTGCGGGAGCCGGAGCGATATGGCGTCGTAGAGTTCGCGCCCGATGGCCGCGCCGTGCGGTTGGAGGAAAAACCAAAGCACCCCCGATCCAATTTTGCCGTGACGGGGCTTTATTTTTATGACGCCAATATCGTGGACATTGCACGCACCATCAAGCCGTCCCCGCGGGGGGAACTCGAGATCACGGATGTGAACAAGGCCTATTTGGCGGCAGGGACTTTGCGGGTGGAAAAAATGAGGCGCGGCTGCGCTTGGCTTGACACGGGAACGCATGAGTCGCTTTTGCAGGCGGCGTCCTTCGTGCAGACGATCCAAGCGCGGCAGGGGCTTAAGATCGCTTGTGTCGAAGAGGTCGCCTATCGCATGGGGCTGATCGACAAGGCGCAGGTAAAGCGCTTGGCCGAGCCGCTGAAAAAGAACGAATACGGTCAATATTTGCTTCAAATACTGCAAGAATAGCGGGGATAGGTTGTGGAGATCAGAGAAACGACCCTCAAAGGGGTCTATGTCATCACGCCGCAAATCTTCGGGGATGCTCGTGGCTGGTTTATGGAGAGCTGGTCGCGGCGTCGGATGGAAGAGGTGGGGATCGAGGCGGATTTCGTGCAGGACAATCACTCATTTTCAGCTCTGCGGGGTACGCTGCGGGGGCTTCATTACCAACTGCAGCCCATGTGTCAGGCCAAACTTCTGCGCTGTGTTCGCGGGGAGATCTTTGACGTGGCAGTTGATCTTCGGCGCGGATCGCCACAGTACGCCCAATGGGTAGGCGTGCGGCTCAGTGGGGAAAACAAACGGCAGCTCTTTATTCCGAGGGGGTTTGCCCATGGATTTCTCACCCTCGCCGACGACACCGAGGTGCAGTACAAAGCAGATAATTATTATGCGCCGGACTATGACGGCAATATCCGCTGGGACGATCCGGCCATTGGGATCGCATGGCCAATAGCGCCCGTCGTTCTCTCGGAGAAGGATCGTGAGGCACCTTCCTTGGCGCAGCGGCGCCAATCCTTGAATTTTGTCTACGAGGAGCGTGGACGATGAAGATCATAGTCACCGGCGGCGCCGGGTTCATCGGCAGTAACTTTATTTACTATGCGTTGGCGCATCGACCCAGCGATGCGATTCTTTGCTACGATGCTTTGACTTATGCCGGCAATTTAGAAACGCTCCAAGAGGCGGGCAAAAATCCGCGCTTTCGCTTCCTTCGCGGCGACATCGCGGATCGGGCGGCGGTCTTTGCGATGTTTGAACGGGAAAAGCCTGATGTCATCGTGAACTTTGCTGCCGAGAGCCATGTGGATCGTTCCATCGAACAGCCGGACGTTTTCTTGCGGACAAATTTCATGGGCACGGGGGTTTTGCTGGATGCCTGTCGCCATTATGGGATAGAGCGCTATCATCAGATTTCTACCGACGAGGTTTACGGCGATCTGCCGTTGGATCGGCCGGATCTCTTCTTCACGGAAGAAACGAACCTTCACGCATCCAGTCCCTATTCAGCGTCGAAGGCGTCGGCCGATCTCTTAGCCATGGCGTATCACCGCACCTACGGTCTGCCGGTGACCATTTCCCGCTGTTCTAATAACTACGGGCCGTACCATTTTCCGGAAAAGCTCATTCCCTTGACCATCCTCCGCGCGCTGGCGGGGGAAAAGGTTCCCGTCTACGGCACGGGAGAAAATATCCGGGATTGGCTCTACGTGGAAGACCACTGCGCGGCGGTGGATCTCATTTTGCGGCGGGGCACGTCGGGGGAGATCTTTAACGTCGGTGGGTACAATGAGCGCCGCAACATCGACGTGGTACAAATGATTTTAGCGGCGCTCAATAAGCCGGACAGTCTGATCGAATATGTGCCGGATCGAAAGGGGCATGACCTTCGCTACGCCGTCGACTCGTCAAAAATTCGCTCTGTCTTGGGCTGGGCACCACAGACGCTCTTCACGGCAGGAATAGAGAAAACCATCCGCTGGTACCTCGACCACGCGCCGTGGTGGCAGCACATCCAAAGCGGGGAATACCGGCGCTATAACGGTCATGGAGCATAGGTTGTCTTTCATCGAACGGCAATTTTTCGCGATGGTATTTTTGATTTGTGTTGCCTGTTTGGCTATGATATAATATGGATATATTTTCGTTAAGTAAAGGGATAAAGCGTTAGCCTCAGTAAATCTTCGTCGTACATGATGCACATCGGAGGTTTGCTTTGAGAATTTTTCTTTATAAGATAAAACGATGTTTCAAGGCGCAAAATTTGCGGATGGATACCGAAAAATACTGGGCGGGCTGTTTTTCGGAAAGGAGTTGGGGGAAAGATGGTGAATCCGAAATTGCGAGATGGGTTGGCGGATCAGCTTTGTGAAGCGGTTCTGCTTCTTCGGAACCGGGAGGAGTGCTATCAGTTTTTTGAGGATGTCTGCACCATCGGCGAGATGAAGGCCATGGCGCAGCGCCTTGAGGTGGCTCGTATGTTAGCGGCGGGGTGCACCTACGATGAGATCGTGGCGCATACTCATGCCAGCACGGCCACCATCAGTCGGGTGAAACGCTGCCTCGATTACGGCGCGGATGGCTATAAGATTATTTTGGAGCGATTGCCCAAGGAACCGGCCGATCCGACGGAACCGTCAAGGAGCGTGCGCCATGGCCAATGATAGGATGGGAGAAATTCCTTACGGTACGCGGGATTTTCTGCCGTTGGAGGCGGCGGAGAAACGAGCCGTAGAGACATCATTGACGTCGCTCTTTACGTCTTGGGGATACGATGGGATCGAAACGCCGGTGATGGAGTTTCTTTCGACGCTGACCGTCGGGAATGGACAGCGCATTGAGCCGCGCATGTTCAAATTTTTTGACCGAGACAATCGGACGATAGCGCTGCGCCATGAGATGACGACGCCCATCGCTCGGGTCGTGGCCAGTCGGATGAAGGACGTGCCGCGGCCGCTCAAGATTTCCTACGTTGGCCGTGTGTACCGTTATGAGGAGACGCAGCGGGGGCGCCGGTGCGAGTTCACCCAAGCGGGGGTGGAATTTATGGGCAGCGATGCCCCGGCGGCTGATGCCGAGGTGTTGGCGCTGGCGGTGGAAAGTTTGCGGCAGACCGGATTGAGAGCGTTTCGGATCTCCTTGGGACAGGCCGCTTTTATCCACGGGCTCATGCGCGGCTTCGCGCTGACGGAGGAAGAAGAACGGCGTGCCAAGAATTTTTTGGAGAAGCGGGATTTGGTCGGTTGGCGAACCTTTTTGGACGGAACGGCGCTGCCGCCCGGGGAGAAGAAAATTTTAGAAAAACTGCCGCTCCTCCACGGCGGGCGGGAAATTTTGGACGAGGCGCGGGACATGGCCGTCAATGAGGAGAGTGTACGCGCCATCGACAATTTAGCGACCATTTATCGCCTCTTGGAATCTTATCAGGCGGCGGAAGCGGTGCAGTTTGATTTAGGTGTCATCCGCGATCTCGATTATTATACTGGCATGGTGTTTGAAGCGTATATGCCGGGGTTGGGATTTCCCCTGTGCGGCGGGGGGCGCTATGATCGCCTGTTGGCGGATTTCGGCGCGGATTGTCCGGCTACCGGCTTCGCGCTGGGGGTGGAGCGGCTCCTCTTAGCCGTGGAGCAGGCGTGGCTATCGCGCTCCGCTTTGAAAAAAGAGGTTTACGTCGCTTACGCCCCCGGCTGCGAGGCGGCAGCCATTCGGGCGGCGCAGGAGGAACGGCGGGCGGGGCGGGTGACGGAGCTTTCCCCGATGCCGCAAGAGGAGCAGGCGGCGAAGGAAAGCCAGAAAAGTAAAGGCTATGCGGCGCTTCGCTACCTCAAGTGATGATCCGGCGGATACGGCAGTTCTTTTGGGCGATCTTTGCCCGCCTTGACGGGGCGGATCATCGGTATGTCGCTCGGTGGCTGCCGGAAGCAGAATTGCAGCAGCTTTTTTACAGCATGGCGCTGCCGGATCAGTGCCATGCCCTTCGCACGGCACACACGGCGGAAAAACTGCTCGACGAGATGCCAGGAGAAGAAAAGGAGCGCGTAGCGCGGCGGCTTCTCCTTCGCTGCGCCCTCCTCCACGATGTGGGACGGGCGAAGGGAACGTTGGGGACGATGGGGAAGACGGCGGCGGTTCTCTTGCACCGATTTTTCCCTCGATGGGCAAAAGCGCGGGGAAAAGCACCGGCGGACGGCAGACTTTCGGCGATGCTCCACGTTTATTTCCATCATCCCCAGATCGGCGCGGCACATCTTTGGCAATTAGGGTATGAGGCGGAAGCGGCGGTAGTGGCGCGGCACCATGCGCCGCCCGCCCCGGAGGATCCGGCGGAACTCGATCTTTTGCGCCGCGCCGATGCGTTGAATTAGTGGTGCAGGGTCGGCAGACGGACAGCCTTTGGCAGATGGAGAGAGGAAGGAGCGCGATGGGATGGAGATACAGGCGGCGGAATATTTGACGGTAGCCTTGCCCAAGGGAAAACTCTTCGCGCCTTCGGCGGCGCTTTTAGAGAAGGCGGGGCTATTCGCCGACGGTTTGGAGGAACAATCCCGCAAGCTTGTCATTACGAATGAAGCCGATAAGGTGAAATTTATCATTGCCAAGACCGCCGACGTTCCCACCTATGTGGAATACGGCGCGGCGGACATCGGGATCATCGGTAAGGACGTGTTAGCGGAGGCGGGGCAGGATGTGTATGAACTTTTAGATTTGGGCTTTGGCCGCTGTCACTTGATGATGGCGGTGCTGCGCCATCAAAAGAGGCCACACCTGTCCGATTACGTTCATACTCGGGTGGCGACGAAGTTTCCCCGCTTGGCGGAGCAGTTTTTTACCCGTCAGGGGATGCAGATGGAATATATCAAACTCAACGGCTCCATCGAGTTAGGCCCCATCGTCGGGCTTTCGGAGAGCATTGTCGATATTGTGGAAACGGGGACGACCCTGCGGGAGAACGATTTGGAGGAGATCGCGTCCATCATGCCGGTTACGGCTCGTCTCATTGCGAATCGGGTGAGCTTCCGGCTGAAATTTGACCGAATTCATCCGTTGACGGAAAGATTGCGGACGCTCTTGGAGAAAGGATAAAACGTATGCGAATTGTGGATGTGAAAGACGCGGGGGAAAAAGAGATCCGGCGGCTTCTCCAAAAGGCGGCCTTCGACGAAGTGGAACTTAGTCCGGCCATCCGGGAGGGGAATCGAAAACTTTTCGGTGCCGATCTCACCGCCAGCCAAGTGGCGGCCCGCATTGTCGAGGACGTGCGGCGCGAGGGAGACGCGGCGGTGATGAAGTACACGAAGCTCCTTGACCGAGTCGACTTCACGCCGGAGGAGTTTCTCGTGGGCGAAGAAGAGTTTAGGGCGGCGGAAAAAGCGGCGGATCCCAAAGTGGTGGAGTCGCTCTACAAGGCCATCGCCAACGTCCGCCGCTATCACGAGGAACAAAAGCCCCGTTCTTGGCTGACGAATCGGGAGAAGGGTTCCCTTTTAGGCCAGATGGTGACGCCGTTGGAGCGCGTGGGCATCTATGTGCCCGGGGGAACGGCGGCCTATCCTTCGTCGGTGGTCATGAATGCCGTGCCCGCCGCCGTGGCCGGGGTGGGGGAGATCGTCATGATGTGCCCGCCGCGGGAGGGGAAGCTGAACCCTTACGTCCTCATCGCGGCGCGGGCGATCGGCGTCCGGCGGGTCTACAAGATCGGCGGGGCGCAGGCCATTGCGGCGCTGGCCTTTGGCACGGAAACCATTCCCCGTGTAGACAAGATTACCGGGCCGGGCAATCTTTTTGTCACCTTGGCGAAAAAGGCGGTCTACGGCCATGTGGACATCGACATGCTGGCCGGCCCCAGTGAGATCCTCATCGTGGCCGATGAAACGGCTGATCCCGTCTACACGGCGGCGGATATGCTCAGTCAGGCGGAACATGATCCGTTGGCGTCCAGTATCCTCATCACCACCAGCGCCTCTCTGGCGGCGGCGGTGGCGGCAGAGGTGGAAAAACAGCTGCAAACGCTGCCCAGAAAGGCGATTGCCGGCGCTTCCATAGAGACGAACGGGCTTATCGTGGTGGCGGAGAGCATGGCGCAAGCCATCGACTTTGCCAACGCTTCCGCCTCGGAACATTTGGAGCTCCTGACGGCGCGGCCCTTCGATCTTCTTCCTTCGATTCGCCACGCCGGGGCGGTTTTCTTGGGGGCGTATTCGCCGGAGCCTTTGGGGGATTACTTCGCCGGGCCGGATCATATTTTGCCCACGGGGGGAACGGCGCGGTTTTATTCGGTGCTGAACGTGGAAACCTTCATGAAGCGCACCAGCTTTATTTCCTACACCCAGCCCGCCCTCGCCGACGTGGCCGAGGACATTGTGCGGCTGGCGACGACGGAAGGTTTGGAAGCCCATGCCAGAGCCATTCGCTTGAGAGGAGAGAGAGGGTAATGCTGCATTTTCGTGACGGGCTGGAGGACATGCCCTCCTATGACGTGACGGAACGCGATTGGAAGATCAAGGTCAACGCCAACGAATCGCCCCTCAATCTCCCGCCGCTCGTGGAAGAGCGGGTCATGGCGCGCCTTTCGGGGACGGCGTTCAATCGCTATCCCACGGAGGAAGCCGAGGCCCTGCAGGAAGCCATCGGGCGAAGCTGTGGGCTGACAAGAGAAAATGTCTGGCTGGGCAACGGTTCCAGCGAGATCATCGAGAAGCTGTTCTACGCGTTCGGCGGGACGGGTCATACGATCGTATATCCCGAACCCTCCTTTTCTATGTATAAGATTTACCTTCGGGCGGCGGGGGCGGCAGGGGTGCCGGTGGCACTCTCCGAGGACTATCGGCTGGACGGGGACGCCTTTATCCGAGCGGTGAAGGACAGCCGCGCCGATCTCGCTGTCCTCTGCAATCCCAATAATCCCACGGGCGGGGTTCTTTCCCTGACGGAAGTGGAGGAGATTGCCAAGGCGGTGTCCTGCGCCCTCCTCATCGATGAAGCCTACATCGAGTTTGCCGGGTCCTCTGCCAGTCGGCTCCTCTCCCAATACCCGCACCTCATGGTGGCGCGCACCTTTTCTAAGGCGTACGGGCTGGCGGCCTGTCGGGTGGGCTATCTCTTGGCGGCGAAAGAGGTGGTGGACATGGTGCAGAAGGCGTACATGCCCTACCACTTGAATGTGTTGTCCACCGTCACGGCAGACATCGTTTTTCAAATGCGTCAGGAATACGAGCCGCGCCTACACATGGTCATGGCGGAGCGGCAGCGGATGTTCGACCAGCTGCGGGCGATCGCAGGGCTTACGGTATTTCCCTCGGCGACGAATTTTCTCCTGTTGCGTACGGAAAAGGCGGCGGCGCTGGGAGAAGCGCTGACGGCGGCGGGGATCGGCGTTCGCTGCTTCGGCAACGCGGCGCGGCTCAAAAACTGTCTGCGGGTTTCGCTGGGGACGCGGGAAGAAAATGATACGGTGTGGCAAGCCATCCAAGGCTTCATGGCGGGAGGGGAATAACGATGCGGCAGGGACAGGTACGGCGAAAGACCACCGAAACAGATGTCCAAGTTGATCTCAAGTTGGACGGCAGCGGGGAAAGCACCGTGGATACGGGCATCGGCTTTTTCGATCACATGCTGACCCTTTTTGCCCGTCACGGTCTCTTTGACCTGACGGTGAAATGCCGGGGCGATTTGGCGGTGGACGGCCATCATTCCGTTGAGGACGTGGGCATCGCGTTGGGCGAGGCGGTGCGCTGTGCCTTGGGGGATAAAGCGGGCATCGCCCGGTACGCTTCTTTCTATGTGCCGATGGACGAGGCGCTGGCCTTCGTCACCGTGGACATCAGCGGCCGCCCTTTTTTAGTCTACGACGGCGGGCACATGGCACCGCAGATCGGGGCGTACGACACGGAACTGACGGAGGAGTTTCTCCGGGCGTTTGCCTTTCATGCCGGGATTACCCTGCATGTCAAGGTTCTCTACGGGAACAATTCCCACCACAAAGTAGAAGCGGTGTTCAAAGCGCTGGGACACGCCCTCGATGAAGCGGTGAGGGTGAGGGGGGACATCAAAGGCGTCCTCTCTACGAAGGGGACGCTGTGAGCGCCGCCGTAAGGGTGGCCGTCGTCGATTACGGCGTGGGGAATCTCTTCAGCGTGGAAAAGGCTTTGCGGGCGGCGGGGGCGGAGGCGCTGGTTACGAAAGATGCGGCGGAGATCGCGGGCGCGGCGAAGATCGTGCTGCCCGGGGTAGGCGCTTTCGGGGACTGCATGAAAAATCTCGCGGCCAGCGGCCTTATCCCCGCTATCGAGAGAAAAGTGCGGGACGGCTGCCCCCTTTTGGGGATCTGCGTGGGGCTTCAGATCCTCTTTTCCGGCAGTGAGGAATCACCCGGGGTGGCCGGGCTGGGCTGGCTTTCTGGGACGGTGCGGAAAATTCACGCACCGGGACTGAAAGTGCCGCATATCGGGTGGAATGACCTTGCCGTCGCCGCATCGCGCCCCAGCCCCGATCTCTTCGCCGGCCTTACGGCGTCGCCATATGTCTACTTCGTCCACAGCTATGCGGCGGTTCCTGACGATCCCGCGATCGTTACGGCGGCGGTGACGTACGGCACGCGCCTCACGGCGGCGGTGCAGCGGGAAAACATCATGGCGACCCAGTTTCACCCGGAGAAATCTGGGGACGTAGGTCTGTCCATATTGCGTAATTTTGTGCGGAGTTAAGGAAACGAGGAGGTAAACAAGATGATTATTTTTCCGGCCATTGATTTGCGCGGCGGCAAATGCGTGCGGCTCTTCAAGGGAGATTTTTCCCGGGAAACGATTTTCTCCGATAATCCTTCGGCGGTAGCCGTGAAATGGCAAGAGATGGGCGCTCAATACCTTCATGTCGTGGATTTGGACGGGGCGCTCCACGGGGAAACGAAGAATCGCGCCGCCATTCGCTCCATCTTGGGGGCGGTACACATTCCCGTGGAGTTGGGGGGCGGCCTTCGCTCCATGGAAAGTATTGAAGGGGCGCTATCCGCAGGGATTCAACGGGTGATTTTAGGCTCGGCGGCCGTGGAGGATCCGTCCTTGGTGAAGGAAGCCTGCCAGCGCTTTGGCGACCGAATCGTCGTCGCCATCGACGCCCGGGACGGTATCGTGGCGACCCAAGGGTGGGAAAGCTCCGGGGGCGTTTCGGCGTTGGATTTTGCCAAACAAATGGCGGATTATGGCGTAAAAACAGCCATCTACACGGATATTTCCCGAGACGGCACCCTTTCGGGGGTAAATTTAGAAGGCACCATCGCGTTGGCCAAGGCCAGCGGCCTCAGCGTCGTGGCGTCCGGCGGCGTCAATTCTTTGGAGGATATACGCGCCGTTAAAGCGCACGAGGCGGACGGCATCGAAGGCGTCATCGTCGGGCAGGCGATTTACAGCGGACGCCTTGACCTCAAAAAGGCACTGCGCATTGCCGCCGAGGGATGAGGGATGCATACGAAGCGGATCATTCCCTGCCTTGATGTGAAGGAAGGCCGGGTGGTGAAGGGGACGAACTTCACGGATCTTCGAGACGCCGGGGATCCGGTGGAATTGGCGGCGCGTTACGATCAGGAACAGGCGGACGAGATCGTCTTTTTAGACATTACGGCTTCCAGCGAAAAGCGCGATACGATGGTACAGGTGGCGAAATCCTGTGCCTCCAAGGTCTTTCTCCCCTTTACGGTGGGGGGTGGGATTCGCTCCGTCGAGGATATGCGCCGCCTCTTAAAGGTCGGTGCGGACAAGATCTCCCTCAATACGGCGGCGGTGAAAGATCCCACGCTCATAAGGCAGGGGGCGGAGAAGTTTGGCCGTCAGTGCGTGGTGTTAGCGGTGGACGCCCGCCGCCATGGCGACGGGTGGGAGGTCTATATCAACGGTGGCAAGACCCCCACGGGGCGCGATTGCCTGACTTGGGTCAAGGAAGCGGTATCTTTGGGGGCGGGGGAAATCCTTCTGACCAGTATGGACGCCGACGGCACGAAGGACGGCTACGACATCGAGCTTACCCGCCGCGTATCAAAAAGCGTTCCCGTGCCGGTGATCGCCTCCGGCGGCGCGGGTCGTTTGGCGCATTTTTACGACGTTTTGACCCGGGGCGAGGCCGATGCCGTCTTGGCCGCTTCCGTCTTTCACTACGGGACGTTTACGGTGCGGGAGGTCAAGGCGTATTTGAAGTCGCGTGGAGTGGAGGTAAGGTTTTGATGGACATTTCAATGATACGATTTGACGACAGAGGGCTGGTTCCGGCCATTGTGCAGGAAGAAAGCGGCGAAGTCTTGATGTTGGCCTACATGAACAAGGAATCCTTGGAAAAGACCCTCGCTACCGGCTACACTTGGTTTTTCAGCCGCCGCCACCAGCGTCTTTGGCAAAAAGGCGAAACATCGGGGAATGTGCAGAAGGTGAAAGAAATTTTTTACGACTGCGACGGCGATACCCTTTTGGTGCGGGTTCACCAGACCGGCGTTGCCTGTCATACCGGGTCGTATTCCTGCTTTCGCGGTCGCCGTCTCGGGGAGAACGAGAAGAGTGTGGCCGTCATTGAAAAGCAGCCGGATACGTCCCTGACGGCGGTACTCAGTGACCTTTACGCCGTCATTCGGGATCGGCAGCTTCACCCGGTAGAAGGCTCCTATACGAACTACCTCTTCGCCCACGGGCAGGATAAGATCCTGAAAAAGATCGGCGAGGAGGCGGCGGAAACCATCATCGCCTCGAAGAACATGGAGCGGGAGGAAATTCTCTACGAGATGGGCGATCTCTGGTACCATTGTCTGGTGCTGTTAGCGTTCCATGACCTCTTGCCGGACGCCCTCTTTCGGGAACTATTGAAGCGCCGCAAGGGCGGCTCGTATCACCCATTTACCGGGAAGACCGGGGAAAGGCCGGGGATGTAGGTCATGGACAGATACAGCGAATGGATCGGCGGTTTTTTACACGACACCGCTTGGAAAAAGGGGACGCCGACGGGAGAGAAAGTGGCCGGGACGCCGCCTCCGCCGGAAAAACCATGCCCGCCGGGCGCGGATCTCATCGCGCTCACGGAGCCGGGGCTTTTAGACGACGTGCCGGTGAATTTTTTAGAGATCGTGGAGCTTAGGGCTTCGGCGCGGCGGTACAGCGACGCGCCCTTGACGATGAAAGAGCTGTCCTTCCTCCTCTGGTGTACGCAAGGGGTGAAAATGGAAACGCCCCAAGGAACGACGCTGCGCAACGTGCCCTCGGCAGGGGCGCGTCACGCGCTGGAAACGTATCTGCTCCTTCAGCGCGTAGAAGGCGTAACGCCGGGGCTTTATCGGTTTTTGGCCTTGGAACACGCCCTTCTGCCCATCGAAACAGGGCAAGCAGCGCTGGAAAAACTTTTTCCCTGCTTTATGGGGGCGGGCATGATCCGGGGCAGCGCCGTGACGTTTCTCTGGGCGGCGGATCTTCGGCGCATGACGTGCCGCTACGGCCGCCGCTCGGCGCGCTTTATCTTCCTCGACGCCGGACACGTCTGCCAAAACCTTTACTTGGCGGCGCAGGCGGTCGGCATCGGCGTCTGCGCCGTGGGCGCGTTCTACGATGATGACTTAAACGCGGCCCTCCATCTGAGTGGCTGCGACGATTTTGTCGTGTACGGCGCGACGGCGGGGAAATTGCTGCGCTGACGGGAGACGAGGCAAAGAAAGCCGGGTGGGTAAAAGGCCATCCGGCTTTTCTGTACGCCGGGGCTGATTTGCGGCGGCGGGGGCTTCGTGGTACGATAAAAAATGATTGATTTTCGTAGGAGGGATTTTATTGGCGTGGCGGGGGAACCTGTATTTGCTCTTGGCGGCGTTTATCTGGGGGACGACGTTTACGGCGCAGTCGGTGGGGATGGATCGCTTAGGCCCCTTTACCTATATGGCGGCGCGTTTTTTCCTCGGCGGGGCAGCGTTGGCTTTTGTCTGGCGGCTTCGGAGGGATAAAAGGCGGCAGGAGAGAGGGGCCGGTATTTATTTTCCCGGCTGGCGTTCCGGCGCTGTCGCTGGGCTGATCATGTTTGTCGGCGCGTCTTTGCAGCAGGTGGGGATGCAGTATACGACGGTTGGGAAAGCGGCCTTTCTCACTTGCCTCTACCTGATCTTTGTGCCTTTGGCCGGGGTATTTTTGCGGCACAGACTTCATGCTGCGCATGGGGCAGGGGTTCTTTTGGCGATAGCGGGATTGTATTTTCTCTGTTTGAAGGATTCGCTGACCTTGACGCATGGCGATGCCATCGTCCTTTTGAGCGCGGTCTTTTGGACGCTGCACATTCTTTTCATCGATCGCTTTGCCCCCCATGTGGATATTGTGGAAATGTCGCTGGCGCAGGTACTCATGACATTCGTACTTTCCCTTGGCGCAGCGCTTTGGGGAGAAGTTTGGGTATGGTGTGACGTTTTTGGCGCTTGGGGTTCCATCGTCTATGCCGGCTTGCTGTCCACGGGGTTGGGCTTTACCCTTCAGATCGTGGGGCAAAAGTATGCCACCCCCGCCTCTGCCGCCATTTTGATGAGTTTGGAAGCGGTGTTCGGCGCTTTTGGGGGATGGGTGATCTTAGGGGAAACGCTTTCGTCCCGTGAACTTTTCGGCTGCGTGCTGATGATGGCCGGGATGATGGTCATTCAAGTGTACGGTCTCGTTTTTCGCCGCGATACGGCTGCTTAAGGAAGCACTGATACATTCGGCACCAATCTGACAGACTTCATTTTATCCGTGCTTCCTTGACGTTTTCTTGGTAAGTTGCAACATCAAATCGGACAGTTACCCCAAGAAATTAGGCGGAAGAA
>JBQNAL010000010.1:0-65560 GCA_052170475.1 Schwartzia sp. (in: firmicutes)
TTTTAGTCGATGGAATTGAAGTGTACGCCGTGAAACATTTGGCGGATTTGGTGGAAGGACTGCGTGAGGAAAGCGCCTCCTTCCCCGTTCTTCCCGCGCCTTCCCTCCAAACACCCGCGTCGGGGGAACGGGAAGATTTCGCCGATGTCCAAGGGCAGTTTATGGCGAAACGCGCCCTTGAGATCGCCGCCGCCGGCGGGCACAACGTCCTCATGGTGGGCGTCCCGGGCGCGGGAAAGACAATGCTCGCCCGCCGCTTGGCCTCGATCTTGCCTGAAATGACACGGCAGGAAGCCTTGGAGGTCACAAAGATTTACAGCATCGCCGGACTTCTCCAAAACCATGCGGGGCTGATCACCACGCGCCCCTTTCGGAGTCCCCATCACACCACCTCCGCCACCGCGATCATCGGCGGCGGAAGCATCCCCCGTCCGGGGGAAGTGACCCTCGCGCATAACGGCGTTTTGTTTTTGGACGAACTGCCGGAATTTGGCAAAGCCGTCCTCGAAGTCCTGCGCCAGCCGTTAGAGGACGGCCAAGTCACCGTCGCCCGCGTGAACGCCACATTGACCTTCCCCTCCCGCATGATCCTCGTCTGCGCCATGAACCCCTGCCCCTGCGGCTGGAGCGGTGACAAGGAAAAGCCCTGCACCTGCGCCCCCAACGAAATCAAGCGCTACACCCGCAAGATCTCAGGACCGCTCTTAGACCGCATCGACATCCATATCCGCGTGCCCCGCGTGGAGTATAAGGAACTGACGGCCTCCCAGCCCGCAGAATCCTCCGCCGTCATCCGCCAAAGGGTCACGGCGGCGCGCCGTCGGCAAATCGATCGCCTGCAAGATTTCCACGCCGTCTGCAACGCACAGATGAGCCATGCCGTGCTGAAAAAGACCTGCCCCCTGACGCCCGAGGCGCAAAAACTTTTGGAACAGGCCTTTAACCGCATGAACATGTCCGCGCGCTCCTACGACCGCATCATCAAGGTCGCCCGCACCATCGCCGATCTGGACAATCAGGAAAAGATTGCCCAAGAGCATGTTGCGGAAGCCATCCAACTGCGAAACGATATGGGGCTGGACATGTAACAGAGGACACGGCATCCATCCGCACCGAAACGGGCGTCATCCCGAAAGAAAAATTCCCAAAGCGCATCGCTTGCGACGGCTTTGGGAATTTTTGTTTTGCTTTTTTAGGCTCTCACGATCATTGATCGTGCTTCAACACTGCCAATCTCGGTGTAAATCGTGCTATTTCTGCCGCACGTTGATACCATTCGATACGAGCGGATCGGGGCCGTACCGATTAGGACCGCGCGTTCCCGCGAAGAAGAGCGCGTAGCATCCGAGCGCGAAATTCAGAATCGGGATGAAGGTGCCTATACACCACCATGTCGGCCTGTTCAGATCGTGCAGACGCCGGATCGTCAGCATGAGCGCGAGAACGAACACCACGAAATTGATCAGGTAGCCAAGCAAAGTCCCGGCAGTTCCCCGTAGTGCGGCGGCGATCATCATGCCGACCACCGCGGCGGCGAAAAGCGCAAGCGAACGAAGGATGTACGGCTTTCGGTTCAGCCGGTTGTCATAGCGCAAAAACATCGCGGCGAACCCTTTGTCGGGAACGTAACCGTCATTCGCAGATAACGCGCCGCCATATTGCGGCTGGGCAAATTCAGCCGGCACCTCTCCATGGCGCGACTCATGCGACGGCTGGGGAGGATGTGCCGCAGTGGGTCGCGATGGATGAAGATCCGCGAGCCGCTGCGGATAAGTTTGGTTCTGCACACTGCCCGCTTGCCGCGTAACAATCGGGGGCGGCGGATTTTCCCCTTGCACAGCGGGGGAAACAGCTGCTCCCTGCGCGGCTGGCGTGTTGGAGCCGCCATGATTTGGCACGGGCATGGGGGCAGACGGTGCGGACGAATACGCCGGATGTTGCGCTTGCACGATCGCCGAGCCGCAGTTCGGGCAGAATTTCGGAGCGCCGACAAGGGCGTTTCCACAGTTTGAACAGAACTTTGCCATGTCGTTTTCCTCCTCAAAAGAATCGACCTCATTCTTCAAAAGATTTTTCAAAACGTTTTCCATTGACAAATATTTTCGCGTTGACGCACTTGGAGACGATATAGTCGCGCACGAAATCAAAGTCCTCCTTCGCCGCGTAAACCTGATTTTTTCCGAGCAGTTCGTTGACCTTGATTAGCTCTCGGTCGGGATATACCTCTACACTTTTCACCTTGCTGAACGCAGAATACATACTGCTGCGCGATGCCGCGAGAATCCCCGCGCCCATCGCCGTATAACTTCCTGCGGCGCCGCCGGCCAGCGCCGCGAGTGCGCCGATCATCTCGGCTTTTTTCACCTGCCGGGGCATTTGGATGTGGTTTACGCCATTTTCGTCCATCTCGAACAGCACACAGTATTTTCCGCCCATGATCATGGCATAGACGAAATAGCCAAACGCGACAAACAGTGAAAAGCCGAGTGAAAACGCGATAAATATGCCCGTGAACTCTAAAATATCGTCCGTTACGAAACGATTTTCAAATATGGAAAGCATCGTGACGAATAACCATAGTCCAAAGAGGATGAACCCGAAGATTTTCATTAGCAAAATCAAAATCGTGGGATTCTTATAAAGGTTCAGTTCGTAAGACCAACGATATACGCCGTCGCGCCCTCTGACGATATGGCTCATGGCAGATCTCCTTTCCTCTCGTTATTGTTTGTACCCCCTCCACTGTCCAAAGTGGTTTTCAAAAGTCGCAACATAGCTGCCGCCTGACACTTGGAAGGTCAGCGGTTCTCCGTCTTCGGTGCTGCCCGAACCGGTCTGAGGATCAATCCACGCTGTGGTTGTCACGGGTCCTGACAGTCTTTCATACGTTATCGAGATGCTGCCGTCCGCTCTCGCCGACACCTCTGCGGTAGCCGTGACGTCCGCCGCAAGGTCGCTCACGCCCTTCATCACATATGTGCCTGCGAGTTTAGCGGGCGCGTACGGCGCGTTGTTATCCTCTTTTTCCTGACGAGTCCGGCTTTCCTGCTGCTGTGCCGTCTGCACCTCGCCCTGCTCCGTCTGTGCATTTTGCGCTTCCTCTTGTGCTTTCTGCACATCTTCCAGCATCGCTTGAAAAACTGCCATCATCTTTTCGGTATAATCCTGTATGTCGGAGTACTGTTCTTTTAGATCCGCTACCCATCGGGAGAGAACATCGTCGGGAACGGTGTCTATCGGCTTCGGTGGCTGATCGCCCTCCTCTGAAAGTTCCTTTTGTGCTTTCTGCGCCTCTTCCAGCGCAGCTTGATAAGCTGCCCTTATCTTTTCGTACTCCCTGTCGGAGAGATTTCCTGTCATGTTCATAATCTTGAAATATGCGAAAAGAAGCTGGTCGGAAACTTTCTCTATCGGCTGCGGTGGCTGAACGCTGTCCTCTGAAACTTCCTTCGGGATGATGGCGGCATCGCCTTTTTTCGTGGTCGTGATGTCGAACCCCATGAGCTTTCCTTCTTGCAGCTCTAAGCCCCGATCCACCATCCACGATGTGGAATCGAGAATCGTGGCGACGCCACCGCCCGCAATTTGGTGCGCGTCAAGAAATCCCGAAGAGTTGAGACCCACAGCTTCCAAGCTCTCCTGCGTTTTCCTTACGGCCTCCGGACCTTTGAGCGCGAAATTCTGGAACGAGGTAATCATCGTCCCTAAGCTTGTGACGGCGGAGATCGCGCCTGTCCACCGCTGCACCTTTTCCTTCACGGGATCAACTTCGCCGGTCTGAATTTCAGAGATGCCATTTTGCCAGCAGAGGACGCAGTCAACGCTTGAAACGATCCCATTTACGCCGGCGAAAGTACCGGCGACGCCGCCCGCCGCTATTGTGGGCAGCGAGAGTGCCGTAGTGCCGGCAACGAGAGCTACCTGACAGCTGATCTTTACCCCGATCGCCGTTTTCACGCCCGTGTCGTAAAGCTCTGCAGCTCTCTCGCTTCTGATGCCCGTGTCGATTCCGAAAACTTTAGCGGTGTCAAGAATTTTGACGGCCTCCTGAAACTGCTCGTTCGCGCTCCTGGCGTCGGTTTTAAGCGCCAGCGCCAGACCGTGCATCCCTTTCCCCGCAGGATAGCTCTCGTACATTCTTGTGATCTCCTGCGCCCATTCTTTCGTCCCACGTTCATACTGCGTCTTGTCTTCGGCGGCGTGGGCAACGGAAAAAAGCGAACGTGCGCCGAAGAATGGCTGAGGAACCATGGCGAGCGGCTTGTACCCCAGCTTTTGCTCCTCTTTTTCCAGTGCCTCGGCCAAGCTGATCGCGAGCGTAGCACTCGCGTCGGCACACTGCCAGAGAGCGGCGGTGTCTTTGAGGAGCTTCGCGTATTCTTTCGGCGTCATGTTGGTTTCATTCGCGCGGGCAAGTATCTCCGTATAGATGCGTGCGCGGACGTAGTAGCGGACCGCGTCCATCGTGATGCCTTCGGTGACGAGGCGCATGTCGTTCGCTCTTGGCAGCTTGACCACGATGGCGCCTTCCGGCAGATTTTCATCGCCGCCGTCAAAGATGTCCGCCCAAATCGGAAGGAACAGCGGGCCAAAAAATACTGACATGCCGAGGCTCATCGCGTCCTCCGCGATTTGGTCGGAGGATGTTTCGTTTTCGGACAGAAATCCACACCCGGCAAGCGGCATCGAAAACATTGCGGCCGAAAGCCCGGAAGCAATGGATTTTTTGAGGGTTGGATGAAACTTCATACATATCACTCCTCATGAAATTTTTCACAAGCCAAAAACGCTTATTTTTGTCCCACTTCCATACTTCCATATTACATTTCAACAACCTTTTTGTCAAATATCGTGGAAAAGGATGTTTTTCCTCTGTATATGGCTAAAGATATTTTTATTCTCTATTTTATATATAGATGCTCTCCTCAGAAAAATCGTTGCCCTGCTGTGAAAAGAACAAAAAAATGTTGTGGCTGACATGTTCGTCATACCACAACATGGATGATAGAATCCTGTTTTAGCCTGTCTGCCCCGGCAAGAGGAGAGGTCAGCCCTCTTTTTTCTTCGCGGCGAGGGAGAGGCGGATGGACAGCTCGCGGAGCTGCTTTTCCTCCACCTCGGACGGCGCCTGCGCCATGGCGTCGGACGCGCTCTGCGTCTTGGGGAAGGCGATGACGTCGCGGATGGAGGTGCGCTTCGCCATCAGCATGACGAGGCGGTCGAGGCCGAAGGCCAGTCCGCCGTGCGGCGGCGTGCCATACTGGAAGGCGTCCATCATGAAGCCGAATTTCGTCCGCGCGACCTCCGGCGTGAGGCCGATGGCTTCCAACACTTGCTCCTGAAGGTCGGGGTTGTAAATGCGAAGGCTGCCGCCGCCGATCTCCACGCCGTTGAGCACCATGTCGTAGGCATTGGCCTTGACCCGCCCCGGATCCGTGGCGAGATACGGCACATCTTCATCGCGCGGCGCAGTGAAGGGATGGTGCATCGCCTTCCAGCGCTGCTCTTCGTCACTATACTCAAACATGGGGAAATCGACCACCCACAAAAAGCACAGTTTGTCGGGATCGATGAGTCCCCTGCGGCGTCCCATTTCGAGGCGCAGCGCGCCGAGCGCCTGCGCCACGACGAGCGGCTTATCTCCGACGACCAAGAGGAGATCCCCCGTCTTCGCGCCGCAGTCCGCTTTGATCTTCTCAAACACTTCGTCGGAATAGAACTTCTTGAAGGGCGACTTGACGCCGTCCTCGGCGTACTGAATCCACGCCATCCCCTTCGCGCCGTAGCCTTGGACGTATTTCACCAAATCGTCCAATTCCCGACGGGGAATGTTGGCATACCCTTCCACGTTGATGACCTTGACCTGGCCGCCCGCTTGCAGTACCGATTCAAAGACTTTGAAGGAAGAGCCTTGGACGTGTTTGGAAATGTCCATCAGCTCCATGCCAAAGCGCAGATCCGGCTTGTCGGAGCCAAAGCGCGCCATCGCCTCGTCCCACGTCATGCGCAGGAAGGGCGTCTCAAGCTCGACGCCGAGGGCTTTGGAAAAAATCTCCCCCATCATGCCTTCCATCATGGTGAGGATGGTTTCCTGATCCGTAAAGGACATTTCAATGTCGAGCTGCGTAAACTCCGGCTGACGGTCAGCGCGAAGGTCTTCATCCCGGAAGCAGCGGACGATCTGGAAATATTTCTCGAACCCCGCCACCATCAAGATCTGCTTGTAGATCTGGGGCGACTGCGGCAGCGCGTAAAACGCCCCGGGGTTTAAGCGGCTGGGCACCAAGAAGTCCCGCGCCCCTTCCGGCGTACTCTTGCAGAGCATGGGCGTCTCAATCTCCAAAAAGCCCTGCGCGTCGAAATAATCCCGCATGATCTTCGCCACGCGATGGCGCAGCATGATATTTTTCTGCATTTCCGGCCGCCGCAGATCGAGGAACCGATATTTCAGCCGCAGCATTTCATCCACGTCCAAATTGTCTTGGATGTAGAAGGGCGGCGTCTTTGCCTTGTTCAAGATCCGAAGCTCGGCGCAGACAAGTTCAATCTCGCCGGTCTCCATCTTCGGATTGATGGTCTCCTCCGAACGCGCCCGAATGAGACCACGCACGGCGATGACAAACTCTGAGCGCAGGGACTCCGCCTTGTGAAAGGCTTCCTCTCCCATGGCCGCCGCATCGTAGACGATTTGCACCAAGCCGGATCGATCCCGCAGATCGACAAAAATTAAACCGCCGTGATCCCGGCGATGGGAGACCCAGCCGCAGACCGTCACTTCCTGTCCGACCTCAGTTTTCCGCAGTTCCCCCGCGTGATGGGAACGGCGCATTCCTTCCAATGTTTCCATTACTTTTTCACCTCAACGCATAACGTATTGATAAGATCCGGCAGCGGTACACGCCGTTGCTCACTGGAACCCATATTCCGCAGAACGGCGCAGTTTTCCGCCAATTCCGCATCGCCGAGAATGGCGACAAACCTCGCCCGCGCCTTGTCGGCGGTGCGCATCTGAGACTTCAAACTGCGTCCAGCATAGTCCATGCCGACGCGCAGCCCCTCATCGCGCAGGGCGATGAGGAGAGGAAACGCCGCTTGCTGCGCCGCCTCCCCCAAGGCGACAAGAAAGGCGTCCGTCGTCTGTTCTTCCGGCGCACCGAGATTCTGCATGTCCAAGGCCACCATGACGCGCTCTAAGCCTACTGCAAATCCAATCCCCGGCGTGGGTGCGCCGCCGATCTCCTCCACGAGGCCGTCGTAGCGGCCGCCCCCCGCGACGGCGCTCTGCGCCCCCAAGGGCGCATATTTGATCTCAAAGGCCGTGCGGGTGTAGTAATCTAAGCCCCGAACGAGCCTTGGATCGAGCGTGTAGCGGATCCCCGCCGCCCGCAGATACGCCTGCACCTTTAGAAAATGTGCCTGACAATCGTCGCAGAGACAATCCGTGATCTCCGGCGCACCTTTGGACAAAGCCTGACACTTTTCGTTCTTGCAGTCCAAAAGGCGCATGGGATTGCGCAAGAGCCGCGAGCGGCAGTCCTCGCAGAGATCCGCTGCTTTATCCCGAAAGAACGCTTGCAGCTTCGCTCGATACTGCGCTCGGCACTGCGCGTCACCCACGGAATTGAGGCTGAGGACGAGATCGGTCAGCCCTAAAGACTCCAAAAACCGCACCGCCAAGATGATGATTTCCGCATCCACCAAGGGGCTTTGTTCACCTAAGACCTCGACGCCAAACTGATGAAATTCCCGAAAGCGCCCCTTTTGCGGCCGGTCAAAGCGAAACATGGAGCCGATGTAGAAAAGTTTCCGCACCGGCGCATCCGCATAGAGCTTGTGCTCCAAATACGCCCGCACCGCCGAAGCCGTGTTTTCCGGTCTAAGGGTAAGGCTGCGCCCCCCGCGGTCGGCAAAGGTGTACATCTCCTTTTCCACGACGTCCGTGGTATCGCCAATGCCCCTCTGAAAAAGCTCCGTATGCTCAAACATGGGGGTACGTATCTCGGAAAAGCCGTACTGGGCGCAGATCGCCCGAATCTTTTCCTCTACATACCGCCACGTTCCCACCTTCTCCGGCAGTATATCCTTTGTGCCGCGAGGCGCCTGCGTCAGCATAGCATTTCCTCCCTCAATCCCCCATACGCTTTCTCTAAAAGCGCGGATCGTTTTTCGATGTAAGTATCAATCCCCGTCAAATAACTTTTTACGTCTTTCGCGTTGAACGAAGCGTACATCCGCCCCGTCTTGGGATCGACGACCTTTGAGGTAGCCGCGCCGCCGATGCCGAGCACGGTCTGCCGCTCCTCCATAATCTGCATATTGTAAAGGCTCTCCCGACCGGGGCGGCAATAGCCGATATTTTCCAACTGTCCGCCTTGGTACCCTTGGCGATAGAGATAGTACGGCGCAAAGCCCTCTTTTGTCACGATGTCCACGGCGATGGCAAACATCTCCCGCACCGCCGCGCCCGACGGCAGCTCCGTCTCCGCCAAATGCAGCTTGAGCTCTGAGCCGCGCTTTAAGGCCAACGTGTGAAGTGTGACGTCGTCCGGCGAAAGCGCCGTGATCTTCTCCATCGTGTCCCGCACATCCGCCGCCGTTTCCCCCGGCAAGCCCAAGATGACGTCCATGTTGACGGAAGGAATCCCCGCCGCGCGAATCGCCCCGTACATGGTCACGATGTCCTCCGGCGTATGACGGCGGCCGATGCGCCGCAGGGTGCGATCCTGCATCGTCTGGGGATTGACGCTGACCCGATTCACATGCGCCGCGCTCATCGTCTGAATTTTATGGAGCGACAGACTGTCCGGGCGGCCTGCTTCCACCGTAAACTCCCGCACCTCCGAATGATAGAACGCATCTTCCACCAGCCCCATCATTTCCGCGAAAAACGAATCGGGCAGGCTCGTCGGCGTCCCTCCGCCGACATAGATATTTTGCACCCGCAGACCGTATCGGTCAAGCGCAGCACGAACGGACGCGATCTCCTTCTCCAGCGTCCGCAGGAAAACACGCAACTCGTCCTCCCCCGGCAGGAGATGAGACGGAAAGGAGCAGTAAAGACAGCGGGACAAACAAAAAGGAATGCCAATATAAATACTGACATCCTTGGCTGACGTGGGAAAAAGAAACGGGCGTTGATGAAGCGCAACGACACGGAGAAGATCGGTCTTTTCCTCACTGACCGCATAACGTTCTTTCAAGCGTTCCCCGATGACGGCAAGAGGCAGCCCCTGATCCAGCCAACGGTGGACGATCTTCACGGGGCGGATCCCATAGAGAATGCCCCACGGCGTAGCCGAAAGCCCCAAGCGGCGGCGCAGCAGCCGATAAAAATTCAGCTTGACGACGCGATGGAGCGCAGCGGAAGCCGGCTCATCCGATTCACCATAGGTCACGCAAGTATCCGTCGTGGTGCGCCCCGCCAGATCCGTCAAAGAAAGCGTCGTCTCTACCCGCGGCACATTCCCCTCGCCTATTGCGTGGGAAACCGCAAGTTCCGCAAAGTCAGGCGCGTCGTCGGTGACGATGACGTCAAAGAGGGTCAACACCTCTTTGGACACCTTGACCATCACTTCGGCACTCAAATTCAAAGAAAACTTCCCTATCCGCAAAATCTCACCGGCAGTTCTTGCAATAGCCAAAAAACTTCACCTGATGATCCACGATGCGAAACGCCGTTTTCTTCGCCACGTCGTCCTCCAGCTCCCCCATGAGATCATCGGGAAATTCCTGCACGTTCCCGCATTTCAGGCAGATGAGGTGATGGTGCTGATGTTCGTCCGGCGTCAGATTTCCTACTTCATACCGACTGCACCCGTCGCCAAACTCCATCTTTTGCAAAATGCCAAGTTCCGCTAACAGTTCCAAGCTGCGATAAACCGTAGCCAACCCAATGTCCATGGCCTCGGCGCGCAAAATACCATAGACGTCTTCCGCGCTCAAATGCTGCCCGGAACGCGACAAAAAAACTTCCAAAACGATCCGGCGCTGGGTGGTCAGCTTGTGCTGTCGTGCTTGGAGCCGCTGCTTGAGAACCTCCATGGTAACGTCGTTTGCCATGATACTATCTCCTTTTGTTTTGAACGCCCTGTCTGCCACCTGAACTCTCTTAGAAAATTAACGTATCTATAAACGTCTTTATTATTTTACAGTACCCTTTTCCCGATTGCAACCACTTTTCCCCGCCAGAACTCCGTATCCGCCATCGCCGCCTTCAGAATTCAATCCCTTTTTGCGCCTTGATCCCTTTTTGATAGGGGTGCTTGATCAGCCTCATCTCCGTCACCAAGTCCGCCCGGTCGATGAGCGCCGGCGCAGCGCCGCGCCCAGTGAGGAGGAGGTGGAGTGCCGGGGGCTTTTCGTCGAGGAGGGAAAGCACCTTGTCCACCGCCAAAAGCCCAAACTTCACCGCATAATTGATTTCATCCAAAATGATGAGATCCCACTGACCGCTTTGTATTTCCTCCCTCGCTTCCCTGTACGCTTTTTCCGCCGCTTCTTGATGCTCTGCCCGATGTGCGTCGTCCCTTCGGGAAAATCCCAGCCCGCAGCGACGAACTTCGATCCGCCCGCCCATCTCCCCTAACGTGCGAAGCGTCTCCAACTCCCCGTATTTCCACGACCCTTTGATGAACTGGAGGATGAGTACCCGAAGCCCATCGCCCCAAGCGCGCATCGCCAGCCCTAAAGCCGCCGTCGTCTTTCCTTTGCCGTCTCCCGTATGTACCATGACCAAGCCCTGTGCCGCCACACTGTTCATCTCCTTAAATGTTTTGCCAAATCCCGTATGAACGAGGTATACTGATGGTATCGTTTTATTATACTCCAATTTGATCTAAAATTTATCCCCCGGGAGAAATCATGCGGAAATTTATTCTCTTTACGCTCATTTTTTCTGTATTCGCTGTCCTCCATGCGTATGTCATGGAAAAAACGGATTATTTTCATCTCCAAGAGAAAACGGAGTGGCACATCTCGTTTAGCGAAGAACATGGGCAAATGACCATGCACTGGGAAAAACTCCCCTATCCCTGCCTTTACCGCATTGAGGCCTTTTCTAAAACCACCGGCCTCGTCGCGGGCGGTGCGCCGTATCACCTGTTTTACACGGACGTCACGCTAAGCAATCAGCAATCCCTCCCGAAGACCGCCATCCCCATGTACTATCAAATCACCGCTTACGGTCTCTTCGGGCGGCTCGCCTCCCCCATGGAACCCGCCCCGAACCCGAACTACACCGATCCCCCGTCGCCGGTCATCATCCGTCACTACACGGAGGAACACCCTGCCAGCCGGAAGCCCTACCTCATCTGGCATACCATCCCCGAAGCCGTCTGCTATGAAGTCGAGTTTTTTTCTGCCCCGCCGGAAAACGAGGAGGCAACCGATCCCTCCACCCTCTCGCCCCTGGCGCGCTACGACAAGATTTTCACCAACGGCTGGCAAGCCGATCTGGACGAGCTGCGCCTTCCCGATCGCCTCTATTGGCGCGTGCGGGCGCTGGATCTCACAAGGCGCCCCATCGGCGTGTTCTCGAAGGCGGAAGCGCTCGTCGCCGACGCCTCCCTGCCCGTGCCTGACCGCCCGCTCCTCAACGATTTTGATCAGATGCCCGGGGAAGACGTCCCCCTCTATCCCGTCTATCAATGGATTCCCATGCACGGCGTCGATCGCTATGAAGTGGAGCTCTGCGTGACCCCGCCCAAAGAAGAATATGACACTGTCCCGACCCCTGACCGCGCGTGGCACATGGTCGTCACCGACTCCTTCAGCTGCTATGACGAATACCCGCGCCCTTACGCCGGGCCTTACTACTGGCGGGTGCGCGGCATCGATGAAGAGGGACGCACCGTTGGCCGCTATTCGGACACGGCGCAGTTTGTCGTCCCCGAAAGGCGACAGCGTCCCTTTGCCGCCGCCTTCGGAGACAGCATCACCCACGGCGGCGGTGCGCTTTCCTACTCCCCGTTCAATTTAGAATACAACTATACCACCTATTTAGATTTTCCCGCCGCCAATCTTGGCCGCAGCGGCGACACGGCGCATACCTCCCGACTGCGCTTTGACGAAGATGTGTTGCCGTATCATCCCCATAACCTCCTCATTTTGACCGGCTCCAACGATCTGCGCGCCGATCTGTCCGCCGCCGCCATCATTGAGGATTTGGATGCCATCGGGAACAAATGCCGCCAAAACGACATCCGCCCCATCTTCCTCACCCTCATGCCCCTCGATCCCGCGAACATTGAACGGGCATTTCACACAGAAACGGATGCGAACTGGCCGAAAAAGCTGCGCACCATTAACGATTTTATTCGCCAACAGGAGTACTACATCGACTTAGAGCCTTATTTCTACGACCCCACCGGCATGCTGCTAAATCCCGATCTGAGCATCGACGGGCTGCACCCGGATATTCGAGGAAAAATGCTCATGGCCGAGATCATCAACGCCCACCCGGAACAATTCCGCTGATGAAACAGCCCGCTAACCAAAAGGGGATGCCGCACGTTCCATGAACGGCGACATCCCCTTTTCCATGGGCGGAAAGTAGCCCATCATTCCACACAAATTTGCTTTTTCTGCCACGCTTCCACCGTGCGGGCGTTCTCCGCGATCCGCGCTTTGGCTGCCGCGATCTGGCCTTCTACTTGATGGTAGGAGGTTCCGCCTAAGGAATCGCGGTTTTTTACACAATTCTCAGGCCGCAGCACCTCTCGAATCCCCTCATCCAAAAGAGGAGAAAACGATTGGAACTCTTCCGCCGTGAGATCCGTCAGCCATTTGCCGCGCTCCATCGCGTAGTGTACGGCGCGTCCTGCGACGGCGTGCGCCTCCCGAAACGGCAGCCCCTTCTTCGCCAGATAGTCCGCTAAATCCGTGGCGTTGGAAAAGTCCTCCGCCACCGCCCGCTCCGTCACGGCGCGGTTCACTTTCATGCCGCGAAGAAGCCGCGCGTAGACGGCCAAGCTGAATGTCACCGTATCGATGGCATCGAATACGCCTTCCTTGTCTTCCTGCAAGTCCTTATTGTAGGCTAAAGGCAACCCTTTCACCGTAGTCATCATCGCCATGAGATGACCGATGACGCGCCCCGTCTTTCCCCGCACCAATTCCGATACGTCTGGATTTTTCTTTTGGGGCATCATGCTGGAGCCGGTGCAGTGGGCGTCGTCAAGCTCGACGAAGGAAAATTCACGAGAACACCAGAGAATGATTTCCTCACTGAGCCTTGATAAATGCACCATGAGAATGGAGGCCGCCGAAAGGAACTCCATGATATAGTCCCGATCACTTACGGCGTCTAAGCTGTTCGTGTAGATCCCATCAAAGTGGAGCAGCTGCGCCGTAAAGGTGCGGTCGATAGGGAACGTCGTCCCCGCGAGCGCCCCCGCCCCTAAGGGCATGAGATCCGCCCGCCGGTAAACGCCGACAAACCGATCGAAATCCCGCCCCAACATGGCAAAATATGCCATGAGATGATGGGCGAAGAGGATCGGCTGCGCCCGCTGAAGATGGGTGTAGCCCGGCATGAGGACATCGGCGTACTGTTCCGCCGTTTCCACAAGCGCACGCTGCATGTCGAGGAGGAGTGCCATGACCTCCACCGTGGCGCGCCGCAAATAGAGGTGCGTGTCCAACGCCACTTGATCGTTTCGGCTGCGCGCGGTATGAAGGCGTCCCCCCGCTTCGCCGATGGCCTCCGTCAGACGCTTTTCGATATTCATGTGAATATCTTCCAAGGCGGTATCGAAGGGGAAATCGCCCTTTTCGATGCGCTTTTCAATCTCTTTTAGGCCGTCGATGATACGATCCCGATCCTCGTCCGAGAGGATCCCGCACTTCGCCAACATCGTTGCATGGGCGATGCTGCCGGCAATATCCTCTCGATACATCCTTCGATCAAAGCCGATGGACGCTTGGAACGCATTGATCCTCTCGTCGGTGTTTTTCGTAAAGCGCCCGCCCCACAGCGTGTCGCTCATTTCGTCAGCCCCGTCTTCTGCTGCATGAGCGCCCGCACTTTCAGCGGCAGACCAAAGAGATTGATAAAGCCGGTGCCGTCGGCCTGATTGTATACGTCGTCCTCCTCAAAGGTGACGTATTCCTGATTGTAAAGGGAGTACGGCGATTTTGCCCCGGCGGAGAGAATATTCCCCTTGTAGAGCCGCAGCTTCACCGTCCCCGTCACCGTGCGCTGGGTGCTGTCCACAAAGGCGTCCAAGGCTTCCCGAAGCTGGGAGAACCACACGCCGTCGTACACCAATTCGGCGTAGCGATGCGCGACGATCTCCTTATAGTGGAAGGTGGCGCGGTCAAGGCACAGGTATTCCAATTCCCGATGGGCGTAGTAGAGGATCGCGCCGCCGGGGTTTTCGTAAACCCCCCGCGACTTCATGCCCACCAAGCGATTTTCGCACAGATCCGTGATGCCGATCCCGTGGCGCGCGCCGATGGTATTCAGCGTCGTAAGAAGCTTCACCGCCTTCATTTTCTTTCCGTTCACCGCCACGGGGATCCCTTGTTCAAACTCCACCGTGATCGATTCGTCCTCGTCCGGCGCCTGCTTTGGGGATCGGGTCACCAAGAACATGTCATCGTGCGGCGCGTTCCATGGATCTTCCAAATCGGATCCCTCATGGCTCAAGTGCCAAATGTTGCGATCCATGCTGTACGTTTTATTCTCTTCCGCAATGGGGATATTGTGCTTTTTCGCGTACGCGATCTCTTCCTCCCGAGACCGCAGCGTCCACTCCCGCCACGGCGCGATGATGGCCAGATCCGGCGCCAAGGCTTTCACCGCCAACTCAAAACGCACCTGATCGTTGCCCTTCCCCGTCGCGCCATGCGCGATGGCGTCACAGCCTTCCTGCCGGGCGATCTCCACCAACTTCTTGGCAATGACCGGTCGAGCAAACGAGGTGCCAAGGAGGTATTTGCCTTCGTAGACGGCGCCGGCTTTCAAGGTCGGCCAGACGTATTGCGTCAAAAACTCCTCCGTCAGATCCGCCACGAACACCTTCGCCGCCCCGGAGGAGAGTGCCTTCTCTCGAACGACGTTCAGCTCGTCGCCCTGCCCGATGTCGGCGCAGACAGCGACGACCTCGCAGCCGTCATAATTTTCTTTCAGCCAGGGAATGATGCAGGACGTATCCAATCCGCCCGAATAGGCCAATGCGACCTTCTTTACTTTCGTTGCCATGTTCTCTAACACTCCTTAAAAAATAATAAAAAGAACCGTCAACGCCCCATCGTGAGGGCGAGGATCGCCTTTTGCGTGTGGAGGCGGTTCTCCGATTGCTCAAAGATGATGCCGGCGTTCTCCTCAAAAACGTCAGCGGTGATCTCCTCGCCGCGGTGCGCGGGCAAGCAGTGCATGATGATGGCACGCTTGGCGGCAAGCTGCAGGAGGGCGCGGTTCACCTGATACCCGGCGAAATCGTGACGGCGCTTGTCCGCCTCCTCTTCCTTGCCCATGCTGATCCATGTATCCGCATAGAGAATATCCGCCTCCTTCACCGCTTCTGCTGCGTCGTGCGTCAAGGAAATGAACGTCCCTAATTTCTGCGCATCGGCGCGGGCGTTCTGCACGACTTGCGGATCGGGTTCGTATCCCTCGGGGGTGGCAATGGTAAAGTCGATGCCCATCTTAGCGCAGGCGTACATGAGAGAGTGCGCCATGTTATTGCCGTCGCCGACATAAGCGAGCTTTAGCCCACGCAGATTTTGCCCGCAGTATTCGCGAATGGTCAGAAGATCCGTCAGCGCCTGACAGGGATGCAGGAGATCCGTCAACCCGTTGATGACGGGAATCGTCGCCCACTGCGCGAATTCCACCAACTTGTCATGCCCGAAGGTGCGTAGCATGATGCCGTCCAGATAGCGCGACAAGACCCGCGCCGTATCTTGGATCGGCTCGCCGCGCCCCAGCTGTAAATCCCGATGGGAGAAGAACATCGCCTGTCCCCCGAGCTGGTGCATCCCCACCTCAAACGAGACGCGCGTGCGCGTGGACGCTTTCTCAAAAATGAGTCCCAACGTCTTTCCCTTGAGCAGCTGATGGTCGCTGCCGCCCCGCAGTTTGGCCTTCAAGACCCTCGCCAAATCTAAGATTTCCTCGATTTCTTCCACCGTGAGATCATGGATGGAAAGTAAATCCTTTCCTTTCAGCATCATCATACCTCCCTAACGCAAAAATCCCTCTTCCCGATGCGCCCCGCTCCATCCGTGACAGCCTCTCCTATGGAGAACACCCGTCACGCGAAGCCGAACAGCACGCGATCCAAAATCGCGATCATCTCATCGATCTGCGCCTTCGTCACAATGAGCGGCGGCACGAAGCGCAGGACATTTCCCGCCGTGCAGTTGAGAATCGCGCCTTCGGCGAGACACGCGTCCACAATCTCCCGTCCCGGCCGAGAAAGCTCCGCCCCCAAGAGCAGACCGCGCCCCCGCACTTCAAGGATGAGCGCCGGATATTTCTGGCGCAATTTTTCTAATTGCCCTTGAAGATACGCACCTACCTCCCGCACATGAGGAAGGAAATCCGGCTTTTCCATCTCATCCAAGACCGCTAAAGCCGCCGCACAGGCCAAAGGATTGCCCCCAAAGGTCGAGCCATGATCGCCTATCCCAAAGGACGCCGCCACCTTATCACTCGCCACGAACGCCCCGATGGGAACGCCGCCCGCCAGCCCCTTGGCCAAGGTCACAATATCCGGCCGAATCCCAAACCCTTCGTAGGCAAAGAACGTCCCCGTGCGCCCCATGCCGCTCTGAATCTCATCTAAAATGAGGCAGGCGTCATATCGATCGCAGAGGGCGCGCACGCGCTGCCAATACCCTTCCGGCGGAACGTGTACGCCCCCCTCGCCCTGTATCGTCTCCAAGAGGACGGCACACGTCTTGTCGCTCATCGCCTCTTCCAAAGCATCACCGTCGCCGTACGCCACATAGGAGAACCCCCCGGGCAGAGGGCCAAACCCCTCCTGATACTTCGGCTGTCCTGTCGCCGTCAGCGTGGCCAGCGTCCGTCCGTGAAAACTGTGGTGCGCGGTGATGATCTCGACCTTCGCCGGATCCTTACGCCAAGCGTATTTCCGCGCCAGCTTGATCGCGCCTTCGTTGGCCTCCGCCCCGGAATTGCCGAAGAACACTTTCCCGAGTCCGCTCAGCGCCGTCAGCCGCGCCGCTGCATCCGCCTGCGCTTTCGTATAATAGAGATTGGAACAATGGATCATGCGCTCCGCTTGCGCCGCGACGGCACGCACCAAAGCCGGATGCGCATGACCCAAGACATTCACCGCGATGCCCCCTAAGAAATCGAGGTAGCGCCGCCCTTTCGTATCGTAAACGTAAACGCCCGCTCCATGATCGAGGACGATCCCATACCGGGCAAATACGGGCAAATACGAAGCTCTATCCTTGGCGTAAATCTCTTCGTCTGTCTCCCGCATATCCTTCCCCCCTCAACGTACAATCTCCGTCCCGATCCCCTGCGCCGTAAAGAGTTCCAAAAGCAGCGAATGGGGTAGCCGGCCGTCGATGATACAAGCCTTCTTCGCCCCCTCCGCCAAAGCGCACAGACAAGACTCCACTTTGGGAATCATCCCCCCCGAGATGATCCCCTCATCAATGTAGCGCCGCGCCTCTTCTTCCGTCAGGGACGAGATGAACGACGACGGATCCCCATAGGTTTTATAGATCCCCTCTACGTCCGTCAGGAGCAGCAGTTTCTCCGATTGCAGCGCCCCGGCCACCTTCGCCGCCACATAGTCGGCGTTGATGTTGTAACTCTCGCCGCCCTCTCCCACGCCCACCGGCGCCACCACCGGGATGTACCCTCCCGCGATCATATCGCTGAGGACGGAAACCCCGATGGACTCCACCTCTCCCACATAGCCGATGTCCACCTGCTCCACCTTGCCGCCACAGTGAACCTCCGCCCATTTTTTCTTCGCGCGGATGAGGTTCCCGTCCTTCCCGGACAGACCGATGGCGTGATTGCCCTCTTGGTTCAGGCGATTGACGATCTCCGAATTGACCTTTCCGATGAGTACCATCTCCGCGATGGCCATCGTCTCCTTATCCGTCACCCGCAGTCCGCTGACAAATTCGGACGTCTTACCAATCTTCTTTAAGAAATTCGTAATATCGGGGCCGCCCCCATGGACGATGATAGGGCGGATCCCGACATACCGCATGAGAGTGATGTCCGTGATCACCTTCGATTTCAGCTCATCGCTGATCATGGCGTTGCCGCCGTACTTGATGACGACGGTCTTGCCGAAATACTTTTTGATGTACGGCAGCGCCTCCACCAAAATATCCGCCGTATCCCGCGGTGAAAACATCCTCGCCCCTCCTCAAGTATGGTATTCCCCGTTGATCTTCACATAGCCGTACGAAAAATCGCAGGACCAGACCGTCGCCGACGCCTCGCCTATCCCCAAATCAATCGCGATGGCAATATCGTGCGCTTCCATGACCTTATCCAGAGCCGCCCGGTCAAAGGCGGCGCCGACGCCGTGCGCGTACACGGGAATATCGCCGAACTTCACCACCGTCTTTTCCGGCACCATCGGCACCCCCGCATAGCCCACCGCACAGATCACCCGCCCCCAGTTCGGATCCTCTCCGAAAAAAGCCGTCTTGACAAGTGGGGACTTCGCCACGCTCATGGCCACCTGCTTGGCGTCGGCGAAGGTGTGCGCCCCCGTGACCTCGATGGTCAGAAACTTCGTCGCCCCTTCCCCATCGGCCGCAATCCGCTGAGAAAGCCCGGTGCAAAGCGTGCGCAGCGTCGCCACAAAAAGGTCATAGTCCGCTCCCTTCACCGCGATGCAGGGATTGCCCGCCGCCCCATTGGCCATGACGATGGCCATATCGTTCGTGCTCATATCGCCGTCGACGGAGATCATGTTAAACGTCACCTCCACCACCTCCGACAGCGCCGCTTGGAGAAGCGCCGGCTCAATCGCCGCGTCGGTGGTGATGAAGGCCAACATCGTGGCCATATTCGGCTGGATCATCCCCGACCCCTTGGCGATAGCGCCAAAGCGCACCTTCTGCCCGCCCAGCTCGATCTCCACCGCCCCGCCCTTGCAATAGGTATCGGTGGTAAGGATGGCCTTGGCCGCCGCCGCGCTCCCCTCAAGAGAAAGACAGGCGGCGGCTTCCTTGATCCCCGCGCGCAGCTTCTCCATGGGGAGGCGGACGCCAATGACCCCCGTCGATGCCACCACGACCTCTTCCGCCGCGCAGCCTAACGCCGCCCCCGCCAAAGCGCCCATCTCTTTGGCGTCAGCCAACCCCCCATCGCCGGTACAGGCGTTGGCGCAGCCCGCATTGGCCACAATCGCCCGCGCCGTCCCGTGGCGCACCACCTCTTTCGACACCTCTACGGGCGCCGCCGCCACTTGATTTTGTGTGAAGGTTCCCGCCACCGCCGCCGGCCGCTCCGAATAAATGAGCGCCAAATCATCGTTGCCGCTTTTTTTGATCCCCGCTTTTATCCCCGATGCGGTAAATCCTTTAGGAAAGGTAACGCTCTTCTTTATTGCTTCGTCGCTGAACATGATTTTTCCTCCTATGGGGGCGATTGCCCCGCCCCAATGTTTTCTCCCAAGCACCGTTATGGATAGAGCGGAGCTGCGTCAAGTCCCAAGCGCTCCGAAAATCCACCGGCGAGATTAAAATTCTGCACCGCCTGTCCCGCCGCCCCCTTCACCAAATTGTCAATGGCGGAGAACACGAGGACGCGGTGGGTACGCGGATCGACATGCCAGCCTAAATCGCAGAAATTCGACCCGCGCACGAACTTCGTTTCCGGGTACGCCCCGCGTCCTCGCAAGCGGACGAAAAACTCCTCGCCATACAATGCGTGAAACGCCTCATCCACCATCGCCGCCGTGACGCCCGCTTTCAAAGACGCATAGGAGGTACTCAATATCCCACGCGCCATGGGGACTAAGTGGGGCGTGAAATTCAGCGTCACCGCCTCCTGCCCCATATCCGTCAACGCCTGCTCGATCTCCGGCGTATGGCGGTGATTCGTCGCGCCGTAGCCCTTGAAATTCTCGTACATCTCCGGGAAATGGTTCGGCAGCGTCGCCGTCCGCCCCGCCCCGGACACGCCGGACTTCGCATCAATGACGATGCTGGAAAGCTCGATGAGCCGCGCCTTCACCAGCGGCGCCAAAGCCAAGATGCTGGCCGTCGTGTAGCATCCCGCATTGCCGATGATCCGCGCCCCTCGTATCTCTTCGCGGTAAAGCTCCGAAAGCCCGTAGGCTCGATCCGCATCGGGATCCGTATGCTTCACCTTGTACCACGCTTCATACACCGCCGTATCGTGAAAGCGGTAATCCGCCCCCAGATCAATGAGCCGAACGGGCTGATGGCGAAGCTTTCGACCGATTTCCATGGCATGTCCCGCCGGAAGACAAAGGAAAATAAAATCGCTGTCCGCCCCGATGTCCTCTACGTTCTCCATACTTTCCAGCCGCTTCTCCAATCGCCCTGAAAAGTGCGGATAGACCTCCGACAGACGGCGATCCGTATAGCTCTCCGACGTGAGGTGGACGATCTCTGCCTCCCTATGCCCGACCAAGAGGCGCAACAGTTCCGCTCCGGCGTATCCCGTCGCCCCGATGACGCTCACTTTCATCGCCCTGTCTCCCTTCCTGTATAATGTTCATAATTATACGATAGTAGCGCATAAAAATGCAATAGGGTGTGAAAAATTTTTCTTCGCAGAAAAAAGCCACCCCGCAGGATGCGCCCCTGAAAAAGAAAAGCCCTTGTATGTGACTTTCTTTCATGCCAAACACATACAAAGGCTTTTCCTGCTCCATGGCGCCGGATCGCGAAAACATCCGCCCTCTCCTGCGCACACCTCAAATCTCACAGCTGAGCATCTGCATTTTCATACGGTAATAGTCTGGGGTCATATCCCGAAAATGTTTGTGGGGATTTTCAAAGCGCTGTTCTTCCTCCCAAATCTCCGTAGCCAGCTGCTTTTTGACGTAGGCGGCGATCTCCTGCACCGATGTTGGCGGCTTTGTCCGCCGCCCCCCTGCCATGACAAGCTGCTGCAGCTTTCGCGCCGTGCAGTTTTCAAAGTGGCGCACCTTCCACGGGCGATCCGTATCAATAAATTCGTCCGGGTGTTGGAGGTCGATGCTCTCCCCCTTCTTGGCGATGAGTTCCGCCACCGCCCGACCATTGGCATCGTAAATGCGATAGACCTCTTTCAGCCCCGGATCCGTCACCTTCTCAATGACCTCAGAAACCTTGATCCGCGGCTCCATCCGACCATCTTCCTCTACGGCGCACATCTTGTACACAGCGCCAAAGACGGGATCCGTTTTCGACGTAATCATCCGTTCCCCCACGCCAAACGCATCCACCTTGCCCCCTTGGCTCAGGATCGACGTGATGGTGTACTCATCGAGGCTGTTGGAAATGACGATCTTCGCGTCGGTGAATCCCGCTTCATCGAGGCGGCGGCGGGCGGTCTTCGTCAAGTAGGACAAGTCGCCGCTGTCGATGCGGATCCCGTAATTTTTCGATTGCGCCCCCTTCTCCCGCATCTCCTGAAACACTTCGATGGCATGAGGGAGGCCGGATTTTAAGACGTCGTACGTATCCACCAGCAGGATGCAATTATCCGGGTAGAGCACGGCAAACCGGCGAAACGCTTCCAATTCATCCTGATAGTACATGATCCAGCTGTGCGCCATCGTTCCGCCCACGGGGATGTCAAAGTACTGTCCGGCCGCCACCGTCGCCGTTCCGGCCACCCCCCCGATGTACGCCGCCCGCGCCCCATAGACCGCCGCGTCGTTATTGTGCGCCCGCCGCGCGCCAAAGTCGGACACCGCATGTCCCGCCGCCGCGCGCACGATACGCCGCGCCTTCGTGGCGATGAGGGACTGATGATTGATCTGCGCCAGCACCTCCGTCTCGATGAGCTGCGCCTCGATGAGATCCGCCACCACCGTCAGAATCGGCTCCTTGGGATACATCACCGTTCCCTCAGGAAAAGCGTACACATCCCCCGTGAAGCGAAAATGCGCCAAATAGTCGAGGAACCCCTCATCGAAGAGACCCAAATTCCGCAGATAGGCAATGTCTTCCGCTTCAAAATGCATGCTTTCCAAATACGCTAAAACCTGTTCCAGCCCGGCAAAAATGGAAAAGCCGCCGCCCTCGGGGTTCTTTCGGAAAAAGACATCGAACGCCACCTTTGGGCGCGTGGGGTGCTGCAAAAAATACCCATTCGCCATCGTCAGCTCGTAAAGATCCATCACCATACTGATATTTCGATGATTGCCATGCTGTGCCATATCGTGCCCTCCTCTGCCCCTGCGAGAAACTTTTCCTGCTTCTCAATCATCCCTACGATACCCCCTGCCCGCGCCCCTGTCAAGAGTGTCCTGTTTCTCCGTCGCCTGCCGAAACATCAGGGTTTTCTCCCGTTTCAAAAGAAACTTCCTCGAATGTTTGAAGGCTTTTCGGTTCTCTTTGCCAAGCTTGCCCTGCACCTCCTTTCGAACCGTATCCAGTGCGTCATTTGCCATCCGAACGGCATGGAAATGGAACTTCTCTCCCACATTCCCTTTGAACTCGTCTATGGAGATGGCCTCATCGAGGGTGGAGGAGTCTGCGCTGATGATGCGAAACCGGCGGGCTGCTGTCGTGGCGGAAATGGCGTGCTTTTCTGCGATGGCACAAGTGGAAATGAGCTGTGCATGCTCGAAGATGACCTCGGCAGCGTCGGAGAAGGGGATACGGCAATATCTGGCGATGAAGGGATGGTTCTCGGAGAATACTTTTTGGCAGTTGAGACAACGGTAGCGGCGTTTACGGTAGATGATTTGTTTTCTCGTATGCAGCATGAGAGAGGTCTTGAGGGGCTGGCGGCGATAGTCGTGTGGATGCGGGAGGTCAGTTCGTGGCAGCGCGGGCAGGCATGGGATATTCTCCTTTCGATGTTGTTGTGGTGACTACATTGTAGCAGAATTTTCCGTGTCTTTTCCTATTGCACAAAAAATAAATGTTGCGGCTGACATGTTCGTCATACCACAACATTTATTATAGAACAAAAGATGGCAGTGCTGAATCAGCGCTTCCCTACATTCCTCATACAAAAGAGGCAGCCCATGAGGACTGCCTCAGAAAGCGGTGATGAATTGGCTCCGACATTCTTTCGCCCTGTCGGGCAGCGCTCCCGATCAGTCGGCAGCGAGGAAGCAGGCCAAGGTGTGTTCCGGGGCTACGGAGGAAAGAAGCGGTTTTTCCGTTCGGCAGCGATCAAGACGATAGGGGCATTCGTTCTTGAACGCGCAGCCGCCGGGGGTGAGATCCGGCGCGGGAAGCGCCGCGGCAGGGCAGGATTTCTCCGACGCATCGCGAAAGGCTGCGGACAGGAGTTTTTGCGTGTAGGGATGACGCGCTTTTCGAGCGAGGCGGGCGCTGGGCAGGATCTCCACGATTTCCCCCTGATAGAGGATCACCACGCGCTGGCAAAGATGCCCCACCAACGGCAGATCGTGGGAAATAAAGAGGTATGTCATGCCCCGCTCTCGCTGGAGGCGGCGTAAAAGCTCCACGATGAGGGCCTGCACCGACACGTCGAGGGCGGAGGTCGGCTCGTCGCAGATGAGGAGCGATGGCAGCACGGATACCGCCCGGGCGATGGCGATGCGCTGCCGCTCCCCACCGCTCAAAAACGCCGGATAGCGATCCGCATACGCCTCGTCCAGCCCCATGGAGCGCAGGAGTTCCTGCGCTTTGGCGGCGCGATCAGCCGGGCGCGACAGGCCGAAATTCTCGCAGACCTCGGTGAGGTACGACCCGATCTTCATGTGAGGACTGATGGACTCGTCGGGGCTTTGAAACACCATCTGGATGTCGCGGTACATCTGCCGCAGGGCGCGACCGGTCAATGCGGTGATGTCCCGACCGCGAAAGAGGATCTGCCCTTCTTCCACGGGAATGAAGTGCATGACGGCATTGGAAACCGTGCTCTTGCCGCTGCCGCTCTCTCCCACCAGCCCTACACATTCCCCTTCCTTTATATCAAAGGAAATACGGTGCAGCACCTCCTTTTTCCGGCGGCCCGTGCCGAAGGATACGACTAAATCCTTGATCTCCAAAAGGGGCGTGTTATTGTCCGGCATCCCACGTTTCCTCCTTTCGGCAGAGATGACAGGCGGCGTGATGGTCTTTGCCTACGGCCGCTAAGATTGGCGGGCGCGTCAGGCAAACCTCAGCGGCCCGGTCACAGCGGTTGGCGAAGATACAGCCCGGCGGCAGCGCCGCCAAATCAATGCGCCGCCCGTCGATCCCCTTGAGTTCTTTCTCTTCATCGAGGCGCGGGATGGAGGCGATCAGGGCCTCTGTATAGGGATGCTGCGGTGCGCCCATCACTTCCTCCGTCGCGCCGATCTCCACGATCTCCCCGGCGTACATAACGGCAATGCGATCCGCCATGTAGGCGGACAGCATCATGTTGTGGGTGACGATGACAATGGCCGTCCCCATCTCCCGGTGGAGCGCCAATAGCTCTTCCACCACCGCTTTCTGCACCGTCGCGTCGAGGGCGCTGGTGGGTTCGTCCGCCAAGAGGATCTTCGGTTCCAAGGCAAGCGCCATGGCGATGGACACGCGCTGCTTCATCCCCCCGCTCAGCTCAAAGGCATAGCCATCCAGCACGCGATCCACATCGCGCATATTGAGCTTGCGCAAAATCGCCGCCGCTTTTTCCCGCGCCGCTTTTCGCGTCAGATCCGTATGGTAGCAGATCGTTTCCTCAAACTGGGCGCCGATCTTTCGCACCGGGTTCAGCGTCGCCCCGGGCGACTGAAAGACCAGCGAAATATCCCGCCCGCGGATGGCCGCCAGCTCCTTTTTCCCCATCGTGAGGAGATCCCGCCCCCGGTAAAGAATACGGCCCTGCCGCACGCTTCCAGCCCCCGGATAAGGGCCGATGAGGGATTTTAAGAGGGTGGATTTCCCGCTGCCGCTCTCGCCGACGATGGCGAGGACGCTCTTTTCCGCCACGTCGAAGCTCACCTGACGCACGATATCGTATGTATAGCCGATGGAAACCTTGTCCACGGTCAAAAGCTCTTCCGTCATGCCCACGCCCCTCCTTTCTTTCGCCCGCCGCACCTCATTGTCCGCCCTCCGAGCGCGAAGGATCTAACACGTCCCGTAGGGCGTCGCTCAAGAGTTGGAACAAAATCACGATGACGAACACCGTGAGACAGGGGAAAAACATCATCCACGGCGCGATCTGCATTTTTGACTTGGCCTCGCTGAGCATGAGGCCGAGTTCCGGCTCCGGCGGCTGCGCCCCCATCCCCAGATACGTCAAGGCGCAGAAGCTGATCAGGGTGCTGCCGATCTCAATCGCGGCGACGATGACAAGCTGCTGGGCAATGTTGGGCAGAATGTAGCGCCGCATGATCTGAAAGGTCGTAAGACCCGCCGCCTTCGCCGAGCGCAGGTACTCCTTCTCCTTGACGGTGAGGACGAGTCCCCGGCTGAGGCGGGCGAAGATCAGCCACCCCGGCAGGATCAGTGCGATGGCCGTATTTCCCCAGCCAACGCCGAGGACGCCGACCACGGCGATACTGAACACCATGCCGGGAAACGCCAAAAACATATCGGTGAGCCGCATGATACAGTCGTCCACCCGCCCCCCGAAATACCCGGAAACGATCCCCGCCGTCGTGCCGATCGCGAGGCTGATCCCGACGATGAGGAGCGACATGAAGAGCGACGAGCGCATCCCGTACAAGATGCGGGAAAACACGCACCGGCCGAAATCATCGGTGCCGAAGGGAAACGCCGCGCTTGGCCCCTGAAGCGCGAGGTCGTGCTGAATCTTAAGGGGATCGTGGGGCGCGATCTCCGCCGCGAAGAAGGAAATCAGGATTAAAACGGTCAAGAGCAGCAAAAAGACACCGCACAACACCTTGGGAAAATCTACCTTCCGTTTCATCATCCGCTCAGCTCCTGCTTCTAATCCGTGGATCCAAGAACCCGTAGGACATATCCACCAAGAAATTGATCCCGCAGTAAATGACGGCCATCAGGAGCGTGAAGCCCTGCACCAGCGGAAAATCCCGGTGCCGGACAGCCTCGACGATGAGCTTTCCCACGCCGGGCCAGACGAACATGATCTCGATGACCGCCGTTCCGCCCAAGAGCGCCCCGAAGGACAGACCCAAGAGCGTCACCACGGAGATGAGCGACCCGCGCAGGACGTGGCGGATGAGGACGATGCGTTCGGGCAGCCCGCGCGTTCGGGCCGCCGCCACATAGTCCTGCCCGATCTCGTCTAAGACCGCGCCGCGGATCTGCTTCGTGTACCGCCCCACCAGCCCCAAAGAGAGGGACAGCGTAGGAAGCACCAACCCCGCTATGCTTTCACTCCCCGATACCGGCAGCCATTTTAGTTCCAGCGAAAAGACGTAAATCAAAAGCAGGCCCAAGGCAAAGAGGGGCATGGCGGTGGCCAAAAAGGACGTCACCCGAATGATGTAATCGATGGCCCGATTGGCGTAGAGCGCCGTCACAATCCCCAGCGGCACGGAGAGCGCCACCGTCAGGAAAAACGCCGCCCCGGCCAATTTCAGCGTCGGCCCCAGCCCCTTGAGCAGCTCCTCCAGCACCGGGCGGCCGGTGCGGTACGACACCCCCAAATCTCCCGTCAACATGCCGGTGAAGCTATTGAAAAACTGCTGATATACCGGCAGATTAAGCCCCATCGCCTCCCGCGTCTCATGGAGCAGCTCGTCCGTGACGGGAATGCCCACCCCCGAGAGCTTGATGTAAGCCGGATCGCCGTTTGAAAGGTGCAGCAGCAAAAACACGATGACGCTGACCCCCAACAGAACGAGGATCATATTCAAAAATCGCTTCAGAATAAACTTTCCCATATCTCACTCCTGTCCCCGCTCGATCTTTTGGCCCCGCGGCTTTCATCGCACAAGCATATCGCCGAACACGTCCCTGAGGGCGTATCCGGCGATCTCGGCCTGTCAGCCCGCAGGGCGGCGGCGCGGCTTACTTGCTTTCGATGTCCACCTGATTGTCCATCACATAGTAATCGAAGGCATGGGCGTTGAAATTCTTGACCCGATGATTGGAAACGTAAAGATTTTCCGTGTACGCCAAGAAAATATTGGTGCGGGCATCCAAGATGCGCTGCTGCGCCTCAAAGGCCATCTGATCCTGCTTGCCGTAATCCGCTTCCGTCGGCAATGCCCGGGCGATCTCCTCCACCCGCTCATCGTAGAAGTAGTTGTAGTAATTCTCGATAGCGTCCTTCACAAACGCCGTGCGCAGACCGGCCAAGGGCCGCGTATTGGTAGACGGCGAGAAGCTGGTGAAGCCGATGTCGTAATCCCCGGCCGTAAACTTCTCTCGCGGCAGCGTATCATAGGTGACGATCTTCGTCGCGATGCCCAGCTTTTCAAAATCCGCCTGCATGGCCGTGGCAAAACTCGGGATCTCGGCGCGGGACGTATAGCAGGAGATGGTGAGCGTCACCGTCTCGCCGTCCTTTTCCAAATGACCGTCGCCGTTCTGATCCACATAGCCGTTATCGGCTAAGAGCTTCTTGGCGCCCGCCGGATCGAAGGCCGGATACTGAAGCTCCGCCGAGCGGTACGGCAGCGAAGTCGGGTAAAGGCACACGCCCTCGACGCCAACGCCGCCTAACACCGACTTGAGGTAATTCTTCTTGTCCGCCGCCATGATGAGGGCCGTCCGCAAATTTTTATCTTGGAGGAAACGGTTCTTCGTATTGAAGAAAACGTAGGTAGCCCGCATACTGGGGCAGCGGCTGACGGTGTACTTCGTTTTGTCCGCGAAAAGCTGGAGATTTTTGCTGTCGATGTTGATCGAAGCGTCAATATCACCCGATTGAAGCGACATCATGCGCGTATCGGGGTCGTTCAGATAGCGGAAGATCGCTTCATCTAATTTCGCCCGTCCGCCCCAGTACTCGTCAAAGGCCGTGACCGTGACGGAAATATTCTCCGTGAAGTCTTTGACCTTAAACGGCCCCGTTCCGGCGACGGTCTTGCGGAAGCCCTCCGCCCCCTCCGCTGCCTTCACGTCCACGATGGCGCAGTAGGGATCGCACAGCTCGTAGATGAGATCGGGACGTGCCTCCTTCGTGCGAATGGTGAGCACCTGCCCCGCCGCTTCCATGGTATCAATGGAAAGATTGGCCGGGCCGCGCTTATTCGTAGCGACGGAGCGAGCCAGCGACGCCTTCACCGCCTCCGCCGTCATGGGCGTCCCGGTGTGGAACTTCACGCCGTCGCGCAGGGTGATCTTCCATGTATGCTCATCCACCATCTCCCATTTCGTCGCCAGCCACGGCGTCAGCGCCATCTCATCGCTGACCCGCGCCAGCGTCTCGCCTAATCCGTAGCGCACCACGAACCAGCCGTCATAATCCTTATGCGGATCGAGGGTCGTACTGAAGAGATTGACCCCCACCGTCATGACCTTCGCCGCCTTAGCGCCGGACGATCCCCCAGAGCCGGACGGCGCAGAGCCGCACCCGCTCAGCGCGAAGATAGCCGCCGCCAAGAGCGCCATCAGGCCAAACACATACCGCTTACTTTTCCCAAAACTTCTCATTTCTTGACCTCCTTAAAAATAGGTATCCTCTTTTACAGGAACAAATGTTTCATGTGAAACATTTAGGGAACCACTGATAAAATGAAGTCTCTTTGATTGGTGCAGATTTTTCATTCGATCAAGGAGATGAACCGGACGCATCGCAGGGCTATGCGGAGGATTGATCGACGCAGAGAGAGCGGAAAAGAGGCGCCAAGGTGGTAGTGCTGAATGTAGCAGTGGTTTCTTAGTTCGGACGATTTTTTGCTGCGGTGTGGGAGAGGAGAATACAGCCGGAAACGATGAGCGCCCCGCCGGCCACGACGTTCCACGTCGGGATCTCCGCCCAGATCGCGAACCCCCAGAACGCATTGAACAAGATCCCGATGTAGCGGACGACTTCCACGATCACGACGTTCTCATGCGTAAATGCCTTCGTCAAAAACACCTGCGCCAAGAGGGAAACGACCCCCATGGCGGTGAGGAGAAACAGCTCCCAAGGCGTCGGCACGACGAAATCCCGCCACATGAGCGGAATGGAGATCAACGTCGCCGCCGCCATAAAATAGAGAATGATTTCATACGCATGGAAGGAGCGGCTCAGATAGCGGATGCAGACCCCCGCCGCCCCGGAAAGCACCGCGGCGGCAATGCCAAAGAGCGCCACCGCCGAATAGGTGGAGTAGCCTAAAGGGTTGATGGTCAGCATCGCCCCGGCAAAAATCACCGGCAAAATCAGCCCCATGCGCCCCGGCAGCTTCTCCTTCAGGAAAATCGCCGCCAAGATAAAGGAAAAGACCGGCGAAAGATTGACCAAAATAATCGCGTCCACCAAGGGCATATAGGCGATGGTGTAAAAATACGCCAACATGTAGAGTGCGCCCAAACTCCCCCGCAGGACTAAGAGGGGAATCCCGGCGTTCGACGCCCGCACCCCCTGTACGCGCATCAGGAGCAGGATCAGCACCGTTCCGATGGCACTGCGAAAAAAAACGATCTCATTGGAAGGAATATTGACGCTGACCGCCTTGACCAGCGCGTTCATCACGCTGAAAACCAAGGACGACATCACGGCGCAGAAAAGCCCGCTCGTCATCCAATGCTTCCATCGTTCTCCCATCCCGTCGCCTCCCTGCCGCCAGCGGTCTTCCCGCCTCGCCTCCTTGTCATGACACATCATGTATGTTATTATAAAGGCGTGAGTAACTCACATGTCAATACTTTTCTGAAAGGATTTGCCATGTCATTCAAAAAAAATTCTTCCCCCAACCTCCCGCCGGTCGAAACCGTTGACGCCGCCATCTTGTGCGCCCGCATCTTTTCCCCGGCGGCCAGCACCAATTTCACCCGCAACCCCACTTTTGCCGCACTGTTTTCCCTCGTCCTCTCCGAGGTGATCGCTTACGGCGAAAGCACTGCGTCCTGCCGCAAGATCGCCCAAGCCTCCAATCACATTCTGCTCACGTTTCCCGCCGACCGCGCCGGGATCCGAAGCGCCTATGCCGCCGCCCAGACGATCACGGCAATCTGCCGAAAAGGGCCGCGCCCTCTAAAAGGCGCGGCCCTGCCCCTGCAAGCGGCGCTATCTGCCGACTGCGGCACATTACACTATAACGCCGCATACGCCGGTCACCACCTCTTCGGCGACTGTATCTGGCTGGGCGAGGTGAGGGAACGCGCCCTCCTCCTCGCCAAGGCCGCCGGAACCCAGTATTTCCCCGACTGCCTCTTTACCCATGCGATCCACCGGCGGCTGCCAAAGTCTTTACAGGAAAAGTTCCCGCAAAAATATTATCACGACCACATCTGCTGCTACGGCGAAACGCCGCCCCATCGGGCGGCGTCTTACGGCACCTATTCAGAAAGCTGCGGCATCGTCCGTCTGGTATAGGCGACACGGAGAAAAGGAGAAAGATCCATGCCAGAAAAAGACGCTTCCCTCATGACGATCAAGGAATTCAGCGCCCTGACCCATACCCCGGTGGACACCCTCAAGCACTACGACCGCATCGACATCTTAAAACCGGCCTACGTCGGTGAAAATCGTTACCGCTACTATCGGGCGGAGCAGGCGCTCCAGCTCACCCGCATCCTCTTCGGCGTGCGCTCCCAGACGTATCTCGCCGACATCAAAAAGCTCCTAAATGAAAACGACCCGAACGTCACCATGGAAAAATACCGCCAAATCTACGGCAACTTAGAAGAGCGCGTCCAAGAACTCCAAGCGCTGCAAGCGACCATCGCCAATCTGTCCTATTACTTCAATTTCTATCAGCAGCACCCGCCGGAAACCTTATTCACGGCCTACTTCCCGGAATACTTCATCCTGCGCTCGCCAAAATTAGACATCGCGTCGGCGGTTGGCAACGAAACGACTATCGCCAACGAATTTTTTCTCAAAGGGTTCCACCGCAACCATTGGCCCCATTTCCTATTGGGCGCCCTATACGATGAAAACGACGTCCGCCGCCGGGATTTCACTTCCCCCTCCTACTTTCTCAAAATCGACCACCCCGAGCATTATCCGGCGGAAGAAACAAGCTACGTCCCCGGCGGCAGCTATCTTTGCTTCCTCTACCGCACCCATACCCATCGGCTCCCTGAGGCGGTTTCCCTCTACCTCGACCGCATCAACGCCGCCAACGAAAAGATCATCGGCTCGGTATTCTCCATAGACATCGTAAACGGCCTCCTCACCTCTCGCATCTCGGACTATCACACCATGCTCTTCGCCCGATGTCAGGAAGAGTCCCGACGACAACCACAAAAAGGAGGCAGCCCGTAAGGACTGCCCCGAAAAATCTCGTGTGAAAAAAGGAACCGCAACTCAGAAGAAAAACTGGAGGGTCGTGTAGAGCGTGGACATATCGGTATCTCCTGCCGCTTCAATGTCCTTGCCGCGCCAGTACTGCACCGTCCCCATGACATTCTTCGCGAACACATAGGCACCGCCGATGTTCCAGCCCTTCTGGCTTCCGTTGCCATTATAATAAACTTCGTTGTAGGTCGGCCCAATGACCGCGCCGCGGCCAAGATGACGATACGCCAAGAACGCGCCGAAATTCCCCGGCTTCATGTCGGGATAGATGCCGCCGTTATAGGCGAGTTCAACCGTGTACGCCTGTTTATACTTCGTTTCCCAGTTCCCATTGGACTTCGCGTAAGCGACGTTCATGAGCCACTGGGGCGAGAACGTATAGGTCATGCCCACTTCCCAGATGTTGCGGGTTTCACTGCCAAAGGGTTCTGCGCTGTCCCAGCTCTTGCGGAACCGCCCGCTGCCGTCCTTGTAGGCGCTTTCGTTCTTCAGATGATAATACGCCGCGCCAATGTCGAAGTTGTCGCTGGCATGATAGGTCAGCTCGATAAACTGCATATTATCGACCGTACCGGGGCGGCTTCTGTTCGGATCCCGCGCCTGACGCCCTGCACCGATGGTCGTTTGGAGCTGATCGCCAAAGGTCAGGATCCCGCCGGTGAGACGATTGCCGAAGACAAGACCGCGATCCAAGCGGGTCTCATAGGGGATCTTCCCGAGCTGGATCTTCGTCTTGCCGTATTTTCCTTCCACCCAGACGCGATCAACGCGAAATTCACTGGCGTTCGCCGACGTGTTGTTCTTCGCCGTATTCATGTCAGAATAATACTTAAAGCGCGCGCGCCCGATCCAGTGCTCGTTGATGGTGACGACTGGATTGAGCTGGAACTGCACTTTCTGCCACTTGTAAGCAGAGCCATCCGACGTGTTGCCGATGTTATCATTCGTCGGCTGAGCGTGGCTGTCCCGCCAATACTCGTAGCCGATCCAGCCTTTCCACTTCACGTTGTCCACCTTTTTCTCCAAGGCGGCGACGCGGACGCCGAGGCTGTTCAGCTCGTCGGCAAATTCAGCGGCGAGGCGGTCGATCAGGGCGCGATCCCCATCCCCGACCCCGACACGCGCCATGGCTCTGGCCACCATCTGCGCCATCTCGTAGCGGGTGATCTCCTGATCGCCCCGATAGGTGCCGTCGCCGTAGCCTTCGATAACCCCGTCGGCGGCAAGCTGCGCCACCGCGTCGTAGGCCCAGTGATCCGCCGGTACATCCGTAAAGGGATTGGCGGCAGCAAAGCTCACCGCGTTGGCGGTCATGATGGCCGCTGCGGCCGCAGCGGCAGTTAAGAATTTTTTCACGTTCTTTTTCCTCCTTCAATTTTTTATTTCCTACACATCTCCAGCGCCAAGAAACCTTGTCGGCACACGAGGCGGTATGCTCCGCCCGAAGCGCCGCCCGCGAAGGGTCAGCTTGCCGGCATTTCTGCCGGGATTTCCGCCTCTCCCGTCGATGCCGGCGCCATTCTCTTCTTGCCCCTCAAGGGGAAGATGGAGCTTAAGAGCTTCTGGGTGTAGGGATGCTTCGCCTCCCGAAGTTTTCCGGCGGGCAGCACCTCCACTACATTGCCCCGATACATGACGGCGGCTCGGTGGCACATCTGATAAACCAAGGCCAAATCATGGCAGATAAAGATGATGGAAAGCTGTGTTTTCTTCTGAATGGAGAGAAGAAGATCGACGATCTTCTTCTGCACCGATACGTCGAGGGCGCTGGTCGCTTCGTCGCAGACGAGAACCTCGGGGTTTAAGACGAGCGCTCGGGCGATGCCGATGCGCTGGCGCTGGCCGCCGGACATGTTGGCCGGATAGCGATCCACAATATCCTCCGGCAGTTCCACGAGGCGCAGCATTTCCTTCGCCTTGGCCTCCGCTTCGGAAGCTTTGATGAGGTCGAAATTGTACAGGGGTTCGCAGATGATGTCCTTGATCCGCATTTTCGGATTGAACGCCGTATTGGGATCCTGAAACACCATCTGAATGTGACGCCGACTCTGCCGCAGTTCTTCGCCCCCCAGCTTCATGAGGTCGGTGCCGCCGTAAATCGCCGCGCCGGACGTCGGCCGGTGCAGGCGCACGAGGCACTTGACGAGGGTACTCTTGCCACTGCCGCTCTCGCCGACGATGGCCAAAGATTCCCCCTTGTAGAGCTGCAAAGAAATGTCGTTCACGGCAGTGAGAGTCTTGCCGCCCCCCAAGTCAAACGTTTTCACCATGTGCTGAATGTCGAGCACCACTTCATTGGATGGGACTGTATGTTCACTCATGCTACACCATCTCCAATCTGCGGCACCGCATCCAAAAGTTCCTTCGTGTAGTCTTCCTTCGGGTGATCGACGATCTCCTCCGGCGTTCCCCGCTCGATGATGTCGCCGTAGCGCATGACGATGATCTCATCCGCCATGTAGGCCGCCACGCCCAAGTTATGGGTCACGATGATGATCGCCGTGTTGTCATCCCGGCAGATCCCCATCATCTCCTCCACCACCTGCGCTTGGGTCGTCACGTCGAGGGCCGAAGTCGGCTCGTCGGCTAAGAGGAGCTTTGGCTGGAAGAACATGCCCATCGCCACGCCGACGCGCTGATTCATGCCGCCGGAAAGCTCGAAGGGAAAGAGATCCATGATCGTTTCCGGGTTCGGCAGATTCATGCGCCGCAGCATTTCAACGGCCTGCTTCGCCGCTTCCTCTTCCGTGATGTCAACATGTTCCAAGATATACTCCACAAACTGCTTGCCAATCTTTTGAATGGGATCCATCATGGAGCCGCTGGATTGAAAGACCATGGAAATATCCCGGCCACTGACTTTGCGCCATTCCTCCGGCGTATTCTTCAGGAGATCTTTCCCGTTAAAGACGATACTGCCGCCGGTGACATGCCCTTCGTTGGGCAGACACCCCAAGATGGCGCGGATGACCGTGGTCTTGCCGCTGCCACTCTCGCCGACGATGGCGATGACCTTCCCCTCGTCGAGGGAGAGGCTCACGTCATGGACGATGGGATGATCTCCATAGGAAATGGAAAGATTCGATACTTCTAATAGCATAATATCTCCTTCTTGACGAGTTTCCCGGTCAGAAAAGAGCGATTGTCTCCCTTCAGACAGGAGAATGGCGGAGGGCAGGTACACCCTCCGCTTTTCCCGTCGTTCGCCGTGCGATAAGGACAATCCCTTATTTCGCCGGAGCAATATCCTTCGTGATCCAGTAGTAGTCCGCCGGATGCATGATGGCGTTCTTGATCTTCTTGGAGCTGACGATGTTCGTGTACGGGTAGCCAAGGAAGAGGCCGGCCGCGTCGTTCAGATAGAGCTGCTCAATATCAATGATGAGCTGGCGGCGCTTCGCCGGATCAAACTCCACGTTGAGGGCATCCAGCTTCGCGTCCACTTCGGGGTTGCTGTATCCGGAGCCGTTCTGGGGATTGGAGCCGTCCACGTTGGAGTGCCAGTACTGGTTGAGATAGCTCTGAGGATCGCCGGTGGCGGCCGTCGTGATGTTGGAGATCAGGAGATCGTATTCACCGTTGATGCCCATCTTGTCGATGAGGTTGTAGTCCACGGTCTTGATCTTGACGTCGATGCCGACCTTCTTCTGATCCGCCTGCACGGCTTCCGCGTAGAGGGGCAGCTCGGCGCGGCTGTTGTAGACGACGAAATCCACCTGCAGGGGCTTTCCGTCCTTGTCACGAATGCCGTCGCCGTTCGTATCCTTCCAGCCCGCTTCATCGAGGAGCTTCTTGGCGCGCTCCACGTTGTAGCTGTTGGGATCCGTCAGCTTGTCGAAGTCGTAGTCGAGCGACGGCGGAACCGGCGCCTTGCCCGCCATGAAGGTTCCCTTCAGGAGGACTTCGTTGTAATTCTTGCGATCGCAGGCACTAATGAAGGCCTCGCGCACCTTCTTGTCGCTCAGGATGTGATCCGGCTTCTGGTTGATGCGCGCTAACACCGTGCGGAGCGACGCGATCTCATCCACATGGAACTTGTCGTTACCGCGGAAGAGACCGATGTCGCCGGCGGCGATATTGACCGCCATGTCGATCTCACCCGACTGGAGCGCCATGGCTCGGGTGTTCGGATCGTCGATGGAAGGCACTTCCACCTTCTCGTAGGGAACCGCGCCGTCCCAATAGTTCGGATTCTTTTTGAGGACGCACTTGTCGCGGGTAAAGCTCTCCACCATGTACGGGCCGGTACCGATGGGGCCTTCCTTCGCGAAGTTTCTTCCATCCTTCTCCGATTTCACGTTGACGATGAGGAACAGGGGATCGGCGAGCTGCCCCGGCATGTTCGGCACCGGCTTCACCGTGTGGATGATGAGTTCCTGCCCTTTGGCCTCGATGCTGGTGTACTCAAAGAAGGTCTTGGCGCGGTTCTGCTTGGCAAAGACGCGCTCGATGGACGCCTTGACCGCTTCCGCCGTCACCGGGTCGCCGTTGGAGAATTTCGCTTTGTCCTTGATCTTAAACGTCCACGTCAGATGATCGTCGCTGATCTTCCAGCTCTCCGCCAGCCAAGGCTGGGTGCGCATCTTCTCGTCGAATTTCGACAGCGTCTCACCGACGCCGTAGCGCATGACCACCCACGCGAAATAGTTCTCCGTCGGCTCCAAGGTGTCGGCGAAGTTCGTGACGCCGACCTTCAGCGTATTGGAAGCGCTGCCCCCCGAGGAGGAGCCGCCGCCACCGCCGCAGCCCACCAAGAATGTCGCTGCCATGCCCACGGCCAACCCCGCCGTGACGAGTTTTTTGAGTTTGGAATTGAATACCATACATACCCTTCTTTCTTTTGTAATGAAATATGCGAGGCTCCAACGTGCGAGCCGTACTGCCTGTTTCGGGAAGCACTGAGAAACTGAAGTCCGTCAGATTGGCGGTGCTGAATTTATCCGTGCTTCCTTAGTTTGCCTTCTGGGGATCCATGAGATCCCGCAGGCTGTCGCCCCAGAGGTTAAAGATCGCGACGACAACTAAGATCGCGAGACCCGGGAAGATCATCGCCCAAGGCGCCGTCTGGAGAACCTGACGCCCTTCGTTCAGCATGAGCCCCCATTCCGCCGTGGGCGGTTGCGCCCCAAAGCCGAGGAAGGAGAGACCCGCGATCTCCATGATGATGGAGCCGATGTCCATCGCCGCCGTAACGATGACCATCTGGAAGGTGTTCGGCAGGATGTGGCGGTAGAGAAGCGCCAAGGGCTTCGTGCCGTTCGTGATGGCCGCCGCCATAAATTCGCTCTGCGTGAGCTTCAGCGTGAGGCTGCGCCCGAGGCGGGCGTACTTCGTCCAGCCGACGGTCGCGAGCGCCAGCACCGTATTCACCACGCTCCCGCCCATGACACCGGCGATGGCAATCGCCAAGACGATGCCCGGAAACGCCATCATCATGTCGGTAAAGCGCATGAGGAGCATGTCCACCCGCCCCCCGCAGTAGCCGGAGACGATGCCCACCAAGGTGCCGAACGCGCTCATCAAAATGACGACCATGATCGTCATGGAGAGGGACACCCGCGCCCCGTAGATGATCCGCGTGAAGCAGTCCCGCCCGAGCTTATCCGTGCCGAACCAATGCTGGGCGGACGGCTCCAAGAGCGACGCCGTCATATTGGAAGCGTAGGGATCCTCCGACAGGAGGAAGGGGCCAAACGCCGCCACCAAAATCACCAAGAGGACAAGGCTGGAGTAGAAGTGGAAGAGCGCCCGCTCTCCTTTGAAAAACGCCATGTCACTCGCCCCCTTTCTTTAGACGCGGATTGAGTACATAGTAGGACGCGTCGATCAAGAGATTGATGATCATGTAGAAGGTGGCGATCCAGAGGACGAAGCCCATGAGGAGCGGATAATCGCGCATCAAAATGGCGCGCACCGCCATGGCGCCGAGACCCGGCCAAGAAAAGACCATCTCGACGACGGCCACGCCGCCAAGGAGCCAGCCCACGGACGTACCGAAAAGCGTCACCAAGGGAAGGCAGGCATTCGGGAGGATGTGATGCCAGAGGATCTTGCGCATGGGGATCCCCCGCGCCCGCGCCCCGGTCACATAATCCTTCCCCAATTCTTCCAGCACCGCCGTCCGCACCTGCCGGGTGAACTTCGAGGAAAGAACGATGGCCAGCGTCAACGCCGGCAGCACCATGCGGTCAAAGGAAACCTCACCGCCCGCGATGGGGAACATCCCCAATTTCAGGCCGAAGAAGTAGAGGAGGAGAAGCCCCACCCAGAAGCTCGGCATGGACACACCGATGAAGGAGAAAAAGCGCACCACATAATCAATCGCGTGGTTTCGATGGATGGCGATCAAAATCCCCAGCGGCACGGAAACCACCACCATGATGAAGAGCGCTGCCCCCGCCAAGAGCAATGTCCCCGGCGCCCCTAACATCATGCGATCCACCACCGGCATCTTGGCGGAATAGGAAAGCCCCATATCCCCATGGAGGATCCCCGACAGCCAGCGCCAATACTGGACGTAGAAAGGCTTGTCAAGCCCCAATTCCCGGCGCGTCTGCTCGATGATCTCCGGCGGCACAATGGTATCGCCCACCTCCAAGATCATCTCCACCGGATCGCCCGGCGCGATGTAAGTCAGCCCGAAGGTCAGCACCGTGACGCCGAGCAGCGTAATGACCATTTGCAGCAAACGGCGCATTACTTCCTTCTTTCCCAAAAGTATCATCCCTTCCTTAAAGATCGTCGCAGCGCGGGAAACCGCGCCGACTGGCCAAACACAACAAAAAAGCAGACCACCTCCCACTTACGATGATCTACCGGAAACAGCCCGCGCTGCGCCACAGGCCTTCCTGTGGCCGCGCACCGCATCCATCTCCTTATCGGTCGTAAGTCAAACGATGAATCTCATTATGAGCAGGCTTTCTGGCTTAGGCTCAGCGCCGGTTCCGCCTTCCCGGGTCTCATGACCCAGTGACCTCATGGAATCGGCTCTCCTTCACAGCTGCGGGACAGCACGGGAATCGCACCCGTTTTCCTCTCATCGCCCGGCGCACCGCACCGGCACTCATAACGCCTGATGAAATTTTCTCGGACTTTTCACTTACACAACGTGATTGCTAAACTTATTATATTGGAAACGTCTACTTTGTCAAGGGTTTTTTCATCATTTTTTCAGCAGCCATAAAAAGGGATTATACCATTTCAGCAAAAATGCCCGAGACAGGACTTCTCTCCCGCTCGGGCATAGGTAATATTTATATATGAACAACTGAGCCGCTATGCGCTTTTCGTGTGAACGTCACGCGGCAGCGGCATTTCTCCGCGGCACCACCATGGCGCGCATGGCATTCAGCACCGCGATCACCATGACACCCACGTCGGCGAAGATGGCGAACCACATGTCGGCCATGCCGAACGCCCCAAGGATGAGGCAGGCCGCCTTCACGCCCACCGCCATGACGATGTTCTGCTTGACAATCGCGATGGTCTTTCTGGCGATGTACATGGCTTGGCTGATCTGCTGGGGATCGTCCTCCATCAAAACGACATCCGCCGCCTCGATGGCCGCATCGGAGCCAAGCGCCCCCATGGCGATGCCCACATCGGCGCGGGAGAGCACCGGCGCATCGTTGATCCCGTCGCCCACGAAGGCGATGCGATGCTCTGTCCCGGCGTGTTCGGCCAAGATTTCCTCCACCTTCTCCACCTTGTCGGCGGGCAAAAGCTCGCTGTACACCTGATCCAGCCCTAAGCTCTTCCCCACTTCCGCCGCCGTGGCCGCCGAATCCCCGGTGAGCATGACGAGGCGCTTCACCCCGGCCGCCTTGAGGGCTTTCAGGGCTTCTTTGGCGTGGGGCTTCTCCACGTCGGAAATGACCACATGGCCTACATACTGCCCGTCGATGGCGACATGGATGATCGTGCCGACGCGGTCGCACTCGTGCCACGCGGCGCCGATGGCGTCCATCATCTTGCCGTTGCCGACGGCGACCACTTTCCCATTGATCCGCGCCTTGATGCCATGTCCGGCGATCTCCTCGATGTCCGCCACGTCGCAGTCGTCCTTTTCCTTCGGATACGCCGCCCGCAGGGAATTGGCGATGGGATGGGACGAATAGCGCTCCACGTGCGCCGTCAGATGGAGGAGATCCTCTTCCTGGATGATCTCCGGGTGAATCGCGGTGACTTCAAAGACGCCCCGCGTCAGCGTTCCCGTCTTATCGAAGACCATGGTATCGACGTTCGCCAGCGCCTCTAAATAATTCGAGCCCTTCACCAAGACCCCACTGGCGGAGGCACTGCCGATCCCGGCGAAAAAGGAGAGCGGCACGGAGATGACGAGCGCGCATGGGCAGCTGATGACCAAGAGGATGAGCGCCCGCTCGATCCACGTCAGCCACATCGGCTCCATGCCCATGGCAAACATGCGCACCAGCGGCACGCCCAGCGCCAACCCCACGGCGATGGCACAGACCGCCGGCGTGTAGACCCGCGCGAACCGGGTGATGAAATTCTCCGAGCGGGATTTCTTCATGCTGGAGTTTTCCACCAAGTCAAGGATCTTCGCCGCCGTAGACTCGTCCGCTTCCTTCGTCGTGCGGATGCGGAGAACCCCGGTGAGGTTGATGCTTCCCGACAGAACCTCATCCCCCGCGGCCGTCTCCCGCGGCAGGCTCTCGCCGGTCAAAGCGTGCATGTCGAGCGTAGAGGAACCTTCCACAATCACACCGTCGATGGGAACTTTCTCCCCCGGCTGAACGAGGATGACGGTGCCGACCTCCACCTCGTCGGGATCCACCTTCTCGATCTCCCCGTCCCGCTCGACATTCGCGTAATCCGGGCGGAGATCCATCAGCGCCGATATGCTGCCCCGGCTCTTTCCCACCGCATAGCGCTGGAACATCTCGCCGATCTGGTAGAACAGCATGACGCCCGCCGCCTCGCGGTACTCGCCCATCCCCATCGCGCCCAACGTGGCAATCGCCATCAAAAAGCTCTCGTCGAAGAACTCGCCGTGGCGGATGCCAAGCCCCGCCTTGCGCAAAATATCATAGCCGATCAAAAGATACGGCACGGCGTAAAGCGCGCCCAGCGTCAGACCGCTGACGGGGGCGAACTCCAACCCCACCAACAGGGCGACTGTCAGCAGGATGCGCCCCAACACAATCTTTTCTTTCTTCTCCATGTTTTTCCCTTTCCTTTCCCACTGACCTCGCCGACGCCACGCGCAAAAGAAGAGACAGCCGAAGCACCGCCGACTCCGGCCGCTCCTTCATCAGATGAAGACTTCGCAGTCCGGCTCTACCTTTTTGCAGGCCTCCCGCACCTTCGGCATGACGACCGCCGGATCGGCGCCCTCCGCAAACTCCACCGTCATCTTCTGCGCCATGAAGCCCACCGACGCCGCCGCGACCCCCTCCGTGTTCTTGGCCGCTTCTTCCATCTTCAGCCCACAGGCCGCGCAATCCACTTCGATTTTGTACTTCTTTTTCATGATGATTTCCTCCTTAATGTTTGCCTCTTTACTTAAATTCCCTTCATGTGAACATTTAATCATATATCAAATAAAAAAGCAAGCCCTTTTTGAAAAAAATTTATAAAAAATCAGTTTTTCCATAAAAAGCCGCGCCCCGCCTATCTTTCGGAGCGCGACCCTTCCCTCATATCGTTTTTTTCGCGGCAGGGCACCGCTTTATCACGGCTGAGCGCGCGTGGCGCCCTTTTTTCTCATCCCCTTTTTTCAAGGCGAAAGACCGCGATTTCCGGCGGACAGCCCAGACGGTAAGGGAACCAACTGCCGTTGCCGCAGTGGACATACCCCATCGTATCCCCCACGCGGTACAGCCCGCGCATGTACTTGAAGACCGGCGGCACGAGCGGCACGCCGAAAACGCCGATCTGACCGCCATGGGTATGTCCCGTCAAGACGAGCGCCGCGCCGTAACGGGCGGCGTCGTCAATGAAGTCCGGGTGATGCGCCAAGAAGATCGTCACCGCCCCCTCGGGAATCCCCCGCATGGCGTCCGCCGTGTAGCGCACGCGCAGCGCATCAAACTCGGCGCGGGGAAAAGGATAGTCCACCCCCGCGAAATAGAGCGGGCGCACCCCTTTCACCACGCGGACGTGATCGTTCGCCAAGACGCGGATGCGGCTCTTCGCCAACGCCTGCTTCGTGCGGTTGATGTTGCGAAAATATTCGTGATTGCCATAGCAAAACCAAATGCCCTGCGGAAACCGCTCCACGAAAGCGTCTACCCGCTCCACCGCCGCGACGTTCATCGCATCATCATCAAAGAGGTCGCCCGTGATGAGGAGCGCGTCCACGCCAAGGGATGCCGTCTCCTCCAAAAGCGCCGTGAGGTCGTCCAAGGAGAAAAAAAGCCCCAAGTGAACATCGCTGAGCTGAGCGACACGAAACCCCTCCATCTCCTCCCCAATCCCCAAGAGAGGTACGGAAAATTCCCGCACGACGGTGCTCGTTCGTCCCGCCGTCACGCCATACATACTACTTCCCCCCGCAAAGAGCGGAATCGCCGCCGCCCCCTGCAAAAGGCGTCGGCGCTCTAAATCCTGCGGCGTCGCCGGACGCTGTAAGAGGCGGCGCACGCCACGAAAGAGCGCCGCCAAGACGCCGAAGAGAAGCTGCGCCATGAAGGCGCCCGACAAGAACATCAGCGCCAGCCGCGCCAGCCAATCCGGCCAAGAAACAAGGTGCGAGCCGAAGATGAGCAAGAGCGGCGATGTCACATCGAAGAGGAGCAGCCAGCGCCGATACGCCGTCAGCCGCCCTCCCTCTGCCACCGACCCCAAGCCCCACCACGCCAAAGCGGCGACCGCCGCCAAAACCGTCAGGAGAATCAACCAGAAGATCAGCACGAAACTTCCTCCTCCAACTCTTCTATGGCTGTACGCCAACGATGCGCCTATCCCATCGCCGAACCAAAATGCACCCATCGCCCCGCCTGCGCGCGCCACGTGCCACAGGCTCATCATGCCCAACGAAGCTGAAACCCCGATGAAAGAGAGGGCATCGGCACGCGTCCCCAACGAACGATCATCCAAAGTAACGGATAAATATCAAAAGGCATAGGACTAATTTTTCATTTATGGGCTTTCCATTCCCATTTAAGGCGTTTCACGATACAAGGGGGGGAAACTATATTATAATGGAAAAGATGCTATACGAACGACGCAGGAATACATGGACAAAGTGACGGCTGCGCTACACGGTGATGGTGCAATCGGAACAGTGCATGATCGCTGCTGCGACATTCCCAAAAAGAAAGAAGGCTGCCTATTTATGTTGGATTTTCTCCATCGCTCTCCCTCTGCCCCCAAAAAGCCAGAAAAAACGCCTCCACCAAAAGTCACAGAAATTTCCCGTACCGCCTCGCCCTCTCCCGTTGCGCTGGGGGAGGACATGCGCACGATCGCCCTTCATCACAGCGAAATCTCCGGCAGCAAGCTGAAGGAAGCGCTCAATGTGCCGGGCGGCCCTGCGGCTGTCGTAGGATTCGTGTCGCCTGACGGAGATTTTGCCGCTGTCGCGCGCGCCATATCGGCGACGCTGCCGGCACATACCGCCTTGCTTCTCCTCTCCACCGCCGGCGAGCTCTGCCATGAGGCGGGCAGCGGCACCTATTACCGCCCGGCGGAGGAGAATCGGCAGCGGATCGTCTTGCAGATTTTCTCTCATCGGCTGGTAGAGCAGACGCACGTGATGACGCTCCCCCTGCCCGATGAAGATCTCCGCGCCGGAGAGCTGCGCCTCTCGACGGAGGAACGGATCGCCCGCCTCCAAAGCGAAGTGGGAAAGCAGCGTATCCCTTTCCCGGTAGACTTTCGCGATACCTTCGCGCTCGTTTACGCCGACGGCCTATCCGCCTGTGAGACGTTCCTGCTCCAAGCGCTCTATCGCTCGAAGAAGCTCCCCTGCCCCTACATCGGCGGCAGCGCGGGCGGGAAATTGGACTTTCAGCATACCTATCTCTACGATGGACAGCGCGTGCACGAAAATCACGCCGTGATCCTCGTCTTCAAATTGGCGAAGGACTACCGCTACGCGATCTTCAAGACCCAAGCCGCCGAAGATACGGGCACGAGCTATCGCATCATCGGTGCCAATGCTTCGCAGCGCTACGTGGAAAGTGTCGATGACGGAAGCGGCGTCCCCATCTCCTTCTTCGCGGCGCTAAAGCAACATTTCCATGCGTCCTCTCCCGAGGAACTCAATGCCGCGCTCGCTTCCTACACCTTCGCGTCCACCGTGAACGACGCCTACTTCATCCGCTCCATGCAGTCGATCGACGCCGTGAAGGATCGCGTCTATTTTTACTGCGATGTGGTCTCCGGCGAAGATCTCCACCTCATGCGGCGCACCTCGCTGAAGGCCACCGTCACCGCCGACTATGCCGCGTTTTCCCGCGGCAAGCCCCAGCCCATCGGCGGGATATTGAACGATTGCATCCTGCGCCGCCTGACCTTTGCGCAGGAAACCGACCACATGGATTGCTTCGCGGGCATCCCCATCGCCGGTTTTTCCGCGTTCGGTGAAATCAGCGGCCTGCACATCAATGAAACGCTGACGGCGCTCTTTTTCTATCATGTCCCCGCAGGAGAACCCTTCGAGGACGACGCCATGAAAAATTTCATCACGGCCTATGCGGATTATCAAAAATTCTTCTTGCAGCGTGTTCTGCACCGCCACGAGAGCGTCGCCCGCCTCAAGAATCGCATCATCGACTACTTCGAGGCCTATCAGCGCGACATCCCCAAAATCATTACCACCATCTCCGCCATTTCCGGCAATGTGGAGACGGTGGGGACGCTCCTCAACGGCGTCTCGTCCGGGGTAGACGGCCAGCAGGAGATCGTCCTCTCTCTCCTCTCGCGGAACGATAACATCATCCCCAAAATCGAACTGCTCACAAAGAGCACCAAAAAAATTGAGGACATCATGAACATGATCACCGCCATCGCCTCCCAGACAAATCTCTTGGCGCTCAACGCCGCCATCGAAGCGGCGCGCGCGGGAGAAGCCGGACGCGGCTTTTCCGTCGTGGCGGACGAAGTGCGGAAACTTTCGGAGAACACAAAGGAAGGACTGGCGGCCTCCAACGAAGCCACGAAAGCACTGCTCGCCGACGTGGAGGTAATCGACGGCATCCTGACGGACAACAAGAGCTTTGAGGAAAAGGTGCGTGCCGTCGATCAGGAATTCCACGGCCAATTCGACGAGCTGCAAAAGCATGTCTCGCAAAATTTAGACCAAATCCGCACGGCACGGGACTCCATCCGCCACATTCAAAGCATGAGCGACGAACTCGCCACGCATCTTGACCAGTTGAACCGCGTCGTCGCTTCCATCTGCTGAGGCAGCCGAAAAAACACGGCGAAACGCAGCACCACCGAAAACAGCGTCGTCAATCGCCGACGCTGTTTTTTGTCGTCCTTGTCGATGATGTTCCAGTTGAGATTCGTTCCCAATTTCTTTCATTTTTCCGAAAATTGCTCCATCGCTATATGCAAAGAGAGCTAAAATGTATATAATGAAGGGTATACGTATTGAACATCTTGACGGGAGGGGTCGTTATGCAAAGGGATCCGCAGATGGCATTTGATCTGACGGAAGCGCTAAAGACGGAGATCGACGAGGTGATGGAGGCGCATGACCGAGACGCCACGCAGATCGTCGGGATTCTCTTGGACGTGCAGGATCGCATCGAGCGCCAGTACATCCCGGAAAAGGTGGCGTTTTACATCGCGGAGAAGCTCCCCATCAAGCTCTCTATCATCTACGACTGTCTTACGTTTTATTCCAGTCTATCGGAAAAACCTCGCGCAAAATACCCCTTGCAGGTATGTCGCTCAGTGGTCTGCCGTGTGAACGAGAGCGATTCGCTCCTCCATACCCTTCGCCGCCTCCTCAACATCGAAGTGGGGGAAGTCACCTACGACGGGCGGTTCACCTTGGAAGAGGTGCCCTGCTTCGGCGCGTGTGATAAAGCCCCCGCGATCCGCATCAATGGCGAAGTGTACGGCCATCTCGACCAGCCGGAAAAAGTGCAGGCTCTCTTGGCCAAGTTCATCTAAAGGAGGCGACGGATCATGAGCAGCGAAGTGCGTTTCATTACCCAAAATTTCGATAAATACGACCCCATGTCCATCGATGCCTACTTGGCCATCGGCGGTTTCTCCGCCTTGAAAAAAGCCGTGCTGATGAACGGGGAGGACATCGCCGCCATCATAAGTGCCGCCAAGATCAAAGGGCGCGGCGGCGCAGCCTACGACATGGGGCGCAAGTGGTCGCAGGCGCGCGCCGTCAAGGGCGACCACAAGCTGACGATATGCAACGCCGATGAAGGCGAGCCATGTACGTTCAAGGATCGGGAAATCCTCCGCCGCGATCCCTTCAATCTCATCGAGGGGATGATCATCGGCGCGTACACCGTCCGAGCGCAGGACGGCTACCTCTATCTGCGGGAGGAATACCGCCACCTGCGGGCGCGTCTCCAAAACGCCATCCGGCAGGCGGAGGAGCGGGGCTTCTTGGGCGACAACATCTTAGGCATCCCCGGCTTCAATTTCCATATCCACCTCTACTCCGGCGCGGGCGCTTACGTCTGCGGCGAAGGCACGGCTCTCATCCGCTCCATCGAGGGGAAGGCGGGACGCCCCCGCATGAAGCCGCCCTTCATCAAGGTCAGCGGCGCTTTCGCTCTCCCCACCTGCGTCAACAACGTGGAGAGCTTCGCCATCGTCCCGCACCTCCTCCGCGACCGAGAGAACGTCTACCTGAAATGCGGCAGCGGGGAATCCATCGGCACGAAATTGATCAGCGTCGGGGGGAATGTGCGCCGCCCCGGCGTCTATGAGATCCCCTTCGGCACGACGGTGCGCGAAATCATTTACGGGCTGGCGCAGGGCATCCCGGACGGCCACGCCATGCGGCTCATCCAGTTCGGCGGCGCGTCGGGGAAGATCACCGACAGCCGCGTCTTGGATGTCCCCTACACTTACGACGACCTCAAGGCCGCCGGGGTGACGGTCGGCTCCGGCGCTGTCTTAGTCATCGACGAGCGCACCAGCGTCTTAGATTTTCTCCGCATGACGCAGGCCTTCTTCTCGCACGAAAGCTGCGGCCAATGTACGCCGTGCCGCGAAGGCAACGCCCACCAGAAAATTCTCTTGGAAAAGCTCGCACGCGGCAAAGCCACCAAGGAGGACATCGCCCTGATGAAAAAGATCGGCGGCATCATGGAGCGCGCGTCTCTCTGCGGCTTAGGGGAAACGGCGCAAGCCGCGCTCCTCTCCGCCATGGAAGTCTTCCCGGATACCTTTGCAGTCGGAGGTGCTTATTGACATGGAAATGGTTCATCTGAAAATCAACCGCATTCCCGTGGAAGCGCCGAAAGGCACGAAGATCATTGAGGCGGCGAAACTCATCAACATCGACATTCCCCACCTCTGCTATCATCCCGATCAAAGGGTGAAGGCGCGCTGCCGCCTTTGCTCCGTCGAAGTGGTGGGCAAAAAGAAGCTCTTGGCGGCATGTTCCACCGAAGTCTGGGAGGGGATGGAGGTCTTCACGGACACCCAGATCGTCCGAGATACGCAAGTGGGCATTTTGCAGCTCATCATGGCGGATCACAACGCAAGCTGCCTGACCTGCCCCCGCAACGAAAACTGCGAACTCCAACGGCTCTGCACGCGCTTTAATATTTTGGATCCCCACCTGCCGAGGGTGAACCGCCCCCACCCCGTGCACAACACGAATCCGAGCTTAGTCCGCGATCCCTCAAAGTGCATCAAATGCGGCCGCTGCATCCGCGCCTGCAAGGACGTACAGGGCATCGAGGCGCTGACCTTCGCGAACCGCAGCGACCAGATCATCGTCACCACCCCCTATGACATGTCCATGGAAAAAACGGACTGCACCCTCTGCGGCCAGTGTAGCCTCGTCTGTCCCGTCGGCGCCATCGTGGAAAAGGACGACACGCAGAAAGTCTTGGATGCCTTGCAGAACCCGGATCTTCACGTCATCGTCCAGACCGCGCCCTCCGTGCGCGTTTCCTTGGGCGACGCCTTCGGCCTCGCGCCCGGCGCCATCGCCACCGGCCAGATGGTGACCGCCCTTCGAATGTTAGGATTTGATCGCGTCTTTGACACGAATTTCGGCGCGGATCTCACCATCATGGAGGAAGGCGCGGAGCTCATGCACCGCCTGACCAAAGGCGGCGTCCTCCCGATGATCACCTCCTGCAGCCCCGGCTGGGTAAACTTCATCGAGAAGCACTATCCGGCGCTTCTCCCCCACCTCTCCACGGCGAAATCGCCCATGAGCATGTTCGGCGCCATCGCGAAGACCTACTACGCGAAGGCGGTGGGCGTGCCGCTGGATCGCATTTTCACCGTCTCCATCATGCCCTGCACGGCGAAGAAATTCGAGGCAGCCCGCCCGGAAATGGGACGGGACGGCCATCAGGACGTGGACGCCGTACTCACCACCCGCGAGCTGATCAAATTGATCCAATACGTCGGACTGAACTTTGAACACCTGCCGGAAAGCGAATTTGATTCACCGCTTGGGACAGGCTCCGGCGCGGGGGCGATCTTCGGCGTGACCGGCGGCGTCATGGAAGCGGCGCTTCGCACCGTGTATGAAAAGCTCACGGGACGCGAGGCGAAGCCGCTGGAATTTGAAGCGGTGCGCGGCTTCGCGGACACAAAAGAAGCCGTCATCGAGATCGGCGACAAGCCAGTGAAGGTCGCCATCGTCCATACGCTGTTGGCCGCCCGCCGGATGATGGAGCGGCTGCAAGCGGGCGACTGCGACTATACCTTCATCGAGGTCATGGCGTGTCCCGGCGGCTGTATCGGCGGCGGCGGCCAGCCCATCGGCACCACGAACGCCGTGCGGCAGGAGCGGATCAAGGCGCTCTACGCCATCGACCGTGACCTCCCCTACCGAAAATCCCACGAGAACCCCGACATCATCAGGCTCTACGATGAATTTTTGGGCGAACCATTGGGAGAGACGGCGCACGCGCTCCTCCACACCCATTACCACCACGTCCACAAGAAATACGAATTTTCGGGTACGATGTAAATAGCCGCACCTAAAAAACCGAGGCGCCGCCATTTCGGCTCCTCGTTTCTGCCATAAGGAAAGGAAAATCGCCATGAAAAAAGCCCTCATCGTCATCGACATGCAAAATGACTTCATCGACGGCAGCTTAGGCACCAAGGAGGCGCAGGCTATGCTCCCCCGTGCCGTCGCACGGGTAAAGGCGGCGGCCTCTGATCCGAGCACCCGCCTCATCTTCACGCAAGACACGCACGACGCCGATTATCTGCACAGCGCCGAGGGGCGAAAGCTCCCCGTCCCGCACTGCATCAAGCCGCAAAAGGGCTGGGAAATCTGCCCGGCGCTCTCCCCCTATGCGAAGAACGCGCTCATCATCGAGAAAAACACCTTCGGCGCTGCGGCACTCCCGGAAGCGGTCAAAGGCTGCGAGGAAATCCTCTTCCTCGGCCTCTGCACGGACATCTGCGTCATCACCAACGCCCTTCTCCTCAAGACCTTCTACCCGAAGGTTCCCATCGCTGTCGATCCCGCCGCCTGCGCCGGCGTCACGCCGGAAAGCCATCAAAAGGCGCTCGACGTGATGAAGATGTGCCAGATTGACATCGCCCCGCCGCTCGACGGCGAACGGTAAGAAAACACAAAAAGCGAGGTAGAAAAAGAGGACGCGCCTGCGTCCTCTTTTTCTACCTCGACAAGGGCAACCCTCGTACATCATTTCCATAAAGGCAGACCCATCTGTACGTTCTGAACCGGCAGCCGCGAAGCAGCGCACGCCTCATCCGCTCACCGTCTGTATAGCGCCCTCTTCTCCCCTGCGGCGGCTGTGGTTTTTCTGCTTATCCTCATACATGCGCTGATCCGCCACCTTCAGGACTTCGCAGGTCGTCGTGCCGTCGGCGGGACGACCTGCGTACCCCATACTGACACGGATGAAGAGCGGCCGAAGGCCTACGATAACCGGCGTCCCTTCCACGTCCGCCTTGATCCGCTTTCGCACCTCTGCATACGCCTCGACAGACAATCCGCCTACCGTGAGGATGACAAACTCATCCCCGCCCACCCGATAGACCTTATCCACGTCGCGCATGGCAGCTTTGAGGCGCCGTGCCGTTTCGGAAAGCACCTGATCGCCGGCATCGTGGCCATACTGATCATTGATCTCCTTAAACTGATCCAAATCGAGGAAGATCAATCCGTACGGCTCAATCCCACGATCCAGTTCGCCCACTTTCTCTTTGAAGGCTCTTTTATTCAAGGTATCTGTCAAAGCGTCTACCGAGGCCATGTGTTCCTTGATCAGGAGCTGCCGTTTAATCTGCCCAAGATTCGACAAAAGCCGATACAGGAAGAGGATGATGACCCCCGCCAAGATCCCGTTCACCCAGCGCTGCCCAAAGCTGATCCACCCCTCTTTCGGCATCAGCGTCATCACCCACACCGCGCCATTCGCTAACCGAATCTCCGTCCGCACGGGCTCAAAATCCACGAAACCGCCCAAATTGGAATAGATCATCTGGGAATCAGCGCCCGCCAGCACCGCCAAGGTACAGTAGTTGTTCTCGGTGATCTCCTTAAACGAGCGCGTATTTTGAAAGAGATCCGCCAAATGCACCGGCCTCATGGAAAAGCCTAAAATCTCACCTGCTTTATTATAGACAGGGTGATAGGCGATCAATTCCCCACCCTTCTGCTTAAAGCCAATGGAGCCAGACATCACGCGAGACTCGATTGCCGTCTCGCCCTCCCCGTCTCCGGAAAGCGCCGAAAGCGTGCGAAAAGGCCGATTGGTCAAGCTGTCCTCTGCCATGGCCACGGCCCCTTTGAACAATCCTTGCGGATTGGCATGCAAAAGGGCGGTCACCGTCTCGTGAAAGGCGGGGAAAGGCTCTTCCTCATTGGCGCGGATCAGAATATCAAAGAGCGTCGTGAGGTAGATCTCGCGATTGATCCGCTCTTCCAGCTGTGCCGCCGCCGAAAGCGCAATCAGCTCCGCCTTCTCTTTGCGCGTCCGCACATAAGCCGCCTGCTGCATCCCCAAGAACGTGCCGACAACCACGACGATAACCGAGAGAAGAAGCGCTTGCTTGAGTACCTTGTGCATGGTATCACCCACTTTCTACGCTCTCAGTTCCCCCCTTTGATCACCGAGCAAACCGTGCATTGTACTTCCTCGCTTCCTCCGCCGTTTCCCGCTGGAGCCCCAAATCCGGCAGCAGCCCCTCTGCCATAGGGCGAGGTTTGGAGAAGTAAAAGCCCTGCTCCTTATCGCACCCCACTTCCTGCAGGAAGCGATGATGCGCCTCCGTCTCGACCCCTTCCGTCAAGGTCTGCACCCCTAACTCATGCGCCGCCCGGACGATGGCCTTGATGATCACACGATTCGCCCCATGATGTTCGTCAAGCTGGCGCAAAAACTGCATATCCAGCTTGAGAAGGTCAAACTCGTACTGATTCAATACATTAAGCGCCGAATAGCCGCTGCCGAAATCGTCCACCCACACTTGGATCCCATGATGGCGAAGCGCCTTGATCTGCTGCTTAAAGACACTGGCCGTCTGCGCGATGTCCCGCTCCGTAATCTCGACCGCGATCCACTTCGGATCCACATCATACTTCTTCAAGAGGTTCACGATTAAACGCACCATGTCATTGGCCTCGAAATCCAGCACCGAGAGATTGACGGAAACCGGCTCCACAGGAAACCCAGAGTTGATGCGAATCTTGATCTGCCGAATGACCTGCTCCAACATGTACGCACCCAGCTGAGGGACAAGATGGTACTTCTCTAACACGGGAATGAAGGTATCCGGGGCGATCATCCCCTTGGCCGGATCGATCCAGCGCGCCAGCGCCTCGAAATTGCAAATCTTCCCCGTCTCTGCTCGAATAATCGGATGATAAAAGACCGCAATCCATTGTTTTTCAATGGCCTCGGAAAATTGATCCCGAATGTATCGCTGACTCCAATATTCATCGTCAATCGTCGGAGAATACACGACAAAGCGCTGCCGAAGATCGTTGCCCACCCGCTTCGCGGCAAAGCGTGCCTGATCCAGCGCTTTGACCGCATTGCTCTTCGTCTTTCCTGTCTGCGGAGAAACGCCCGCCTTCACCACCGCCGCCCGCCCCAGCGAGCGCTTGCCAATCCGCTGGATGGCCTCTTCCAACTTTGCGCAGGTTTGATCATCCCAAATCGTGAGTACAGCGAAGTGGTCATCCCCCACCCGCGTGATGAGCGCCCCCTCAAAACCGGCACGCAGCGCGTCCGCAATGATCCGCAGAAGCCGATTGCCTTCCTCAAACCCATACTCCTCATTGTAATATCGCATCCCATCGACATCCACGTAGATGCACGCTGCCGCACGCCCCATCGCAAACATCTTCATCATTGCCTCGTCGGCAAATTTATGGTAGCACTCAATATTGGGCAAGCGCGTGATCGGGTCGATAAAGCAACGATCCATCTGGGCGGTAGTCGTATAGCTGATCGATTTTTCCGGATTCTCTCGACTCAAATCGCGGTAAGTGATAAACGCGACGCGCGTTTCGTCTTCCATGGTGTAGAACGTCCCTACCGCATGGATCTCATGGTACGTTCCATCCTTCAGATTCTTGCTGCGATAAATGACATTCCAATCGCTCTCTTCTCGAATGAAGATCTCTTCCATCTCCGTGACCCTGGCAAAATCTTCGGGATGAACGCCACCGTAAAAGCGCTTCGGCTGATATAAAGGCACCGCATCCCGCTGTATATCCTTCATGGCACAATAGCCGTCCGAAACGAGCAGCACAAAACTTTCGCCATCAATGAACTGATATACGGTAAAGGGAAATTTCAGCTTTTCGTACGCTTCCCGCACTTCTGCAGGAAACGTATATAATTCCTCACGGTGGCTCACTGTATCATCTCCTTGCCGTCGCCCCACGTTAGGCGGCTTTTCGTCCTATCCACAAAAGAACACTCTGTTCGATTTTCGTTTCATTTTGATTCTTTTGCCCTAAAAATCATACGGGCATCCGTGCGCCTACCGATACGCTCCTTACCAAAAAAGCGATCCACGCCCGATACTTTCTTTTACTCTAAGGCAAGTATAACACTTCTCTCGCTCAACGGCAAGGTTTTCTCCCACGATGCGAAGCCTGATGAACAGATATATAGTCCTACATTAGAGTTTTTCTACGGCAGCGGCCATGACTGCACCGATGGGCGCGCGAATGACCACCTCCGCCATCCGATCCGCGCGGGTTTCCGTCATGTTGATGAGGACTAAGTGCTTTCCTTGAAAATAGCGGATGAGACCCGCCGCCGGGTAAACCACGAGCGAGGTGCCGCCGATGATGAGGGTGTCCGCCGTGCCGATGGCTTCCACTGTATCCCTGACCACCTGATCGTCGAGCGGCTCCTCGTAGAGGACGACGTCCGGCTTGACGATGCCGCCGCAGCGCGGGCAGTGCGGCACCTTCGGCGCGGTGTCCAAAATGAACTGCACGTCGTAAAACGCGCCGCACGTTTGACAATGGTTCCGCAGCACCGAGCCGTGCAGCTCATAGACCGTCTCCGACCCCGCCGCCTGATGAAGCCCATCGATGTTCTGCGTGACGACGGCCGCTAATTTCCCCATTTTCTCCAATTTGGCCAAAGCCCGATGACAGCCGTTTGGCTGCGCGTTCGGATAGAGGAGCTTCTCTCGGTAAAAAGAGAAAAATTCTTCCGGGTACTTTTCAAAATACGTATGGGACACCAACTGCTCCGGCGTGAGCGCCATCTGTAATTTTTCGTTCCAAAGCCCGTTGGCGCTGCGAAAATCCGGAATGCCGGACTCCGTGGATACCCCCGCCCCGCCAAAAAACACAATTTTTTGGCTCTCCTTCAAGATGTCGAGCAATTTCTCCCTGTCTGCGTCCATGACCCGTGCACTCCTTTCCTGTCCATCCTCATCCTGTCCCGCGCGGCGCACGCCACGCCCGTTCCCGCGCGACCGCGCTTCGTTGGTTTTCCCCTGCCCTTGCCGCGTGCTGCGCTACGCCTCGCGATCGGAGAGACCAAGACCCGGGACAGCATTGAGGCGGAGATCCGCGAAATCGCCCGCCTGCGCCTGATAGTAGCCCCGGCAGGCGATCATGGCCGCGTTGTCCGTGCAGAGGACGGGCGCAGGGTAATAAAACGACGCGCCCGCCGCTCTCGTCATCTGCCGCAGCCGCCCTTCAAGTGCGCTGTTCGCCGCCACGCCGCCCGCCAAGACCAACGTTTGAAAGCCCGTCTCCCGAAGGGCGTCCGCCGCTTTCGCCGTCAGCACCTCGACCACCGCCGCCTGAAAGGAGGCCGCCACGTCTGCGGGATTGACCGCGCTCCCCTTCATCTTCTTCTCGTTCAAATAATTCAGCACCGCCGACTTCAGCCCGCTGAAGCTAAAGGCATAATCGCCACTGTCCTTGAGCGCCTGCGGAAAGTCAATCGCCTTGGGATCTCCTTGCTTCGCCAGCCGGTCAATTTCCGGTCCTCCTGGATAGGGAAGCCCCATCACCCGCGCCACCTTGTCGAAGGCCTCCCCCGCCGCGTCGTCCCGCGTCTCGCCCAAGAGCGCGAAGCGGTTGTAATCGCGCACTTCCACGAGCGCCGTATGACCGCCGGAGACCACCAGCGCCACGAAAGGCGGTACCAAATCCGGGGCGCTCAAAAAACTCGCGAAGATGTGCCCCTCTAAATGATTGACCCCGATGAGGGGGATGTCTTGCGCAAAGGCCAGCGCCTTCGCCGCCGAAACGCCCACCAAGAGCGCCCCCACCAAGCCGGGACCATACGTCACCGCCACCTGCTGAATATCGGCGAGCGTCACCTGCGCTTGCCGCAGCGCCTCGTCGATCACCGGCATGATGTTGACGATATGATGGCGCGAGGCGATCTCCGGCACCACTCCGCCAAATTTTTGATGTACGGGAATCTGGGTAGCGATGACATTCGAGAGCAGCGTCCGTCCGCCGGAAAGCACCGCCGCCGCCGTCTCGTCACAGCTCGTCTCGATCCCTAAGGTCAACCGCCCATCCTCGTTTTCGCTTCTCACGCTTCACCCTTCTGTCTGCATCATAATTCCATCTTCCACATGATGACGGCATCCTCGCCGTTGTCCTGATAGTAACGGGGACGACGCCCATAATCCAAAAAGCCGCAGGACTTATAGAGAGTCAGCGCGACCGCATTGGAGGGGCGCACCTCCAACGTCATGCGCGACGCCCCCCGCGCCTTCGCCCGTGCCATCATCTCGTCCATCAGGCGGCGGCCAATCCCCTGCCCGCGCTTTTCCGGCGCGATGGCCACATTCGTAATCTGCGCCTCGTCCAGAATAATCCACGCCCCGGCGTAGCCCACGATCTCCCCGTCCATGCGCGCCACCAAGTAGAGCGTGCGCTCGTTCGCCGCTTCCTCCCAAAAGGCGCGGCGCGACCACGGGACGGCGAAGGAAGCCCGCTCGATCCCTTCCACCGCCGCCGCGTCCTCCGGCTTCATTTCGTGAAAGGAAATCATGGCGCGGCCTTCTTTTGCCGCGCTTCCCACAGCACTTCCGCCTCGGATCGACGAATGTAGAGGGGCGCCATATCCATGACATTGCCGCATCGCCCCGCCGCCAACTCCAAGAGTCCCAACCGCGCCACGGCCGCCGCCCGAGGCATGATCATGTCGGGCGGCGCTAATCGCACATGGGCGGGCAAATCGCGGCGTTCGGCCAGCTTCTTTTGCGCTGCGTCCCCCGTCAAGATCACCGCGCCTTCGATGGCGGCACACCGTGCCACCACCTCGTCCAAGGGAGAGACGGCAAGGGGCGAGATCTCCACCGGCCCCGCCTCTCGCCATTCGTACGTCGCCGTGTAGACATTCCCCTTCTGGGCGTCCATCATGGCCACCACCCGCAGCGCGGGCGCGGGAAACTGCGCCGCCAGCGCCGCCAAGGTCGGCACCCCCACCAAGGGAACGCCCCACGCGTAGGCCATCGCCTTCGCCGCCGAAAGCCCGATGCGAAGCCCCGTAAAGGAACCGGGACCCAGGCTCACCGCCACCCCCTCCACCTCTCGCCGGGAGACCCCCGCCATCTCCAAGGCCAGCGCCACATGGGACTGCAGCGTCTCCGAGTGGGTGAGCCGCGCCACCGTCACCTCCGACAAAAGGCGCGTCTCCGTTGCGACCGCCACCCCCGACACCACCGTCGCCGTTTCCAAAGCCAAAATCAACACGCTTCGCCCACTCCTCCGCCCGTGCTAAATCCGCTGCCAATCTCCGCCGATCCCCGCCGCAACCTCCTCACGCCTCGGGAAACGCATCCCGAAGCGCCGCCAAGACGTCCTCGTACCCATCGCCTCGATCCGTGAAGATAATGCGCCGCGCCGCCTCTCCTTCGCCACGAGAGAGCGCCACCGTCAAGCGACGAGCAGGAAGCGCTTCGGGGAATTTATCCGCCCACTCGATGATGGCGACCCCGCTCGGCTCCTCCGCATACTCGTAAAACCCGATGTTCTCCAAGGCGTCTTCTTCCTCTAAGCGGTAGAGGTCAAAATGCGCCACCGAAAGCCGCCCCGCGTAGAGGTTCATCAACGTGAAGGACGGGCTGGTCACGTCCTCCTTCACCCCAAGCCCTGCCGCGATCCCCTTGGTCAAAAGCGTCTTCCCCGCGCCTAAGTCCCCCGTCAGGCACAGCACCATCCCGGCGCGCAACGCCCTTCCGACCACTTCTCCTATCCTTCGCGTCGCCTCCGGCGAATCCGACAAAATCTCCACACCCGCACCCCTCTCCACTGCCGCCCGCGCTCTTTTCCTGTATCATACCATATTTGCGCCGCCAAGGACAGAGAAGCCCGTACAGCCGCGTGTGTCAATCCTGCTTTCTCTCTGCAAAGCCGACATAACACAAAACTCGAAATAAAAAGGCGGAAATCCACCTGATTTTTTTATCTGTTATTGATCCGCGTACCGATTTATGATAAAATAAACTCGAAATAAAATAGTGGAAATCCACCTGAATTATTCTTGTGAGGTAGTGATATGATAATTAAACGAGAGTATTATCTAAAGAAAATGATAGATAAAAGAGAAAACGGCAGGATAAAGATTATTACAGGGATAAGGAGATGTGGGAAATCATATTTATTATTTAAGTTGTACCAAGAGTACCTATTGTCTAACGGCGTCAAAGAAAATCAAATTATATCTATGGCACTTGATGAAATAGATAATCTTGCATATAGAAATCCATTCAGACTGAACGAGTATATCAAGGAAAAAACTAAAAACAGAAATACAAAATACTATATTTTCATTGATGAAATTCAATTATCTATATCGGTGCGTAATCCTTATGTGGATAGTAAAGAAAAGAATATCACCTTTGTTGATGTCTTGCTCGGGCTTATGAAACAGAGCAATTTGGACATTTACGTAACAGGCAGTAATTCTAAAATGCTTTCATCCGATGTATTGACACAGTTTAGAGATCGCGGTAATGAGATACATGTAAATCCTTTATCATTTGCGGAAGTTTACGATTTGCATGAAAACAAAGAGTCGGCTTTTGAACATTATACCGTATATGGAGGCATGCCGTATATCTATAGCTTAAAAAGCGATGAGGAAAAAAATCAATACTTGAAGGACTTATTTAGGGAAACATATATAAGGGATATTCTTGAAAGAAATAACATACAAAATGAGAAGGAGGTACTTGAATTACTGCTTGACTTCACATCTTCCGCCATTGGTTCACTAACTAATCCGACTAAACTTTCAAGAAGATTTTTGTCAGAGAAGCAGATAAAAATATCTTCCAATACAATTTCCAAATATCTTAGTTTCTTTGAGGAGGCATATGTTATATACCATGCCAACAGATATGATGTTAAGGGTTCAAGATATTTCTCAACGCCATTAAAATACTATTTTGCGGATATAGGTCTTAGAAATGCAAGATTAAATTTTAGGCAAGCAGAAGACACACATATTATGGAAAACATCATCTATAACGACTTGCTTCGTAGAGGATACAATATAGATGTCGGTGTGGTAGAACACGATTTTAAGAAAGACGGAAACAGAAGAAAGGTTCAGCTTGAGGTTGATTTTGTTATAAACAAAGGACATCAAAGGTACTATATACAATCAGCTTTGAATGTAGACAGTACAGAGAAAAGAGAGCAAGAAACGGCATCGCTTAAGAAAATAGATGATTCATTCAAAAAGATTGTTATTGTAAGGAAGCACATTATTCCTAAACATGATAATAATGGTATTTTATACATTGGAGTAGAGGATTTTTTGCTTAATGAAGCCATCATAGATCTATAAAAATGTTTTGTGTCAAAACCATGGCCACGCGTCCGTATGTCCCTTGATCATCCCCCATGATACAGCGATCCGATCCATGATCCCACGGAGGTATCTCATGTCCAAAGCACCCCAGACGCCCAAGGCAAACGCGGGCGCATTTCCCGCGAAAACCTTAGCGGCCATCGTAGCGCCGCTGCTCCTTTGGTTCCACGCCGAAAAGCGCTCGCTGCCTTGGCGCGGCGATCCAAAGCCCTACCACGTCTGGGTGTCGGAAATCATGCTGCAGCAGACCCGCGTCACAGCCGTACTGCCCTATTTCACGCGGTTCATCGACGCGCTCCCCGATGTGGCCGCCTTGGCCGACGCGCCGGAGGACGTACTCTTAAAGCTCTGGGAGGGACTTGGCTATTACAGCCGTGTCAAAAACCTCCAAAGAGCGGCGCAATTGATCGTGCGTGAGCACGGCGGCGTCATTCCCCATGAATTTTCCACCCTCTTGACCTTGCCGGGCATCGGCCGCTACACGGCGGGAGCCATCAGCTCCATCGCCTACGGCGCGGCTTGTCCCGCCGTGGACGGCAACGTCCTTCGAGTACTCGCCCGACTCACCGCCAGCCCCCTTGACATCATGAAAGAAAGCACCCGACGGGAAGCGGAAGCGGCCATCGCCGCCATCCTCCCGAAAGATGCGGGCGCCTTCAATCAGGCGCTGATGGAATTGGGCGCCCTCGTCTGTCTTCCCCGAGGTGCGGCGCGTTGCGACGTCTGTCCCCTCTCCCGACTCTGCCGCGCCAACGCCGAAGGAACCACCGCAAACTTCCCAGTCAAAGCGCAAAAAAAGCCACGCCGAATAGAAGCACGCACCGTCCTGCGCGTCGAGCGAGAGGGGCGCATCGCCCTCCACCGCCGCCCCGCCAAGGGGCTATTGGCGGGGCTTTGGGAGCTGCCAAACTTTGCCGGCGTCCTCACCCGCGCCGACGTGCGCCGCATCGCCCGCGATGTGGGCTGGACAATCGCTTCACTCAAGTCGCTGCCCCCCGCAAACCACATCTTTACCCACGTGGAGTGGCATCTCACTGGCTGGCATCTCACGCTCGCCGTCGAAGACGACATCGCCGCTTCGCAGCGCCACGACATGACCCTGCCGCCCCTCCACTGGGTGACCATGGCAGAAGCCGCCAAGCGCTACGGAATCCCCGCCGCCTTCCATCATTATTTTCCTATGAAAAGATAGCCGACACGCTCTCCCCTGTGCATGGCAAAAAGTGAGCGGCTCCATGGCGGTTTTATCACAAGGATTGCATACTATTTCCTTATAAATCCTCCCCATGCAATCTTCATGGTGCATTCTGTCGCTGCGCCCCATGCCATTCGATAGAACCTCGTTTCCTTCCCCTTTTTTTCGCCAAAAATACGAAACTTCATTTTTCGCTATTCTTTTTCCCAAAAATCCTGTATAATAAGAAGCAGCTTATTGTAGTAAAGGGGAATCTTTCACCATGAACATCCATCAATTGAACTATTTCCTTGATCTTGCCGGCACCCTGAGCTTCACCCAGACGGCGCGCAATTTTTTCGTTTCCCAAACAGCCATCACGCAGCAAATCAAGTCCTTAGAGGAAAAGTTAGGCGTCCAACTCTTCGAGCGGAGCAAGCGCCATGTGGAACTCACCCCAGCGGGGCAAATCTTTGTGACGGAGGCGCGGAGCATCATCGCCAAGATCGAGTCCTCCATCACAAAGACCCGCGCAGCCTCTTCGGGCTTCAGCGGCACCCTGTCTTTGGCTTTCATTGCCGGATTTGGACAAACCCCCTTCCCTCAATTTCTCCATTCGTTCCACCACCAGTACCCCAACATCGATCTCTCGCTGCAAAACGAATCCATCTCCGGGATGTATAACGGGCTGCGCTCCGGCACCTACGACATCGCCTTCAATTTGGCCTTTGAATTGGATAAGGCGTATCTCTCGAAGGACGCGTTCTTAGAGCTCGACTCCTATCCGCTCTACATCGTCCTGCCGCCGGATCACCCCCAAGCGGGCGCGCCGACCCTGACGTGGGAACAGATCCGAAACGAGCCGTTCGTACATTACGATCTCATCGACTCCCTCAACTTGACCAACGCCCCCGCCAGCCTGCAGGAGATCCTGCGGCGCAGTCAATTTAATCCCAATGCCAGAAAGAGCAGCGTGGAGACGATCCTGCTCATGGTCAGCATCGGCATGGGCATCACGCTGCTCCCGGAATTTTTCCGCAGCCTCATCACCAATACGATGAATTTAGTCTTCATCCCCTTGGTGGGCGGGCAGAACCACATCTCCATCATCGCCCACTGGAACCCGGAACACGAAAATCCCTCGCGGGAAAAGATGGTCACGGCGCTGAAAACCTTCTGCGGCGAGGACTGACCTCGCTGAAAACACGCCAAAAGGGCGGCCCAACGTCAAAACGACGCGGCCGCCCTTTGGCTTTCCTATTTTCCAAATAAATCACTATGCGTGCCGGTGCGGGTGAGAACCAGCGTGAGCCGCTTGTCTCACATTAAATCGTCAGAAGTCGTCTTCTTCACCTTGTGGGAAAAGCCCAAGGAAGCCGCGATGGTCTCCACGACGACGAAGAAGACGGGGATCAGGAAGATGCCAAGGGCGGTGGCGAAGACCATGCCGCCCACCACGGCGATGCCCATGTTGTTTCGGGCGGCGGCTCCCGCGCCGCTGGCGATCGCGAGCGGCAAACAGCCGATGATGAAGGCGAGGGACGTCATGATGATAGGGCGAAGGCGCAGCCCCGCCGCTTCCACCGCCGCCTCGACGGGATCCATGCCCTTGTCGGTGCGCACCTTGGCGAACTCGACGATGAGGATAGCGTTCTTCGCCGCCAGACCGATGATCATGATGACCCCGATCTGCATGTAAATGCTGTTTTGCTGGCGAGCCAATTCCTCTACCAAGAGCGCCCCAAAGATGCCCGTAGGCACCGTCAAGAGGACGGCGAAGGGCACGCTCCAGCTCTCGTAGAGGGCAGCCAAGCAGAGGAAGACGAAGAGGAGCGCCAATCCCAAGACTTGGAGCGTCTTATCCCCCGCCTTTTGCTCTTCGCGGCTCTGCCCCGACCATTCGATGTTGAACCCGACCGGCGCTTTTTCATGCACCACCTCGGTGATGGCCGCCATGGCCTGCCCGGAGCTGTATCCGGGCGCCTCATTGCCTTGGATCGTCACCGAGCGAGCCGCGTTGAAGCGGCTGATGATGGACGCGCCGGTATTGACGCGGGGACTTAAGAGGGTATCAAGCGGCACCAAGGTTCCCGTATTGCTCTTGACGAAGACGAATTTCATCGCCTCCGCCTCCTTGCGGTACATGGTATCCGACTGCACGACGACCTTGTAGCTGCGGCCGAACTGATTGAAGTCATTGACCTCGTAGCCGCCGAAATTCACTTGCAGCGCGGTGAAGACGTCCGACAGGCTGACGCCTAAATTTTTCACCTTCTCCCGATCCACGTCAAACTGATAGATCGGCGAATTGATGGAAAACGTCGAGTAGACGCCCTGCAGCTCCGGCCGCTGATTGGCCGCGACGACGATCTCCTGCGTGATCGCCGCAAGCTCCGCATCCGTATGCCCGGACATGTCCTGAAGCTGGAGATTAAAGCCACCGACGTTCCCCAAGCCGGGGAGGGATGGCGGATTGAAGGCGATGACCCGCGCCTCGGGGATGATCTCTGCCCCCATGCCGAAGGCGCGCCCGATCTGCGCATTGACGCTCAAGTCCGCACTCGTGCGCTTTGACCACTCCTCCAGCCCGATGAACATGACCCCGGCATTGGACTTCGTCCCGCCGGAGAGCATATCGAAGCCGATGATGTTCATGACGAAGCGAACCCCCGGATTTTGTTCCAAGGCCGCCGCCAATTTCGTCATGGATTCCTCCGTACGGTTCAGCGACGTCCCTTCGGGAAGCGCCACGGAAACGACATAATACCCCTGATCTTCCGCCGGTACGAAGGCGGAAGGCACGAGACGGTAGAGAACGCCCGTCAGGACGACAATGGTGAGCAGCACCGCCGAAGCGATCTTCGCGTGGTGGATGAACCAAGAAACGCCGCCCAAATAGCGCTTCGTCGTGCGGTCAAACCAATCGTTGAAGCGATGGAAGAAGCGGTCGAGCGCCCCCTGCTCCGCCTCCGGGCGGTGCGGCTTTAAGAGAAGCGCGCAGAGCGCCGGGGTCAAAGTGAGGGCGATGAACGCGGAGATCGCCATGGAGATGGCGATGGTGAGAGCGAACTGCTTGTAGAGGACGCCCATCATACCGCCCAAGAAGGCCACCGGCACGAACACCGCCGCCAAGACGAAGGCGATCGCCACGACCGGCCCTTGCACTTCGTCCATGGCGATTTCCGTCGCCTCCTTCGGTGCGAGGTGACGCTCCGTCATGTTGCGCTCCACATTCTCGATGACGACGATGGCGTCGTCCACGACGAGACCGATGGCCAGCACCATGGCAAAGAGCGTCAGGGTGTTGATGGTGAAGTCTAAGAGAACGAAGGCGCCAAAGGTGGCGATGAGGGACACCGGCACCGCCAACATGGGAATGATCGTCGCCCGAAAGCTCTGGAGGAACAGGAAGACGATGAGCATGACCAAGAGCAGCGCTTCCACAAAGGTGTGCACGACCTCTTCCAAGGAGGCTCGAATGTATTCAGTGCTGTCCACGATCTCCATGTACTTCATGTCGGGCGGGAAATTCGGCTCCGCTTCGGCGATGATCTTTCTGACCGCGCTGACCGTTTCCATGGCGTTGGCGTCGCTCGTGAGCTGGACGCCGAAGGCGAGGCCAACGTGACCGTTTGCCTTCGATTGGATCGTGTTGGAGCGCGCCCCCGTCTCGATGCGGGCGATGTCTTTAAGGCGGACGAAGGAGCCGTTCTCCCCCGCGCGCACGATGACGTTGCCAAACTCTTCCGGCGTCGTCAAGCGACCAGACACCTTGCCGGTGTACTGCTTTTCCTGCGTGGCGGGAGCCGGAAGCTGGCCGATGGTGCCCGCCGGCGCCTGCACGTTCTGCTCTCGGATAGCCGTCGTCACGTCCGTTACAGTCAGGCCAAGCTCCGCCAAGCGATCCGGGTTCATCCAGACCCGCATGGAGTAATCGGGGCCGAAGATATTGACATCGCCGACGCCGGGCACGCGCTTGATCTGGTCGATGAGGTAGATGCTGGCGTAATTTTTGAGGAACTCGCGGCTGTAAGTCCCCTCCGGCGAATAGAGGGCGCTGATGAGCGCCATGTCGCTGGAGGCTTTTTTCGTCGTGACGCCGAAGGCCTGTACCTCGCTCGGGAGACTCGCCTGCGCGATGGCCACGTTGTTTTGCACCTTCACCGCGTCCATGTCGCTGTCCGTCCCCAGCTCGAAGACCACCGACAGGCTGTATCGTCCGCTGTCGTCTGCGTTCGCCGACATGTAGTCCATGCCTTGCGTGCCGTTGACCTGCTCCTCGATGATCTGCGCCACCGTCTCGTTGACGACGCTGGCGTTTGCCCCGACGTAATTCGCCGAGACGTTGACCGTCGGCGGCGAGATCTGGGGGTACTGGGCGATGGGCAGACTAAAGGCCGATAAGAGACCCAAGATCACCATCATCAACGAGATGACGATGGCGAAGATCGGGCGCTGAATAAAGAACTTAGGCAAAATGTAACCCCCTTACGACTGCGCCGTCGTCTTTTCCGTCGGGGCGGCCTTGAGGGTAAAGCCCATCTCCTCCGGCGTGACCATGGTGACGTTCATCTCCATGCCGGCTTGGAGCTTCGTCAGCCCCTCCACGACCACCACGTCGCCGGGATTGACGCCGCTCTTGATGATGTAATAGCTGCCGATCTTCTCCCCTAATTCCACGTTGCGCGTCTCCGATTTGTTGTCGGCGCCCACCACGACGACGAAGGTCTTGTCTAAAATTTGCTGAATCGCCCGCTGGGGCACCAAGATCGCATGAGGAACGACTTCGCCGCCGAGGCGCACCCGGGCGAACATCCCCGGGAGCAGCATCCCCTTGGGATTGGCAAAGAGCGCTTTCACCGTCAGCGTCCCCGTATTGGAGGAGAGCGCACGATCCGCCTGCACCAGCTTCCCCGTGACGGGGTACTCCATGCCATTCGACAGCGTGATGGTTACCGTGGCGTTGTCCATGCTGCCGGAATTTAGCTCATGGAGGCGCAAGAAGGCGAGATACTGCGTCTCGGAAATGCTGAACTGCACGTAGACGGGATCCACCGACCCCACCGTCACCAGCGCCGTCTGCCCCGCGTTGGCGTACGTACCGACCGCCACGTCATTGACGTCCAAGCGCCCATCCAAGGGCGCATACACCGTGGTGTCGTCCAAATTCTCCTGCGCTCGCTTCAAGAGAGCCGCATTCGCCGCCACCATCGCCTCGTACTCATGCACTCTGGCTCTCTGTGTGGTGACCGTCTGCTCGGCGATGGCCGCCGACGCCAAAAGCTGTTCATCCCGCTGCAAGTCGATGCGGGCGTTGTCGAGGGTCGCCTCCGACTGCGCCAAGGTCGCCCGCGCCGAGAGCACCGCCGACTCATACTGGCGGGAGTCGATGCGATAGAGCGGATCTCCCTCCCGCACAAACTGACCGCCAGTAAAGAATTTCTCCACAATCGTCCCCGATACCCGTGGCAGGATCTTGACTTCATCGAAGCCCCGCACCTGTCCGGCGTATTCCGACGTCAGCGGCGTATCCTGCTGGAGCGCCGCCATCGCCTTGACGGCTACCGCGCCGCCGCCGACACGCTGCCCGTCGCCGCCGCAGCCGCCCAAGAGCGCCCCCACCGCCATGAGTCCTGCCAAAACGAGACTCATGCGCTTTTTCTTATCCCTGAAAAACAAAATAAAAACCCTCCTTACCGCTGCGCTCCCGCCGATCCGGCAGGCACCGCGCCGGGAAACTTTCCCCCCAAGAAAAAAGAAAATAGTAAATAGTTATTTACTATCAGGGAGTAATATATTATACTTTGAAGCGAAAGTCAAGAAAGCACGGAGAAAATGAAGTCCGTCAGACAGGGACAGATGCGATCCATATGTTCTCCCGATTTCTGTATGAACGCTGTCAGAGCAGCAAGGAGTGTATCATGGAAAACCAATCCCATGCGATCCTTTCGGAAACTTTCCTGCGCATCATCGTCGCCATCCATCGCAATTTCTTTCGGCAAATGAAGCTGCCCCTGCCCATCAACCAGTTTTCCGTCCTCAAGGTGTTGGATAACGAAGGGGCGCTGACCGGTCGTGATTTAGGCGATCTCTTGGCCATCTCGAAGCAGCAGCTCACCCCCCTCTTGGACAAATTGGAAAAACGCAACTATATCCTCCGTCGTCCGATGCCAACCGACCGCCGCTTCACGGAGATTTCGCTCACGGAGGAAGGGCGGCAGGTCATCGCTTCGTTCGACGAGATCCTGCGCCAGCGCATCGAGCGGGATCTATACACCCTCTCCGAAGCGCAGGTCGCCGCCCTCACCACGTCCACCGCGACCATCCGAAAATTTCTCGATCATTTGGCGTCGTCACCGCTTCCCCCCCGCTGAACAAATTCCACCTCCGCTGTCGCAGAAAAGCAAAAGGGTGGGAGAAAAAACGGTTCTATAATAAATGTTGTGGTATGACAAAAATATCATCCACAACATTTATTAT
>JBQNAL010000011.1:0-60097 GCA_052170475.1 Schwartzia sp. (in: firmicutes)
GAGGGCAGGCGACTACGGCGAAGCAGTCATGTCTCAAATTGCGCATGAAAAAAGGAGGGAGAAAAATTTTTCTCCCTCCCTTGACCACAACATTTGACAAAGAGCCAAAATTGGGCTCTCGTCAAAAATGGCGGGGGCCTTTTTTATTGTCTCTTTTTCGCCGTGCGTGCCTTTTCGCGTGGGCGACGGGGTAGGTCATGGCGCGTCCGCTTTCTCTTGCCCTTGCTATTTCACCACAAAAAAGGCTTCACGAAAATTCGTGAAGCCTTTATCTTTCATGGAGCGGGCAATGGGAATCGAACCCACCTCCCGAGCTTGGGAAGCTCGTATTCTACCAATGAACTATGCCCGCGTCGTGGATGGCACCATGCCATTTTGACTACGCGATATATCTTATCATTTTTGGCGTCGCTTGGCAAGGGGTATTTTTGTTGTCACCTCGTCCGCGCGCCGCTTCAGCGAAATTTCGCCCAGCCCTTTTTTTCCGGCGGCGCGGGCGGGGCGGGCGGGGCAGTGGTTTTTTCGGCGGACTCTCGGTTGAGCTGTTCGCGGTAATTGCCCAAGAGGCTGTCGGTGAGGACGGGCGCCTCATCGGGGGTGTACGCTTTTTTGACCGAGGTGTCTGGCGGGGCTGCGGGCTTTGGAGGCGGCGCGGCAGAAGGCGCTGCGGTGTGCGTCGCCGTCGGTGAGGGCGTTGGGGGCGGGACAGGCGTGCCGTATGCTCCCGCGTTGCTCGCCGAAGGGGCTTCTGCGCCGCCGGCGCTTCCCCCCTCGATGGGGCGGATCTTGATGTCCAAGGCGTCGCCGTTTTTCAGGGGATCGGTGAATTGCGCGGGTTGGCCGTTGACGAAGATGTCCACGGCGACGCGGCTGGTCGATGGCGGCGGCACGAAGCCCACGGCGGCCAGCCCCGTGGAAACGAGTGTTGCCCGCGCTTCGGAGAGGGTGTACTTGACGCGGCTCCCTTCGGTGATGATGGTGTTGACGGTGGCGGGGCGCTCGTTGACTTCGAGGCTCACGGTGGCGGAGGGAATCTTTGTCTCTGCGCCGTTGTAGACGATGGTGAGATGCGCGGCGAAGTCGTCGATGTCCAAAATATCCCCCAATTTCGGCTCATTGTCGAGGTGATATTCGATGCGGTCGCCGTCCGTCAGCGTTTGGGAGAGGGTGGCGTCATGGTCGTTCACCAAGATGACGGGTTTTGTCGTGTACTGGGAGCGCGCACCGTTCAGGGTGAAGGTGATTCGCCGTCCTGTGGGGGAACAGCCAAAAGCGGCGAGCGCTTCTCCCACCGTCCGGGTGGTGCGCGCCGTGACGACGTCGCCGTCCTTTAGGGGGGCGTCGGGGGGCGCGGGGCGATCGTTGATGAGCAGTTCCGGGGCGAGATGTTTCGTTTCGCCGTTGAGGAAGAGGGTGTAGGGGGCGGGCGCTTCGGCGATGTCCGAGAGGGTGAGCGTGGGCGCAACGCCGTCTTTCCCCGGCTCGATGTGGATGTGGCAGCCGTCTTGGATGGGCGTATCGAGTGCGGCGGCGGCTCCGTCCAGGGAGAGCGTGGCCATGGTGCCCATCGTGCCGGGGAAAAATTGCGACTGTCCGTTGATCATGAGCTGGATGCCCAGCCCCGTCTTGCCGTTGAATTTTTTCAGTTGGATGCCGGCGCTCAAGAGGGCATCGGAGATCGTGAGATGGCGGAAATTGAAGAGCCGGTATTCTTCCTCGTTGACGTAGACGGTGAGGAAATGGAGGGTGTTGAGGGAAGCGATCTTCAGGATGCCCAAGGGCGTTACGGTGTCCGGGAGGCGAAGCGCCGGGGGCAGGTCGCCAATGCCCTCGACCCCTTCCGGGTGGCGGACGGCGACGCGCCCCGGGGGGAGCTTTAGGGCGTCCGCCACACTCTTGGCTAAGTTCGGCGTCAGGGCGCCGCCGCCCACCAAGAGGACGGCCTGCGGCTCGGCGTCGTTGAGTTCCATCACCTGGTGCGCGATGGCGTCCGCCAATTTTTGGACGTTCGGCATGATGGGCTTGACGATCTCGGCGGCGGTGCGGTCGTAGTGGCAGCCTAAGATGTCGTCAAAGGAGACGTCGCGCCCCTCGGCGGCTTCCCGCTTGATGCGCTCCGCCACATTGAAGTCCAAGAGGAAATTTTGGGAAATGGCCTCGGTGATTTCGTCCCCCGCCAAGGGAACCATGCCGTAGGCGATGACGGCGCCGTCCTTCGTGATGGCGACGTCCGAAGTCCCCGCGCCGATGTCCACGAGGACGAGGTTCAGGTGGCGCATGGTGGGGGGGATGAGGACGTTGATCGCGGCGATGGGTTCCAAGGTGATGGCTTGGAGGTCAAGGCCGGTGGCGTCTAACGCTGAGGCCATGGAGTCGATGACCTGCCGGGGGAGGAACGTGGCGATGACGGTGGCCTTCGCGACGCGCCCGCGCTGTCCCACGAGGGTTTTTAATTGTGTGTCGTCCAAGAGGTACTTGATGGTGCTGTACCCGACGCAGTAGTAGCGCGTGGGATCGTCTACGGCGTCGGAGGCGGCCAGCTGCGCTTGCGCCGCCTGCACGGCGGCGAAGTCTAAGAGGCGCTCCTCTTCGCCGGTGATGAGGCGGCCAAATTCCATTTCCGCTTCGGCGGTCATGGTGTAGAGGGCACGGCCGGCGGCGGCCACGGCGACTCGATGGAGGGGGCCGGTTGTCTTTTCGAGGGCTTCCTTGACGTCGCGGATGATCGCGGCGACCTGCGGGACGTCGTGGATCTGCCCGTCCAGCATGGCGCGCGTCTTATGCTCTGCCCGCTGGGTGTCGAGGATGGAGAGCGAGCCGTCCGCTTCTTCGGCGGCGACGATGCCGATGACGCTCCGCGTGCCGATGTCGAGGGCGAAAAGGAGATTCCCCTGCCCCTTCGCGGGGTGCTGCGCCTTTTCGGCGGCGGAGGGCGGCAGGGCAAAGGCGGCTTTCGGCTTTCTCCCGCGCCCTGTCGTTTTGCTCGCCTTTTCGGCGCGGGGCGCTTTCTTTGCCCGCGTGGCTTTTTTCGTCTTTGTCGCTGCCTCGTCTTTTTCGGCGAGTACGGCGTTTGCGCTGCCGCTTGGACGGCCGCGCTTGGCCTTTGGCTTTTTGGCGGCTGCGGTTTCCTCCGCGCTGCGGGCGATGTCGGCTTCGTTTGGTGCCGTATTGGCAGCGTCTGTGTTCTTTCTGGGCATAAGATCTCCTCCATAGTTTGCCCGGCGCGCTCGCGCATCTCGGGACGGTTCTTGGCAAGAATATCATGTACTATTTCGCGCATCAAGGAGAAGAATCCTTTTTGAACCGAAAATTAACCGAGCCTATTTTTCTTGCGCGGAGGCAGAGGGGTGGGTAGGCAGCTTCCTTTTTTTATGGTACAATAGTCCACTGAAAAGACGGTTCAAGTTGGGGAGGATAGCATATGAAAAAGACGCGGTTGATGATTCTTTTGATGGTGTTTGCCGTTTTGCCCGTCCTAGTGTACGCGGTGGTCAACGGTGCGATGACCATGGCGGATGTCAAGCGGAACGCTGCGGCGACGAATGTCCAGATCACGGAGCAGATAGCCGGAGATATTGCGCGTTCCCTAGACGTCAATCGGGGCATCGTGGAGTCCTTCGCGCTGATGCCTGCGGTGCGCTCTCTGCAGGGGGCGAACATGGCGGGGGCGCTGCAGGAGATAGAGAAGGCGAATGCGCAGTTTGAGCTCATCATGGTGATGGACGCGCGGGGCGATCAGGTGGCACGCTCCCACGGAAAGCTCGCGAATCGGGCGGATCGCGCGTACTTCAAGGAGGCCATGAAGGGAAACACCTTCGTGACGGAGGCGTACATTTCTGTGGCGACGAACGCCCTCTGTGTCACCGTTTCCACCCCGATCAAGGATGCGGCGGGGAAAGTGGCGGGAGTCGTGGCGGCAGACATTTCGCTGGGTTCTCTCTGGAAGGTCACGGAGGCGATCCACCCCGGGGCGCATGGCTATTTGGATGTCGTGGACGCCAAGGGCGGACTTTTGGCGCATCCCGACAAGGAGTTGGTCAAGAACAAGAAGGTCGTGGACAGTTATGCGTATGTGAAAGAGGTCATCGGCGGCAAGCGCGGCATCGCGGAGGGCGCGTCCACGACGGGGACGGAGAGCCTCATCACTTACAGCCCTGTGGAGGGCTACGGCTGGGGCGTCATCGCGTACCATCCCCTCTCGGATCTTTACCGGCAAGTGATGTATAATTTAGGGATCGCGGTCGGCTTTATTTTCCTTTGCCTCCTCGTGTCCTTTTTGGTCGCGCAGCGCATTTCGACCTCTCTCGTGGATCCCCTCAATCATTTGATGGACGCGGCGGGGACGGTGGCGGAAGGGGATCTCCGCGTGCGCGTGGAGGAGCGCGGCGCAGCGGAGATGCGCCTCTTTGCGGCGCGCTTTAAGGCCATGGTGGGGAATATCAAGGCGCTGCTCCAGAAAATGAGCGAGACGGGGCAGACGGTGTCCGCTTCCAGCGAGGAACTGAGCGCATCCATCGACCATGTGAACGGGCTGACGTCAGACATATCGGGCACGGTCACGGAGACGGTGGAAGCCACCCGTCGGCAGACGGCTTCTTCTGAGAAGCTGCGCGATGTCGTGGGCAGCTTGGCCGCAGATGTCGATACCACGGCCGCCTCGGCGGAGGAAGCGGCCGCTTTGGCGGAGAGCAGCAAGACGGAGGCGCGGCGCGGCACTGCGTATGCGGACGATGCCATCGCGAAGATCGCGCGCATTCAAGAAACGGTCGAAGTGACGGCTGAGGTCATCGATGCCTTAGGGGAAAAATCCGATCAGATCGGGCAGATCGTGGAGGCGATCACCGGCATCGCCGGCCAGACGAATCTCCTGTCTTTGAACGCCGCCATCGAGGCGGCGCGCGCCGGAGAGCACGGGCGCGGCTTCGCCGTGGTCGCGGAAGAGGTGTCGAAGTTGGCCACGGAGTCGGAGGAATCGGCGCGCAAGATCGCCGCCATCATCAGCGACATCCGCACCGATATGACGGTGGCCGTGGACAATATGAAAAAGAGCCGCCAAGAAGTGGAGCAGGGCGTCTCTTCGGTGGAAAGTACGGTGGCGGCTTTCCGCGGCATCTCTGGCTCCATCGAGCAGCTGACGGGGCAGATTGAGGGGATCCTGAGCTTGACGCGGCGACAGAAAGAAGACAGCACGCAGGTGGAAGAAGCCGTGGGGGATACGCTCGCCTTCTTTGGCAAGAATACGGCGGAAGTGGAAAACATCGCTTCCCTGACCGCCGATCAGGCGGAGTCCATGCAGCAGGTGCGGACGGCTTCTATGGCCTTGGCGCAGATGGCAGAGGAGCTCAATGGCGCCATCGCGCGCTTTAAGGTGTGAGAGGCGCGTCCTCTTCTTTGAGGAGTCCGGCGCTTCGCGCTATGACGGAGTGGTCATGGCGCGAAGCGCTTTTTTCTTCGCGCGGCGCGCCTTGTTTTTACGCCTCTCGCGGCGGCGGGACACGGCATTCGGCGGGGAAAATTGACAAAATGACCGTACTGTTTTATCATTCATATTATGTATGAGAACGGAGTTTCCCTGACGCCGGCTTCTCATGGGGAAAAGCGGCGCGAGAAAGGATGACGGCATGGAAAATAGGACACGCTCTCTGACCGAGGGCGGTATTTTAGCGGCGGTGATGGTGGTACTGGCGGTGGTCGCCGTCTACGTGCCGCTCCTTGGCATCGTGGCGGTGCTGCTCTGGCCGCTGCCTGCTGCGCTCCTCATCGTGCGCCACGGCTTTCGCTGGGGCGTGATGTCCGTCGTCGTGGCAGCGATCCTCACGGCGGTTCTCATTGAGCCGACGGTGGGGCTGCGCCTCGCCATCGCCTTTGGCCCCGTGGGCTTGGCGCTCGGCGCGGGGTTTCGGCGCGCCCATTCGGCGACGCGGCTCGTGACGACGGCGATGGCGGTATCCATCGCGGCGAAGTTCGCGGGGCTGGCGCTCGTCTTTTCGCTGACGGGGATGGAGCCTTTTTCCGGACAGCTGGCGGCCATGGAGGAGTCCTTCGGTCAAGCGGCCGCCATGTACGAAAATATCGGCATGAGCGAGGAGCAGATCGCCGCCGCCAAGGATACCTTCATGCAGAACATCGCCATGGTGCGTCTCCTTTTGCCCTTGGTCGTCGTGACGATGGGACTCTTGGATACCATGGTGAATTTCTGGGCGCTCGGAAAGCTCCTTACTCGCATGGGAACGCCCGTTTCCGCGCTGCCCCCCTTTCGGGAGTGGCGGCTGCCGTCGGTGTTTTTCTACGTCTTCGGTTTTTCCCTCTTGGGGATGTACTGGGGATCGACGCGGGAGATAGAGCTCCTCTATCAGGTGTCCTTGAATCTCAACATGGCGACGACGCTCGCCGGGCTCATCGAGGGGGCGTCCCTCTACGAGTTTGTCACGCGCCATTACGGCTGGCCGCGCCTCGTGACGACCGTGGCGCTCTTTTTCCTCATCTTCAATTCTCTCTTCATGCCCATTCTCGTCTTTACCGGCCTTTTGGACACGGTGTTTGATTATCGCAAGCGCTACTGGCGCACATCGAAATGAGGTGAGGCGCTTTGCCTCGTAATTTTTCCGCTTGGATCGACGCCTGTATCTTCCTCGTCATTTACGGGGTAACGGTGGCGGTGGTATTTTCCTACAATGTCTATATGGGCGCGGTCAGCGCTTTGGTCTGGCTTTCCTTGGCCTTCTTCGCCCGGGAGCGGTGCCGCGAGCGGCAGACGAAATTTGAGCGCTACTTTCGGGACATCGTGAGCAACGTGAACCCCGTGACGAACTACGCCATCGATCACCTGCCGCAGGCCGTCCTCCTCGTGGACGGCGAGGGGCGGCTCCAGTGGGGCAATGCCGCGCTCGACGACTACGTGGGCGCACACCTCGAGCAGGGGATGCCGATGGAGGATTTTTGGCCGGAGCTCTCCCTCACGCCCCTTTGGGGCAATTGCGGCGATACCGTGTTCACCCATGGGAAGCGCCACTATCGCGCCCTCTACCGCCCGGTCGCCCTCCCCTCGGTGGAGGGGGGCGACGCGGAGGAAAAAGAGGGCTTGATGGCGTTTTACGTCATGGATTTCACGGAACATGCCCAGCTTCAGGAAATGTACCATGACAGCCGCATGGTGTTGGCTTACATCGAGATTGACAATTTTGATGAGGTGCTGCAAGGCCTCACGGAGGCCGAGCGTACCGCGCTCCTCTTTGAAGTGAACCGCATGTTAGACGAGTGGATGCACCGCTTGGGCGGCTTTTTGCGCCGGATCCGGGACGATTTCTACGTGGCGGTGATGGAGCGCCGGTCGCTCGATCGCGCCTTGGCGGATAAATTCGACATTTTAGATCAGGTGCGCTCGCTCCACAATTCCAATCATCTCCCGGTGACGCTGAGTTTCGGTGTGGTGGTGGCGGATCGGCAGACGCCCGCAGAGCTGGGGGTGCAGGTGCAGCAGGAACTCGATTTGGCGCTCGGTCGCGGCGGCGATCAGGCCGTCGTCTTGGTGGATGGGAAGCCGCAGTTCTTTGGCGGCAAGGCCACGGCGGTGGAGAAGCACACTCGGGTGAAAGCGCGGGTCGTGGCACATTCGCTGCGGGATCTTCTCCAAAGCTCCGATGCGGTGTACGTCATGGGTCACCACAGCGAGGACTTTGACGCCTTGGGCGCGGCGCTCGGCGTCGCGCAGATGGCTCGGCAGCTCAAAAAGCCGGTGCATGTGGTGCTAAGTCCCATGAACGACGGGATTGATAAGTTCACCGATCTCTTGCAGGATAAGCCGGAATATGCTGACCTCTTTGTTCGAGAAGAGGCGCTTTTGACGAACATGACGGCGGCGCATCCCCTCCTCGTGGTGGTGGACACCCACATCCCGCACATGGTCGCCGCGCCGAAACTGCTCGCCCGTATGGGGCGGGTGGTGGTCATCGACCATCACCGCCGCAGCGAGGTGTCCATCCAAAATCCGCTCCTCCTCTACTTGGAGCCGTCGTCGTCGTCCACCTGCGAATTGGTGACGGAGCTTTTGATGTACTTCAGCGACGACCTCGCCATGGGACGTCTCGACGCCACCGCGCTCTATGCGGGCATCGTGGTGGACACGAAGAATTTCGCCGTGCAGACGGGCGTCCGCACCTTTGAAGCGGCGGCGTTTTTGCGCCGCGCCGGGGCTGACCCGGTCGTGATCCGGCACATCTTCCGCTCTGACTACGAGACGAGCCGCACCATCGCGAAGGCAGAAGCGGCGTCGAAGCTCTACGACGGCGGCCTCATCGTCACCGCCATCCCGGACAGCCAGCCGAACATTCAGGCCATTGCCGCCCAGACGGCGGATGCGCTGCTTCGGATCGAGGGCGTTCACATGAGCATCGTCGTCTTTCAGCTCGCCTCGGACGTGGTGGGCATCAGCGCTCGCTCTTCCGGGGAGTACAACGTGCAGGTCATCATGGAAGCCTTCGGCGGCGGCGGCCATCAAAACGTCGCTGGGGCGCAGATCAAAAACGGAGAATTGGCGGTTTTACGGGACCAGGTTGTGGAAACCGCGCAAAAATTCATAAAGGAGAATGGTTGAGATGAAAGTCATATTGAAAGAAGACGTCAAAAAAGTCGGCAAGGCCGGTGAGATCGTCGAGGTATCTGAGGGCTACGGGCGCAATTTCCTGCTCCCGAAGGGACTCGCCGCTGAAGCGAACGCGAAAAATCTCAACTTGGCTAAGCAAAAGGCCGGTGCCGCCGCGCACAAAAAAGCGCAGGAGGCGGACGAGGCGCGGCTCCTCGCGGCGCAGCTGGAGAAAGTGGAAGCCGTCCTCACGGTCAGGGTCGGCGAAGGGGGCAAGCTCTTTGGCTCCGTCACGGGGAAAGATGTGGCGGAAGCCCTCCAAAAAGCCCATGGGCTGGAATTGGATAAGCGCAAGATCACGCTCATCCCGGAGGTGACAGGCCCCGGGGAGTACGAGGCGGTCATCAAATTGCACCCGGAGGCCACCAGCCGGATCAAAGTACACATCGTCGCCGAATGAGGGGCGATGAAAGGAACGTGTGATGGGAAACCTGTTCAAATTTTTCCAGAAGAAGCGCCCGGAGGAAGCGGCCGGCGACGCCCTTGTGCAAGATAACCCCCTCGACCGTGAGATCGAAGCCCTCTATGGGATGCTGGCGGACGTCTTAGGCTCCGACAAATTGGTCATCAAGGCGGGCAAGATGGACGCCATGCGCTTCATGCGCTCTCCGCTGCGGGGGGAACGGGTGCTGGCGCTCCAACGGATCGTGCTGGAAAATCCCACCATCGAGCATATCCCTGCCGATTCTGAGATTCCAAAGCTCCTCACGGCGCTCTCGGAGCGAGTGGCAGACATGATGGCGCGGCGCTCCTTGGAGGATAAAATTGAAAAGAAGATCGCGGAAAAGCTGGAAGAAAACCATCAGGACTATGTGAAAGACATCCGCTTGCAGGTCTTGGAGGAGGAAAAGGTCGCGGTGGAAAGCCCGCAGGCCGCGAAAAAGCGAGAAGCCTTGGAAAAGATGGATCAGGTGCATCTCACCCAATCGGTGATGGAGCTTTTGCGCCCGAAGACGTTGGAGGAGATCGTCGGGCAGCCCCGCGCCGTCCGCTCCCTCTTTTCCAAGCTCTCGTCCCCGTACCCGCAGCATCTCCTCCTCTACGGCCCCCCCGGCGTGGGAAAGACCACGGCGGCGCGCCTCGTCTTGGAACAGGCGAAGGGGGTCGTGGGCGCGCCTTTTGCCAAGGACGCCCCCTTCGTCGAAACGGACGGCACGACGCTCCGCTGGGATCCTAGGGATATGACGAATCCGCTCCTCGGCTCCGTCCACGACCCCATCTATCAGGGGGCGCGGCGGGATTTGGCGGACAGCGGTGTCCCGGAGCCAAAGCCCGGCCTCGTCACCGACGCCCACGGCGGCATTCTCTTCATCGACGAGATCGGGGAGATGGACGCCATGCTGCAAAACAAGCTCCTCAAGGTCTTGGAGGATAAGCGGGCGTTTTTTGAGTCCACCTATTTTGATCCGACGGACGAAAAAGTTCCGCCCTACATCAAAAAACTTTTCGAGGAAGGCGCCCCGGCGGATTTCGTCCTCATCGGGGCGACGACCCGCGAAGCGCGCGACATCAGTCCGGCGCTTCGGTCGCGCTGCGCGGAGATTTACTTTGAGCCGCTCACGCCGGCGCACATCGTATCCATCGTGGAAAATGCGGCGAAAAAGCTCGATGCCGTGCTTGCCGAAGGCGTCTCCGCCCTCATCAGCGAGTACACCGTGGAGGGACGTAAGGCGATCAACATCTTGGCCGATGCGTTCTCCTTTGCCTTGGAGCGCCAGCGCGGCGAAGAAGGTGCCGTTTCCATCGAGAAGTCGGACATCTACGAGGTGGCGCAGGTGAGCCGCCTCTACCAGTACGTCACGAAGAAGGCCTCGGATCGCCCGGAAGTGGGACACGTCTTTGGCCTCGGCGTCTCGGGCTACCTCGGCTCCGTCATTGAGATTGAAGCGGTCGCCTTCCCCGCCAGAGAAAAGGGGAAGGGAACGGTGCGCTTTAATGAGACGGCGGGAAAAATGGCGCGAGATTCCGTCTTCAACGCCGCTTCGGTCATGCGGCGGATCACCGGCGAAGAGCTCTCCGACTACGATCTCCACATCAACGTGGTGGGGGGCGGCAACATTGACGGCCCGAGCGCCGGAACGGCCATCTTGGCGGCCATCGTCAGCGCCGTGACGAACCGCCCCGTCCGTCAAGACACGGCGGTGACGGGGGAGATCTCCCTCTACGGCAAAGTGCGCCCGGTGGGCGGCGTCTTTGAAAAGGCCTACGGCGCGAAACAGGCGGGGATCGAAACCCTCCTCATCCCGGCGGAAAACGCGAAGGACATCCCGGAGGGTCACTTAGGGCTTTCCATTCATCCTGTCGCCACAGCGGAAGAAGCGATGGCGCTGCTTCTCGTCAAGGAGGAAGAGCATGGCTGACCAGCGGACGGCGCCGGACGTCATCGAGCGGATCCCACCCCAAAATATCGAAGCGGAGCAGGCGGTCTTGGGCGCTATGCTCATCAAGAAAGAGGCCATCAGCGCCGCCGCCGAGCTTTTGACGGGCGACGACTTCTACCGCCACGCGCATCGCCTCGTCTTTGACGCCATCATGACGCTCCACCAGGCGAATGAAGCCGTCGATATGATCACCGTCACCGATCGGCTGAAAAGGGACGGGGAATTGGAAAAGGCGGGGGGCATCGCCTTCATCACCGCCTTGGCGAACGCCGTCCCCACGGCGGCGAATGTCGCCTTCCACGCCCGCATCGTGCGGGAAAAGGCGCAGCTTCGCCAGCTCATCAACGCGGCGACGGAAATCGCCGGCACCGCCTACGAGGACGCGGAGGCCGTCGATGAGATCATGGACGATGCGGAAAAGCGCATTTTAGGCGTCACTTCGCGGAGCCATCACGCCGACTTCGTTCCCATGAAGGACATCCTCGTCACCACCTTCGAGCAGATCGAGCAGCACGCCGCGAACAAGGGGGCGCTGACGGGGCTTCCCTCGGGCTTCGCCGACTTAGATCGGCTCACGTCGGGCTTTCAGCCGTCGGATCTCATCTTGGTGGCGGCGCGTCCCTCTATGGGAAAGACCGCGTTCACGCTCAATATCGCAACGCACGCCGCCATTCGCAGCAAAAAGACGGTGGCGTTCTTTTCCCTCGAAATGTCGAAGGAGCAGTTGGCGCTCCGCATGTTCAGCGCCGAGGGGCAGGTGGACTCCCAAAGGATTCGCGTCGGCGACCTCAAGGACGAGGAATGGCAAAAGCTCATCGACGCGGCGGATCGCTTGACGAAAGCGCCGCTCTGGATCGACGATACCCCCGGCATTACGGTCATGGAACTGCGCTCCAAGGCGCGCCGTCTGAAGGCGGAGCACGGTCTTGACCTCATCGTCATCGACTACCTCCAGCTCATGCAGGGGCGCGGGACAAAAAGCGGCGACAACCGCCAGCAGGAGATCTCGGAGATCTCCCGCTCCTTAAAGGCCTTGGCGCGGGAACTCAAAGTCCCCGTCATCGCCCTCTCCCAGCTCTCACGCAGCGTGGAATCGCGCCAAATCAAGCGCCCCATGCTCTCTGACCTGCGCGAATCCGGCTCCTTGGAGCAGGACGCGGACATCGTCATGTTCCTCTACCGTGAGGATTACTACGAAAAGGAAACCGATCGCCAAAACATCACGGAAGTCATCGTCGCGAAGCACCGCAACGGCCCCGTGGACACGGTTTCCCTTTTCTTCCAAAAAGAGTTTACGAAATTTGTCAGCTTTATTGCCAACGCATAGCGGAAAGGAGAAATTGACTTGATGGACGCACTTAGACCACGGGACGTGATGCTGCGCATCCTCCTGACCTTCTTCACCTGCGGCCTTTACGGCCTCTACTGGATGAAGACCCTCACCGACGACATCCACCGCTTTTCCGGCCGTCCCACGACGCCCGGCGGAGGGAAGGTGGTACTTCTCACCCTCGTCACCTGCTCCCTCTACTTTTACTACTGGCTCTATCAGATCAGCGGAGAGCTGGTGGAAGCGCGGCGGGAAAGGGGCCTTTCGCCCGACGCGATCTCCAACGCTACCTACACGGTGACCGTCGTCGTCACCTCGCTCTTGGCCGTGATATTCTCGACGCTGCAAAGCATGGGCGACATCCCGGAGAGCGTCTATCAGGACTTGAGCAATGGGGAGGCGGTCGTCGCGGGACTCGTGGCGCTCCTCGTCATCGGTGTTTTTTGGGTCGTCGTCCAGACCGTCATCGCCGCCGGAATCCTCTGGCTCGTCTATCGGCGAAAGGATCCGAGTCCGCGCATCCTCTACATGCTCTTAGCGGTCTTTCGCACGCAGATTCTGACGGCCGCCTTTTTGCAGGCGTCCCTCAACGATGGAATCGCAGCGCACGCTGCGCCCGTGGGGGCGGTGGCGCGTGTAACGGAGCCGCCCGCCCATGACATCCTCCCGCCGCCCACTGAAGGAAGGTAGCCGGCGACGCTAGGAAGGGCGTCGCCCCCGTTGGCGGCGCATCACATCTTATCGCAGAAAGAAGGCATTTTCCCATGCAAAAACGCAGTATTGTCAAAGCGATCATTTACAGTTTTCTCACCTGCGGCCTTTACGGCTGCTACTGGTTCATCAGGCTCACCGATGAAGCCCACGAGGCCGCCGGACGCCAAACCACCGCCTCCGGCGGCATGGCGCTCCTCTTCTCCATCGTCACCTGCGGCATCTATATGTTCTACTGGATGTACCAGATGGGTGAAACCTTGACGGAGGCCAAGCGCCGCCGGGGGATGCACGCAGACGGCAATGACGCCCTCCTCTACCTCCTCCTCACCTTCGTCGGACTCGCCATCGTCAGCGAAGCCCTCATCCAACGGGCGCTCAACGACATCGTTGACTTTGACGAAAACAGCGGCGGCTCGCTCGTTTCCGCTTCGGGGAATCTGCCCGAACGGTTTTGAGAAGGACGAAAAACATCGCGCAGATACCGTAGGTATATGGCCTTTGGGCGACCACAGAGGAGGAAAGCCATGCAAGTGAAGATACTTGAGCTCCTGCGCGCCGTCGGCAGCGGCAGCATATCGGGGGCGGAGATCGCGAAACAGATCGGCGTCTCCCGGACGGCGGTGTGGAAGCACATCCACGCCTTGCAGGAGGCAGGCTATGAGATCGTCAGCTATCCTCGGCGGGGCTACACCCTCGTCGGCTCACCGGATCTGCTCCTCCCGCAGGAGATTTTACCGCTCCTCTCCAACCGGCACATCGGTCGCACCATCCTCCATTTCGACGACATTCCCTCGACGAATAACGAAGCCAAGCGGCAGGCGCAAAATGGCGCGGCGTCCGGGACGGTGGTGGTGGCTGAAGCGCAGAGCGCCGGGCGGGGGCGGCTTTCGCGCGGGTGGTTCTCCCCCAAGGGGAAGGGGATATGGTTTTCCGTCCTTTTGCGGCCCTTTTTCCTCCCGCAGGAAGCGCCGAAATGTACCCTGATGGCGGCGGTGGGGATCGTCCGCGCCATGCGCAAATTCGGTTTCGATGTGGTCATCAAGTGGCCGAACGACATCCTCTACCGCGGGAAAAAGCTGGTGGGCATCCTGACGGAAATGAGCGCCGAGATGGAGCGGATCAATTACATCGTCATCGGCGCGGGCATCAACGTCAATACGAAAGCGGAGGATTTTCCAGACGAGCTCTTGGAGATCGCCACGTCCCTCCTCCTCATCAAAGGGGAGCCGACGTCTCGGCGAGCGCTGTTCGTGGAGATTTTGAAAGCGCTCGAGGAACTCTACTTTGAGGTGGAGGTAAACGGCTTTGCCCCCGTTCTTGGGGAATGGCGAAAATACGCCGTCACCTTGGGGCAGGAGGTCAATGTCATCGGCGTGAACGAAACCTTTGCCGGCACGGCGGTGGACATCGACGAGGACGGTGCGCTCCTCATCGACACGGCAGAAGGGTACCGGCGCGTCTTGGCGGGGGATGTTTCCATCCGTCCCCGGCAGAAATGAGCCATACAAAAATCCGCGCTGCGGCGGGAGTGGAGGAAGACCATGCTCTTAGTCTTTGATATTGGCAACAGTAACATTGTCCTCGGCACCTACGAAGGGAAAAAGCTGCTGCGCCACTGGCGCATTTCCACCGACCGGCAAAAGACCGGCGACGAATACGGGATGCTCATCAACAATTTGTTCCGCTTTCAGGGCATCCGCATGTCGGACGTCACGGCCATCATCATTTCTTCGGTGGTGCCGCCGCTCGTCGTGCCGCTGGCGAAGATGTGCGAGCGCTATTTCCGCCTGCGCCCGCTCATCGTGGGCCCGGGGATCAAGACGGGCATCAAGCTGCGGTACGAGAATCCGCGCGAGATCGGCGCGGATCGCATCGTGAACTCGGTGGGGGCTTACGAGCAGTTCGGCGGGCCGCTCATCGTCGTGGACATCGGCACTGCCACGACCTTTGACATCGTGGCGGAAAACGGCGACTATTTAGGCGGCGTCATCGCGCCGGGCATCGGGATCTCGAGCGAAGCGCTCTTTCAGCGGGCGGCGCAGCTCCCGCGCGTGGCGCTCGTGACGCCGCGCACCATCATCTGCCGCAATACCGTCACCGCCATGCAGGCGGGGGTCATTTTCGGCTTCGTCGGGCAGATCGACGAGATCGTCCGCCGCATCAAGGCGGAGATGCGAGAGGACATGCGCGTCATCGCGACCGGCGGCTTGGCGAAGATGATTTCACGCGAATCGAAAACCATCGACAAGGTGGACAATTTCCTCACGTTGACGGGGCTTCGGGTGCTGTACGAGCGCAATCAGCCCGAGCCTAAGACGCCGTGAAGATCGGGGCGCTGGATTTTCCCGTTCCCGTCTTTTTGGCGCCCATGGCCGGCGTGACGGATACGCCCTACTGCATCTTGGCGCGGGAAATGGGCTGCGCCTTGGTCTTTTCCGAAATGGTGAGCGTTTTGGGCATCCATTTTCGCGGTGCGGCGACCCTTGCCATGCTGCAAACGGTGCCCGAGGAGCGTCCGCTCGCCCTGCAGCTCTTCGGCGCGTCGCCGGAGCGGGCGGCAGAGGCGGCCGCCTATGTGGAAAGCCTCGCTGCGGCGGACATCATCGACTTTAACATGGGCTGTCCCGCGCCGAAGATCGTCAAGGGCGGGGCGGGGGCGGCGCTGCTTCGAGAGCCGGCGCTGGCGGAGAAAATCCTCGCCGCCATGCGTCGGGCGGTGAAGATGCCCCTCACGGTGAAGATCCGCATCGGCTGGGATGCCGACCACATCAACGCCGTGGAGATGGCACGGCGCGCGGAAGCGGCGGGCGTGGACGCGATCACCGTACACGGGCGGACGCGGGAAGCGTATTACAGCGGTCACGCCGACTGGAGCGTCATCCGCGCCGTGAAAGAGGCGGTGAAGATCCCCGTCATCGCCAACGGCGACATCCGCACCATCGAGGATTTAGCCCGAGTGCAGAAAGAGACCGGAGCGGACGGCTTCATGATCGGCCGGGCGGCGCAGGGGAATCCTTGGATTTTCCGCACCTTTTACACGTTTTTGACGACGGGAGAGATACCGCCGCCGCCTACCATGGAAGAGCGCGGGGCGCTCCTCCTGCGTCATTTGGACATGCTCATCGCCCATAAGGGGAGCTACATCGGCGCGCGGGAGATGCGCAAGCATGCCACATGGTACACGAAGGGGCTATCCGGCGGGGCGTCGCTCAGGGAGGCCTTCAACCGCGCGGAGCGCAGGGAGGATTTCGCCGCCGTGGTAGACGCCATGACGCAGCCGGCACGAGAGGGGGCGGCGCGTGATGCGCGCGGTCTTTTTCGCGCCGGTGATCAGGGATAGAGGCGCTTCTCTCGTGGAGGGTACGCCGTCCACGAGAGAAGTTTTCCGATAGGATAAAGGAAAGGGAGGATCATCTTGATGATGAATGAGAAAGCCGCACCGCGTGCGGCGAAAGAAAAGAAGACGAAGGCTGCCGGAGCGGCGAAGAAGAAAGAATCCGTCTTTCTCAGCTACGATGCGGCGGAGAAAAAAGAATTGGAGACCATCGCGCAGGGCTATCGCAGCTTTTTGACGACGTGCAAGACGGAGCGGGAAAGCGTCGTCGAAGCGGTGCGTCTGGCAGAGGCGGCGGGCTATGAGGAACTGGGGGCGGCCACGCGCCACGGAAAGAAGCTGCGCAGCGGCGCAAAGGTTTACACCGTGGGCATGAAAAAGACCGTCGCCCTCTTTCACCTTGGGGAGGCGCCGCTTTCGGGGGGCCTTTCCCTCTTGGGGGCGCACATCGACAGCTGCCGCCTCGATCTCAAGCAAAATCCCCTCTACGAGGACGGGAACCTCGCCTTCTTGGATACGCATTACTACGGCGGGATCAAGAAGTACCAGTGGGTGGCGATCCCCTTGGCGCTCCACGGCGTCATCGTCAAAAAGGACGGCACGGCGGTGAACGTGACCATAGGGGAGGCGGAGGACGATCCCGTCTTTTGCGTCACCGATCTCCTCATCCACTTGGCGCAGGAGCAGTTGGAGAAAAAAGCCGACAAAGTGGTGGAAGGGGAGAATTTGGACATCTTGGTCGGTTCCCTGCCGCTTCCGGGAGAGGAGAAAGACGCGGTGAAGGCCGGCGTCTTGGCACTCCTCAAGGAGCAATACGGCATGGAGGAAGAGGATTTCCACTCGGCGGAGCTGTCCTTGGTGCCGGCGGGCAAAGCGCGGGAATTGGGATTTGACCGCAGCCTCATCTTAGGCTATGGGCAGGACGATCGGGTCTGCGCCTACACCTCGCTCGCGGCCATGCTCTCCATGGAGGACGTTTCGCGCCCCGCCTGCTGCCTCTTGGTGGACAAGGAAGAGATCGGGAGCGTGGGGGCGACGGGAATGCAGTCCCGCTTCTTTGAAAACAGCTTGGCGGAGCTTTTGGCGGCCACCGGCACTTACGACGATCTGACGCTGCGCCGGGCATTGGCCAATTCCAAGATGCTCTCCTCCGACGTCAGCTCCGCTTACGATCCCCTCTACGCGAGCGCCTTCGATAAAAAGAACGTGGCGTACTTAGGGGGCGGGCTGGTACTCAATAAATTCACCGGCGCCCGGGGGAAATCCGGCTCCAACGACGCCAACGCCGAATACATCGCCGAACTTCGCGCCATGTTCGATAAGCACCGCGTCCGCTATCAGACGGCCGAGCTTGGCCGGGTAGACTTAGGCGGCGGCGGCACCATCGCCTACATCATGTCCCTCTACGGGATGCAGGTCATCGACTGCGGCGTCGCCGTCAGCTCCATGCACGCCCCATGGGAAGTCGCAAGCAAAGTGGACGTCTACGAAGTCACCAAGGGCTACAAGGCCTTCCTCAAAGAAGCGTGAAGAAAAGAGAGAAGTCAACATAAAAAACCTGTGGTCGGTCACCCCATCGGGGGATCGACCACAGGTTTTTTCGTGAGACGCGTCGCGCTTGTCCTGCATCGGCGCGCGTACCATGCGCGTCGGGATTTTCCTTAGAGGAAGGATGCGATGGGCTGCTGGCGGGCGATGCGCGTGATGGCCTTGGCCATACATTGGAGGGGGAGCTGCGTTTCGACGCCGCCCATTTCCCACGCAGCGCGCGGCATATCGTAGACGGCGCTGCTCGCTTCGTCCTGTCCGAAGGTGCGCGCGCCGGCTTGGCGCATGCGGAGCATTCCTCTTGCGCCATCCGTGCCCGTACCCGTGAGGATGAGGCCAAGGGCGTTTTGTCCCACCGTGCTGGCGACGGAATCAAAGAGGACGTCGATGGAGGGACAGACGGCGTTGATCGGGGAGCCGGCGGTGCAGGAGAGGAGGAGATCGCGCTCGATGCGCCGCACCCGAAGATGTTTGCCGCTCGGGGCGATGTAGACGTGATCCGGCAGGATGAGTTCCCCGTCCATCGCTTCCGTCACGACCAACTCGGCGTCGATGTCGAGACGGTCAGCCAAGCGCCGAGGGGTGGCGTTTGTCAGGTGCTGAACGACAAGGATGGGGGGAAGCGGCGGCTGGAGCTTCGCGAGCAGCATGGCCAAGGCTTCCGTCCCGCCGGTCGATGCGCCGATGGCGATGAGGGAGAGGGGCTGGGGCAGGGCAGAAAGCTCCTTCGGGGTAAGCTCGGATACGATGGACGAGGCGTCGAGGGACATGTCCTCGACGAAGGCGTCGGGAAGATGGACTGGCATGTCGGATAGCTGCCGCACGGCGTCCCGCACCATCTGAAAGAAGCTCGGCGCTTCGCCCACGAAGGAGCCGGAGGGCTTCAGGAGGAAGAGTGCCGCGCCTACGGTGCGCGCTTTCTCCCGATAGGCCGGATTGCCGCTGATGAGCGCGGTGGGGACGGAAATATCGGCGTTTTTCAGCCAGCGGAGGAAGCTCGCACCGTCCATGCGGGGCATTTCTTCGTCCAAGAGAATGATGCTGGGACGAAACGATATGAGCTGTGCCCAAGCGGCGATGGCGTCGTGGGCGACGATGATCTCGGAGCCTTCCGGCAGGAATTTTTCCAAGTCGTCCTTGAGCATCTGACAGAAAATTTTTGAGTCGTCAACGATCATGAGCCGAACGGGCGCCATTTACGATCCCTCCTGTGGTGTTTTCGTGAGTATGGCACGCACCATTTTTTCAAACTTCGGGCGGGGCATCATGACAAAGTGGCCGCAGCCCTCGCATTTTAAGCCGAAATCCATCCCGGTGCGGAGGATTTTCCATGCGTCGCTGCCGCAGGGGTGCTTTTTTTTCAAGCGCACGACATCCCCAATTTCATACCGTACCTGCACCATGGCCTCATCCCTTTCGTTTATTTATTATATACCGCATGATTCGTTTTGTCGATAGACACGGGCAATCCAGCCGAGTCTCACCCCTACTTCGTTTCAATGAAAACTTTTTCCTTGTGAATCAACCGTGAAGCGCTTTTGTTCTCCTGCTTTTTGCCGTACGAGGAAAGTTTTCGGGTACGCTTTGGCGGCGCTTGCAGGAGAGGGGGGAGGGGGCTATAATAGAGGAAGTGAGCAGGGACAAAACGGCAGCGTTCGATGAAGGGGATTGAGTGGATGGACAAGCATGAGGGGGCGCCGCCGCTTTTTTTGGCGGCGGATCTTTCGGCGTCGGCACGTCATCACGTCGCGGCGCTTCACGAGGAAAATCCGTTTTTGGCGCTCATCGGTGCGCGTGTGACCGAGGCGCGTCGGGGACGGGTGCGGATGGAAGCGGAGATTTGCCATGCGGTGACGAATGTGTACGGGGTCGCCCACGGCGCGATTGCCATGGCGCTGGCGGATACGGCCATGGGCGGGGCGTGCTTTTCTCTGGATCGGCGGGTGATGACGCTGGAGATGGGGATGAATTTTCTCCGCCCGCTGAATGAAGGCGCCAGAGCCGTCGCTGAGGGGGAGGTCATTCACAGCGGCCGTCAAACGATGGTGTGTGAGGCGCGGGTGCTGGATGATGCAGGTGAGCTTTGCCTGAAAGCGCAGGGGACGTTTTTTGTGATGGAAGAACCGTTCGAGGGTAAGGGGTAAGGGATAGCGATGAACGATGGGGTGTTGAAAACGAGGCGCGGTCTTTTGGGGCGGCTTTTGGGATTTTTCGCGGCGGCGCTGCTGTTGTGCCCGTGGGGCATGGCGGCGGCCGGCGGCATGGAAGCGCCCCACATTACGGCGGAGGCGGCCATTTTGGTGGAGGCGTCCACGGGGCGCGTCCTCTACGAGAAGAACGCAGATCGGCTGATGTATCCCGCCAGCATGACGAAGATCATGACGTGCCTTTTGGCGCTCGAGCATGGGCATTTGGACGCGCCGGTGACGGTGAGCGAGCGGGCGGCGGATACGGAGTACGCCGAGCTTTCCTTCGGGGATCGGCTCACGATGGAAGAGCTTTTGACGGAGATGATGCTCGAATCGGACAATGGGGCGTCCGTGGCGGTAGCGGAGCATTTAGCGCCGTCCGAGGCGGCGTTTGCCGACGAAATGACGAAACGGGCGGCGGCCTTGGGGGCGAACCATACTTGGTTCAAGAATCCGCATGGGCTTCCTGACGGTGGGCATATCTCCACGGCGCGGGACATGATGAAGATCGCCCGCGAGGCATGGCGGCTTCCCGCCTTTCGCCGCATCGTGGGACTTCGGCGGCATACGGTGCGGTTTTCATCCCACCAGAGCGCCCCGTGGGAAGCGGTGAACACGAACCGTCTTTTGACCCAATACGCGGGGATGGTGGGGATTAAGACCGGCTGGACGGAGGCGGCGGGGGGCTGTCTCTCGGGGGCGGCGGAGCGCGGCGGCATCACTCTTCTCAGCATCGTGATGAACGCAGAGGACGGGGACACCCGCTTTTCCGATACGGCGGCGCTGTTGGACTATGGATTTCCCCGCGTGCGCTTCGTGAAGGGGCCGCCCAGAGAAAAGATCGAGGGGACGGTCTGGGTACACCACGGCACCACCTACAAAGTGACGGCGCACCCAAAGAGCGAGGTGCGCCATCTCCTCATGGAGGGAGAGACGGAGCGCCGCTGCTCGGTGCGGCTTGACATGCCGCGCTTCATCAACGCCCCCGTTCGGCGCGGGGACAAGGTGGGGGAATTGGTGCTTTGCTACGACGGGAAGGAAACGGGGCGCATCGACATGATCGCCGACAGCTCGATGGAATTGGGGTTTAGCCCCATGGCCTACGTCATCCATTTCTATGACCGGCTGCTCAGTCCCTTTTTGGGGTGAGAGGATGTCGTGGGCAAGGCAAAGAACCGTATCCCTACGGGGCGCTTTTGTGCAGACGAAGAAGGCTGCGCGGGCGGGGGCAAGGGACAGCATAAGAGGAGGGCATTACGATGGGAAAGAAAGCATTGGACTGGGGCAATATGGGATTTAGCTATCAGGTGACGGATCAGCGCTACGTCGCCAATTACAAGGACGGCGCGTGGGATGCGGGCGGCCTGACGGCGGACGATAAGATCGTCATCAGCGAGGACGCGGGGGTCTTGCAGTACGCACAGACCGTGTTCGAGGGGCTGAAGGCCTATACGACCGAGGATGGTCACATCGTCTGCTTTCGCCCGGATCTCAATGCGGCGCGGATGCACGATTCGGCGCTGCGCCTTGAGATGCCGCCCTTCCCCGAGGATCGCTTCGTGGCGGCGGTGAAAGAGGTGGTCGCGGCGAATGCGGACTGGGTGCCGCCCTACGGATCGGGGGCGACCCTCTACATCCGCCCCTACATGTTCGCGACGAGTCCCGTGATCGGAGTGGCGCCGGCGGAGGAGTACCAGTTCCGCATCTTCGTGACGCCGGTGGGTCCCTATTTTAAGGGCGGCGCGAAGCCCATCGCGCTCAAGGTCAGTGATTTTGACCGCGCTGCGCCCCGTGGAACCGGTCATATCAAGGCGGGGCTGAACTACGCCATGAGCCTTCACGCCATCGTCACCGCGCACAAGGAAGGCTTCGCGGAGAACGTCTTTCTCGATCCGGCGACACGGACGAAGGTGGAGGAGACGGGCGGCGCGAACCTGCTCTTCGTAGACGCGGACGGTCATTTGGTGGTGCCGAAGTCCGACAGCATCCTTCCCTCCATCACGCGCCGTTCCCTCGTCTATGTGGCGGAGCGGTATTTGGGGCTGAAGGTTGTGGAGCGAGAGGTGCTGCTCTCGGAGGTGGAGCGCTTTATGGAGTGCGGTCTCTGCGGCACGGCGGCGGTGATCTCCCCCGTGGGGAAAATCAACGATCACGGCAAGGAGATCCTCTTCCCGAGCGGCATGGAAAAGATGGGTCCCGTCATGCAAAAGCTTTACGACACCCTCACCGGCATCCAGATGGGGCGCATCGAAGCGCCCGAAGGCTGGATCTTTCGCATTGTCTAAAGGAAGGTGACAAGGTGAAACGGTTTTTTGCACATCTTTTGACAGGCTGCGCGGTGCTTGCGGCCTTTTCCACACCGGTTGCGGCATCGTCGTTGACGCCGGAAACGCAGACGGCCATCTTGGCGAAGGCCGCGGCCGAAGGGCAGTATGCCAAGCATTGGAACTGGCTGCATGAGCCTTCGGGGAAGCTGCGGGACGATGTCGTCTTTGCGGTGACGGATTTCGACCGCGACGGCAAGTTAGAGCTTTTTGGGCTGAAGCCGAGGCGCGAGAAGGAGGGGCCACGGATTATTTTTCAGGAATTGCTGGATGAGGCGGGGCAGTTTGGGTCGGGACGCTTCATGGCCGGTCACTCGTATCTGCCGGATCTCTTGACGGGGGAGGCTTTCGGACAGGCGGAAGCCCGCTTCGATGAGGGGACGGATCGCTATCGGTACGTCATGGAGGAGAGTACGCTTTTGGCAGAGGACGGAGACTTTAGAAAGACGAAAACGACGTTTTTCTCGCTGGGCGTCTTAGGCAGCGAACTCTTGGTGGAGGAGCTTTGGAGCATCATCCAAGAAGGCGATGGCGCAGGCAGCAGCAAGCGGTACTATCTCCCCGCGTGGCTCGGCGTGGAAGCGGAGAGCAATCAGCCCATCGGTGCGCCGGAGGAGGTCGATTTAGATCGGATTCTCGCCTACAAAGAAGAGCGATGCCCGGGTGATGACGGAGCGATGGTCAGCTTCGGCTGGCGAACCGGCGCCGCTTTAGAGAAAGCGCGGGAGGAAGGTCGCTTGGCGGAGGAACTCCTAAACTCCTATCGCGTTTTTGAGGCATCCTGGGACATTTGAGTGCGGGCTTTCTTCTTTCCTTCATAAGGAGTACAATAAAAGCGTACCTTCCTGCGGAGGGGTACGCTTTTTGGCTTTTCCCGCGTTTGGCGGCGAAGAATAAAATAGGGTTGACGAAGGAGGATACGTATGCTGAAGAAGACGAAAATTGTCTGCACGATGGGGCCGGCGACGGAGCGGCCGGGGGTTTTGGAAGCGCTCCTAAAAAATGGGATGAACTGCGCCCGGTTCAATTTCTCCCACGGCACGCACCCGGAGCATCAGGCGCGCATGGAGGCTGTGCGACAGGCGGCGGCAAAGGCAGGGCGGGTCGTGTCCTTCATCTTGGATACGAAGGGGCCGGAGATGCGCTTGGGGGAATTTGCCGAAGGGAAGGTAGAGCTGACCAAAGGGAAGCCCTTCACGCTGACGTATGACGATGCGCCCGGCGACGAAACCCATGTGTCGGTGAACCATAAGAATTTGTGGCAGGAAGTCAGCCCCGGGGATACGCTGCTCTTGGCGGACGGCTTAGTGGAGCTTAGGGTGGAGCGCGTCGAGGGGAAGGACATCGTGACGACGATCTTAAACAGCGGCGCCATGAGTACGAAAAAGCGCGTGGCCGCGCCGGGCGTGCCGCTTGGACTGCCGCCCGTTTCTGCGCAGGACGAACAGGACATCATTTTTGGCATCGCGCAGGATATGGATTTTGTCGCCGCCTCCTTCATCCAGCGGGGGGAGGACGTGGAGGCGATCCGTTCGCTCATCGAGGCGCACGGCGGCCACATGGAAATTTTAGCGAAGATCGAGAATCTGGAAGGGGTGAAAAATTTCGACGCCATTTTGGCGGCGGCGGACGGCATCATGGTGGCGCGGGGCGATTTGGGCGTGGAAATTCCCGCCGAGGAAGTGCCGCTCGTGCAGAAGAAGATCATTGAAAAGTGCAACGCCGTGGGCAAGCCCGTGATCGTGGCGACGCAGATGCTTGAGTCCATGACATCGAATCCGCGCCCCACGCGGGCGGAGGCCTCCGACGTCGCGAACGCCATCTTCGACGGCACCGACGCCATCATGCTCTCCGGGGAGACGGCCAGCGGCGATTACCCGGTGGAGGCGGTGCAGACGATGGATCGCATCGCGCGGCGCATCGAAAGTTCCCTGCACTATAAAGCCATCTTCTTGGATAAAGGGGTGGAACACCACGCCATGACGGAAGCCATCGCGCACGCCACGGTGCAGCTGTCCTACGAATTGGATGCCGCCGTCATCGTGACGCCGACGGAGTCAGGGTACACCACGCAGATGGTGTCGAAGTACCGGCCGAAAGCGGCCATCTTCGCCTATACGCCCTACGAACGGGTGGCGCGTCACCTGAATCTGCGCTGGGGCGTCCTGCCCAAGCCTGCGGAGCGGCTATGGAAGGACACGGTAGCCATGCGCCGCATGGCCACGACGGCGGCGAAAGAACTGGGCGTCCTCCGTCCCGGGGATGTCACCATCATCACCTCCGGCATCAAGTGCGTCCCCGGCCACACCAGTGCCATCCGGGTGTACACGGTGAAGTGAAAGACCGTGCACCGTCTCGTGCGTACAAGAAATGAGGGCGCCACTTTCTCAATAGGTGAAAGTGAGGGTGTTATAGGGCTACGTCTGTTTTTGACAAGGGATATTCTTGAGAGAATTTTGAAATTATGGTATCCTGTATAGGTAAAGGGGACGCGATATGCCGGAGTTAAGCCGTTTTGGTGGGATGATCATCTATTTGCTGTTTCATGATGTGGGGCAGCATAATAAGCCGCATGTTCATGTATATTACGGTGAATATGAAGCAGCCGTCGGCATCGACGGAGAGCTTTTAGCCGGTGCGTTGCCCCGTAAACAGTTACGGATCGTTGTCGGATGGCTTGCCTTTCACGAGGAGGAAGTTTATCGGGCGTGGAACTTAGCCGTTCGGGGCGAGCATTTTGATAAAATTCCACCGATGAATTGAGGGGACAGCTATGTATGTGAAGGGTGATATTTGTTATGCGGGAGGATGGCAGGACGGCATGAAAGTGACCGCCGTCCATCCTTTGCGCGGCGGCATGATGGTGGTTACCTTTTCGACGGGAGAGAAGCGATTGTTTGATGCTTCGGCGCTTCAAGGTGCTGCCTTTGCGTCATTGACAGATGAAAAGATCGTGCAGGATCCGACGTTGTTTCATGGGGTGATTACGTGGAAAAACGGGACGATTGATGTTGCGCCGGAAACGGTATACGCGAAAAGCTTTCCCTATGAGGCTGAGATGGTATAGCGATAGGGGAACAATGTCTTACTGCCATGCGGTTCGTGTGTCGCCGATACGGAAATTGCGCTATTGCCAATGATTTTTGGATATGGTACAATCAAGGGAAAAGTGACAGGTGGTGGAGGAGGCTCGGCATTGCTTACGGTTTTGATGGTAGTGGACGCGGTGATCGCGATCATCCTCATTGCGGCGATTTTAGGCCAAGAGGCGAAGTCCGCTGGGATGGGCGGTCTCGACGGCGGCGGCAATACGGTGTTCAGCGGGAAGGCGCGGGGAATGGATGCGCTTTTGGCGCGGGTCACGATAGTATTTGCGGTTCTTTTCGCGGCGATTACGCTGGTCATCGCGAAAATGACGATGTGAGACGGGCAAGCGTTCCCAACCTCCGACGGCTGGGAGCGTTTTTTTGTTGTGAGGAAGCACTGATAAAATGAAGTCCTTCAGATTGGTGCCGATTTTTTGTCCTGCCGAGGAAACAAACTGGACGCATAGCAAGAGCTATGCGGAGGATTTGTTGACGATGGCAGGGCGAAAAAGAGGCGCCAAGATGATGGGCTGAATTTATCAGTGGTTCCGGAATTTGTGGCGGGGGGGAGAACCATGCTGATGGCGGGGGCGGAGCCTTTCTTTTTGCCCGGCGGCGCGGAGGGGGTTCTCCTCCTGCACGGCTTTACGGGATCCCCGTCGGAGATGAGGCTTTACGGGGCATATCTCCATCGCTGCGGCTATACGGTGCTCGCGGTTCGCTTGGCGGGGCATGGGACGTCGCCGGAAGATTTGGAGCGGACGACGGCGGCGGATTGGTTCGATAGCGTGTTGGACGGCTATGCGCTCCTTTCCGGCGCCTGTCGCAAGGTCTTCGTGGCGGGGCAGTCGATGGGGGCGCTCTTGGCGCTTTGGGTGGCGACGGTGCGCGAGGTTTCTCGGGTGGTGTCGCTCTCGGCTCCCATTTACATCCACGAGGGGCGGGAGCTTCATAAGCTGCCGCCGCGAAGGGAGGCGCGGGGGCGGTTTTTGCCGAAGCTGCCGAAGCGATTGCCGGGGGTGCCGGCGGACTGCCGGGTGGCGTATCGGGTGATGCCGCTCCTCTCGGTGCATGAGCTGTTGGCGGTGATCAAGTCGGTGCGGGAGATCCTGCCGCAGGTGCGCGTGCCGCTTTTGGTGGTGCAGAGCGCGCGGGATCACACGGTGGAGCCGGAGAGCGCGCCCTACCTCTTCCATCATGTGGGCTCGGCGGATAGGCGTCTCATCTGGCTTCGGCAGTCGGGTCACCGGCTCACCATCGACGCGGAGCGGGAGACGGTCTTTGCCGCCACGGCGGCGTTTTTGCGTGAGAAAGATCGGTGAAGAAGCAGGTTTTTGCGGGTGCGGCAGCACTTGGGGATAGAGAAGATTTGCCCCTGCGGGGGAGAGGGAGATAGAACTTTTTATGGAAAACATGGAGATGAAGGATCAAATTCTGACCTATATGCGCGAAGGGGCGTTCCGACCGCTCTCGGCAGACGCCTTGGCGGAGGGGATGAAGCGAACGGGGGCGGCGCGTAAGGCCTTCGATGCGGCCTTGGCGGAATTGGAGCAGAGCGCGGCGGTGATCAAAAACCGCAGCGGGCTTTACGGCCTGCCGGAACACATGAACTTGGTGGTGGGCAAGCTGAGCATGTCGGGGAAGGGCTACGGCTTCATCATTCCCGACGTGAAGCTGACGCCGGCGGATACGGATGTGTTCGTGCCGGGGGCGCTTTTGGCGAGCGCGATGCACGGGGATCGCGTGGTGGCGCGCCTCTCGCCGTCGCCGATTCCTGGACGCGCGCGGGAGGGGGAGATCCTTCGGGTGGTGTCGCGGGCGAACACGAAGATCGTGGGGACATTTTCTGCGACGCGTTCCTTCGCTTTCGTGACGCCGGACGATTCCAAGATCGGGCAGGACGTCTTTATTCCGAAGAAGGGCTTTCACGGAGCCAAAACGGGGATGAAGGTGGTCGCGTCGATCACCAAGTGGCCGGAGGGACGACACAGCGCCGAGGGGGAGATCGTGGAGGTCTTAGGGAAGACCGGCGATCCGGGGGTGGACGTATTGTCCGTCATGCGCCAGTACGATCTCATGCCGACGTTTCCCGATGAGGTGCAGGCGGCGGCCTATCAGGTGCCGCAGACGGTGATGCCGCAAGAGTACGAGGGGCGTCGGGATCGTCGAGAGTTTACGGTCGTGACGATCGACGGGGACGATTCCAAGGATTTTGACGATGCCGTGTACGCAGTGCGCCGCGATGATGGCGGCTGGTTCTTGGGCGTTTACATCGCCGATGTGAGCTGGTACGTGCGCGAAGGAGAGCCGCTGGATCGGGAGGCATACGCGCGCGGGACGAGCGTCTATCTTGTGGATCGCGTGATCCCCATGCTGCCCTTTGAGCTCTCCAATGGGATATGCAGTCTCAATCAGGGGGAAGATCGCCTCGCCATGGCCTGTGAGATGATCTTAGGCCCCGACGGCGAGGTGCGTTCGTATGAGATCGTGCCGGCGGTGATCCGCGTGTATCGGCGGCTGACCTATCATGCGGTCAATCAGGTCTTGGTGGAACAGTCGGCAGAGGCCGTGGCGGCGCATCGGGATCTCCTCCCCATGCTCGCGACGCTCGCGGCGCTTCGCGAAGCGCGGAAATCCGTGCGCCGCCGCCGCGGTTCCATTGATTTTGACCTGCCGGAGGTGAAGGTGAAGCTCGACGAAGAGGGACACCCCGTGGAGCTTCTCCGGCGCACGGGGTCGCTCTCAGAGTCCATCGTGGAGGAGTGTATGCTCCTCGCCAATGAGACGGTGGCGCGGCACATGGAAGAAAAGGAACTGCCCTTCCTTTACCGCGTCCACGAGCAGCCGAACCCGGAAAAGATCGAGCGCTTAAACAGCCTGTTGGGCGCGTTTGGGCTCCACATCCATCCCAATGAGGACGGGGAAATTCAGCCGATGGACGTGCAGCGGGTCTTGGCGCGGGTCGAAGGGCGTCCCGAGGAACGCATCGTGAGCGCGGTGTCGCTTCGCTCCATGCAGCAGGCGCGGTACGCCGACCAGAGCCTCGGCCATTTCGGGTTGGCGGCGCGGTACTATACGCATTTCACCTCTCCGATCCGCCGCTATCCCGATCTCATCGTGCACCGACTGCTCCGGGAAACCTTCGCCACGGGCTCCATCCCCGCGAAGCGGCAGGAGAAGCTGCGGGGGCTTTTGCCGGAGATCGCCGACCATACCTCCCAAAGGGAGCGGGTGGCCGTGGAAGCGGAGCGCGAGACGACGGAGATGAAGGAGATCGAGTACATGACGCAGTTCGTCGGGGATACGTTCCATGGCGTCATCAGCGGCGTCACGGCCTTTGGTCTCTTCGTGGAACTCGATAACGGCGTCGAGGGCTTGGCGCACGTCTCCCGTATGGTGAACGATTATTACGACTATGTAGAAGAGCAGTACGCGCTCATCGGCCAGCGGACGCGGCAGGCGTACCGTTTAGGCGACGAGGTGGAGGTGGTGCTCATCCGGGCGAATGTGGAGGAGCGCAACATCGACTTCATCCTGAAGGATAACGGCGTCTACGTGCCGGGCGAGAGGGATAAGGCGAAGAAGGGCGCGGCCAAGGGGGCTGGGCGCGGGTCGCGCCCCGGCGGCGCTTCGGCGGGGCAAAAGGCGACGGAGAAGCGGCCGGGGAAAAAGGCGGCAGCAGCGCCCGCCGTCCGGCGCAGCAAGGCGTCGAACGAGCCGGCCGCAGAAGAAAACGCGGCGGAGAAGCCGGCCAAGGGCGGCGCATCGCCGCGCAAGGAAAAATCGGCGCGCACCAAGGCGAGTGCGCCGCGCGGGAAAGCCCCGGAAAAGGAGACGAAGCCGGCGGCGTCCCGACGCAAAAAGGCGGAAGCGGCGGCGGGCGATCATGGCGAAGCGAAGACGGCGAAGCCGCTCGGAAGCGCGGCAAGCGGCAAGGGTAAAACGGCGGCGAAGAAGAGCCGCAGCGGCGCGGCGGAGGGGCGGAAAAAGCGCCCGGCCTTCGACGATGGCCTGCCCAATCGCGCCGTCTGGCCCGATCCGCCGGAGAAGCGCCGATAAGCGCCAAAGGGCGGCGTCACGCATCTGCCGGAGGAAAATTGTCTTAGCCGCACGAAGGGAGGGGCAGGGATGGGACAGAAAAATAGCGCCGTGAAAACCGTCTGCGAGAACCGCAAGGCGCGTCACGATTACTTCATTCATGAGACGTACGAGGCGGGGATGGAGCTTTTCGGCACCGAGGTGAAATCGCTCCGCGCCGGGAAAGCGAACCTCAAAGACAGCTACGCGGTCATCAAAAAAGGCGAGATGTACTTGGAAAACATGCACATCAGTCCGTATGAACAGGGCAATATCTTCAATCGGGATCCTCTGCGCCCCAAGCGCCTTTTGCTGCATAAGAATGAGATCTTAAAGCTCTTCGGACAGACGCGGGAGAAGGGCTACACCTTGGTGCCGCTGAAGGTTTACTTTAAGCGCGGGCGCGCCAAGGTGGAGATCGCTTTGGCGAGCGGCAAGCATACCTACGACAAGCGCCGGGACTTGGCGGACAAGGCGGCGAAGCGCGAGATGGAGCGCGCCTTAAAGGATCGGCAGCGCCTGTGAGGGAGAAGAAGGGTACCGTGAAGCAAATCATTTTGAATGCCGATGATTTTGGTCGGCACACGCGCATCAACGGCGCCGTCGAGAAAGGACTGCGCGACGGCGTTCTCCGCTCGGCTACTCTCATGCCGGGGGGCGTGGCTTTCGCCGAGGCGGTGGCTCTGGCGAAGGCGTATCCGGCGCTCGGCGTAGGCATCCATCTCACGCTCGTGAACGGCTTTCCCGTTTTGCCGCCTGCGGAGATCCCGTCCCTCGTGACGGAGGAGGGCGTCTTTGTGGAGGATCACGGGGCGTTTACTAGGCGGCTTTTGCGTGGGGAGGTTCGGCTCGATGAGGTGAGATCGGAGCTTTCGGCGCAGCTTTGCCGCGTGGAAGGGGCAGGGCTTCATCCGACCCATGCGGACAGCCATCAGCATATGCACGTCTTGCCCGGGGTCATCGACACGGTGCTCGATCTCTGCGTGAAGGCGCGTATCCCTGCGATGCGCGTGCCGAAGGCGCCGCTTTTGGCGGGGGCGTTCGGCGGGATCGGACAGCTCATCGGGCGCGCGGGGCTGGCGGCCTTGGCGTGGCGCGCGGGGAAAAAGGCGCGGCGGCGGGGCATCGCGGCGCCTGACCACTTCGCTGGCATTGTGGCGGGCGAGGCGGTGGACACGGACGCTTTGCTGAAGATTGCGCAAGGGCTCGGGGAAGGGACGACGGAGGTCATGCTCCACCCGGGGACGGACAATGCGCGCTTGCACCGCGATTGCCGCTGGGCACACGACTTTGAAGCGGAGCTTGCCGCCGTCTGTGCGGCCTCGGTGCGGGAGACCTTGGCGGCTGCGGACGCAAAGGTCGTCAATTTCCGCGCCCTCATTTCCTGAAGGGCGGCGCGGCGCCTTTTGCGCGAGAACCAGCGCTTTACGAAGGGACTCTTCACGTGGGTGGGCTTCAAGAAGAAGGAGGTTCCCTATCAGGTGCAGCCGCGCGCGGCGGGGAGGACGACGTGGAGCTATCCGGCGCTGCTGTCGCTGGCGATTGAGGGCATCACCTCGTTTACCATCGCGCCGCTTCGCCTCACGACGGCGCTCGGCCTCGTGGTCTCGGCCATGGCGATCCTTTACATGCTCTTCGTTTTCTTGAATACCCTCATTTACGGAGACCCCGTCGCCGGCTATCCGACGCTGATGACGGTGCTGCTCTTTTGGGGCGGGGTGCAGCTCCTCTCCCTCGGCATCATCGGAGAATACTTAGGGCGCGTCTTGTCTCTGTTCGATGTGGTTTCGTCTGGGGCAGCGCATTACCTCCTGCACGGCGGGCGCGCGGCGAGACGAGGGTCACTTTCCCTCCGCTCGAACGCACGAACCGCGCCCTGCGGCACGTGTATTATAAGGATTGGGACAACAACGTCACCAAGGGCGGCGCGATGAAGTATTTTGGCCTGACCGAGGTGCAGGTGGAGACGCTGGAGCCGTAGCGGATCTCTTGCGCGGGTGAGTGCCGAAAAAAAGATTGACGATTCATATGGGTCATTATAAAATGGTTATAGTAGATGTTTGTTGTCGTAGGGTGGATAGAGTCGTTGGCGGAAAGGAGGGGGCGGCGTGCGTCTCTTGCGGTGGATGATTTCCGGGTACCGGCGCCTTACGGTTTACCGGCAGGGCGAGGCGGAGCGTATCTTTGTCCGGGAAGGGCTGCGCAATGTGATGGTCGTCGGGCTTCTCTTTGGCTTTGGGCTTCTCTTGGATATGGCGGCCTATGTGTGGATGGGCAATTTCGGGCTGGTGCGGATCGTGGCGGCTTGGAGCTTGGTGGCGGCGCTCCTCTCCGGCTCGGCGCTGGCGTGGTTCATTCTGCGCGATAAGAATCGGGGCATTCGCTTCATGCGCATCGCGAATCGGCTCATTGTGATTGCGTTTCTTTGCGGCTCCCTCTTTTTGACGTATTGGGAGGTGCGATTTTCCGGCGGGTTATATGTGTACTCCATCACCTTGATGATCTTGGCCACGATGCTGAATTTTCCCCTCGGGGAGACGGCGCTCTACATGCTTCTCTACGATCTTGTCGCCGCCTTCTTCCAGCATCGGTGGGGGCTTTTTTTGTGGACGGAGCATTTTTTCCATCCCGATCGCTATATGATCTTCATGACGGCGGTGTCCATGGGGGCGGCGGTGCAGCGCCATGTCGCCTACTTGCTGCGCATACGGCAGCGCACGTCGCTGCGCGCCATCGGGGAGACGGATCCCTTGACGGGGCTTTTGAATCGGCGGGGGATGGAGGCCTATGTGCGCCAGAATGTGTCGTCTCACGATGTCTGTGTGGCGCTTTTTGACGTGGATAATTTCAAACTGTACAACGATACGTACGGGCACGAAGCGGGGGATTCCTGCCTGATGCTCGTGTCCCGTATCCTTCGGGACATGGCGAAAGGACAGGAGGCCATTGCGGTGCGCTACGGCGGAGAGGAGCTTTTGCTGCTGTTTTTTTCGGCGGATGTCGCGGCGGTGCGCGCCATTGTGGAGCAGGGCATGTGCAAGCTTTGGGATATGAAGCTCTCCGCCGGGCATGGGGCGACGCAGCCCTTTCTTTCGGTGAGCTGCGGCATTGCGGCGGGGCAGGTTTCCCTGACGGATCAGGGGATGGGGCTTCGCCAGATCATCGCGGCGGCCGATGATAAGCTCTACCGAGCGAAAAGTGAAGGCAGGAACCGCTGCGTGGTGTGAAGGGGAGAGGTGCGATGCAGAGGATGGATAGGAGCTTTTTCTTTTGGATCAGGCAGCGGACGCTGGGCATTTGGGCGCTGCTGTCTTTTTTGTTGTCCCCTGTGGCGGTGGCCGCACCTGCCGTTTCCGAGGATATGGATTACCTTTGCGCCTGGGTGGCGCTCGCGAGTTACAGTGACCGGGTGGGGGCGGTGGCGCGGGCGGAGCTCGCGGCGAACGATTTTGTCATGCTGCCCCTGCGCGAAGAGGATAAGCGGACGTCGGCCAGCTACTATCTTTTACGCCGGGAGGAGGGGGAGGGCGCCCTCTATCTCCTCTCTGTGACGGGGACGAAGGACTGGAAGGACGTCAAGATCGATCTCTCCCTGCACAAGGTGCCGTTCGCCGGAGAGACCCCGACAGAATTTCAGGAGGAGGCGGAGCGCAAGGACGTCAAATCGGGTGAGCCTTTGGTGCACAGCGGCTTTAACGCTTACACACAGACGGCGTTCTTTACGCCCCAGGTGGGCGTGGCGACGATGGGGGAGCAGCTCCGAGACGTGCTGTGCGCCGATCCGAAGGCGCGGATCTGCCTCACGGGGCATAGTTTGGGCGGGGCGGTGGCGGTTCTTTTGGCTGCGCGGTTGGTGGACATGGGGGTGCCAAAAGAGCAGATCGCCGTCGTGACCTTCGGCGCGCCGGCGGTGGGGAATCGGGCGTTCGCAGAGAAGTGTGAGGGGCTTGCCGTCCGCCGCGTGGTGATGGCAGGCGATCCCGTGGGGGCGGCGGTGCAGGCGATCGATTCCGCTTATACGCAGTTCGGCGAGGTGACGCGGTTTCGGTCGGCGCGGGGGCAGCACCGCTTTTCGCACGCTATGGTGAACTATGTGGACGCCCTTTTGCGCCGTAAGTTTGGCGCTGAGGAGGAAGTGGCGGACGGTGCGGCGGAGGTCGGCGCCTTCCCAAAGGTTTACGCCGCTTCGACGTTTTCCCTGCCGGACGACTTCGCGGCGGATCTCCCCCTCTGGCAAAGGGCGGTCGCCAGCCTCACCGTGCGGCGGCTGCCCGGGGTCGTCCATGGGGAGGCGGCGACGGTTGGCGAGGCGCTCGAGAAGGCGCGGGCGCTCGGGTGCGCTTATGTCCTATGGCAAAGTTACGAGATGCAGCGGGAGCGGGAGAAGGAGGCGGCCTATCAGGTGATGCTCCAGGAGGGGCTATTTGATGCCGACGGTCGACTCCTCTTTGGGCAAGGGCTTACGACCAGCACCTCGTCCATGACACCTCTTTTGGCGGCGCTCTATGATACGGCGGAGGGGCGTGAGGGCGTCGAGGCGGCGCTTTTGGCGGCGGAAGCGGGAAAATAAGGGCGAAAGCGGTTGCGCCCATCGGCGCATGCGCCTATAATAGTCCTATCCGTAAAAGAGAAGGGTATGGATGGGCATGGACGGATCGAATTTTATCGTCGCCGTGAAGGCGGTCATCCCGATTTTTGTCCTCATCGGGATCGGCCTTTTCATCCGGCAGAAGAAGATGCTGACGGACGAGGAGCTGAAGAAGGTCAACCGCATGGTGTTCCAGATTTTTTTCTTCACCATGATGTTTTACGATGTCTACACCACGAACATCGGGGCGCTCTTTCGCCCGCGCTTGGTGTTTTTCGCTCTCAGCGCTCTCGGCGTCGTCTACGCGCTAGCGTTCGCTGCCGTCTCTTTTTTGGAGCCGTCGCCGAGGCGGCGGGGGGCGATGATCCAAGCGATTTACCGCAGCAATTTTGTCCTCCTCGGCATTCCCCTCATGGATAATCTCGTCGGCGCGGAGCAAATGGCGGTTCCCGTCATGATGATCGCGGTCATTGTGCCGATTTACAATGTATTGGGCGTCGTGACGTTAGAGTTTTTTCGCGGCGGGTCGTACAGTCCGTGGAAACTTTTCTTGGGCGTCCTGCAAAATCCGATGATTCGCGGTGGGCTCTTGGGGCTTTTCTGCCTTTTGCTCGAGGTTCCCCTTCCCGTGCCGGTGCTAAAGCCTGTGGCGCAGGTGGCGGCGGCGACGACGCCCTTGGCGCTCATCATCTTGGGGGCGTCCTTCCGCTTTGGCACGACGGTGGATCATCGTCCGCAGCTCATCGCCTGCGTTGCGTCGCGGCTTCTCTTCGTGCCGGGGGCGGTGCTGGCTTTTGCGGCGTTCCTCGGCTTTCGGGGCGTCGAGTTCGCGACGCTTCTCGCCATCTTTGCCACGCCCTCTGCCGTGGCGGGGTTTGCCATGGCGCAGCAGATGGACAGCGACGCGGACTTGGCGGGCAATGCGGTGGTCTTTTCTTCCGCGCTTTCCGCTTTGTCCCTCTTCGGTTGGATCTTGCTCGCCAAGACGCTCGGGCTGTTTTGAGCGCGCGCGGGAACCATGGGACAGAGCGGTGCGATGGGACGGAAAAGTTGACAGGGAGGGTCATCCTTCCTATGATAAGGCGAGGGTGCGCCGATGGGTGCGCAGGGCAATCAGTTCTCAGGATAAGGCATGGCAGGGCGCTTTGCCTGCGACAAGCGAGGAGCGATAGAAGATGAAGGTTTTGATCACGGGGGGCGCAGGGTTCATCGGCTCCCATTTGGCGGCGCACTTACAGGCGATGGGGGATGAGCCGGTCGCCTTGGACAATTTATCGGTGGGGCGGCGGGAAAATCTTCCCGCACACGTACGCTTCATCGAAGCGGATGTTTTGGATGCGTCGCTGGAGGATACGGTGGGGGCGGGACAGTTTGACGCCATCGTGCATTTGGCGGGGCAGACGATGGTGAACGCTTCCGTCGAGGATCCCGCCTTTGACGCGAGGGAAAACGTCTTGGGGACGATACAGGTCTTGGAAGCGGCGCGAAAGGGCGGCGTTCGGCGGGTGATCTTCGCCTCGACGGCGGCGGCGTACGGCGACGTGCCGCAAGAGGCGCTGCCCATTTTGGAGGAGCGCGCCCTTGCCCCGCTCTCTTTTTACGGCTTGAGCAAGGTGACGGCGGAGGGGTATTTGGCACTCTATCAAAGGCTCTTTGGCATCGAGTACGTTGTCCTGCGCTTTGCGAACGTCTACGGGGAGCGGCAGGGCGACGGCGGCGAAGGGGGCGTCATCAGCATTTTCGCCCGTGCGGCGGCAGAGGGAAAGACGCTGACGATCTTTGGCGACGGGCGGCAGACGCGGGATTTCGTCTACGCGGGCGACATCGCGGCGGGGATCCGCGCGGCCCTTTACACCGCCTCGCCCAATGCGGCCTACAATCTTTCCACGGCATCGGAGACGAGCCTCTTGGTTCTCGTGGATCTCTTGTCCGAGGCGGCGGGGCGCACCATCGTGCCGGCGTACGGGGCGGAGCGCCCCGGCGATATTTACCGCTCGGCGCTTTCCAACGAGAAGGCGAAGCGGTTTCTCGGCTGGCAGCCGACGACGGCTCTCGTGGAAGGGCTGCGGCGCACCTACGCCTACTTTAAGGCACAGGGCGCTTAAGGCGGGGTGGTTCGATGATCTATGCATTGAAGTTTGGCGCGAGTTTTGTCCTGCCGCCGGGGATCTTCTTCGTCCTCTTCTTTGGCATCGCGGTTTGGGCGTGGCGGCGGCGGGAGAGACGGATCGCCGCCGCTCTTTTCGTCGTGACCTTCGCCTTTTATCTCCTCTCGACACAGCTCGTGTCGGAGGCGCTTCTGCGCGGGATAGAAACACAGTATGAGCCGCCTGCCTACCCTGCGGGGGACGTGATCGTCATGTTGGGGGGCGGCGCGATGGCGGATACGCCGGACGTGGATGGGGTGGGCACGCTCGCCCCCAGCCCCGCCAACCGCCTTTTGACGGCGGCGCGGCTCTGGCGAAGGCTCCACGTCCCGATTCTCCTCTCCGGGGGGCAGGTCTACGCCGACAGCGGGGCAGAGGCCATCATTGCCCGCCGGGTTTTGGTGGGCTTGGGCGTGCCGGAGGAGGACATTCTCTTGGAAACGGAAAGCAAAACTACGACGCAGAACGCACGCTATTCGGCGCAGATTTTGCGTGAACGGGGATTTACTCGCCCTATTTTGGTGACCTCGGCCTTTCACATGCCCCGCGCGGTGCTGAATTTTGAAAAGCAAGGCATCGAGGTGACGCCCTATCCTGCCGATTTTTGGGCGAACCGCACGCCGCGAGAGTTCCACTATTCCCGCCTTCGTCCCCAGTCGGACGCCCTCGCAGACAGCGCCGTGGTGCTGCAGGAGCGGCTTCGGGCGATTGTGACGCTTGTGTTTGAATGAGAGGGTTTTTATGGCGACGATGTTGACGGAGGGAAGTCCGGCGCGGCTCATCTGGCAGTTTGCCCTGCCCCTTTTGGCGGGCAATGTCTTTCAACAGATGTATGCCTTCGTGGACACGCTCCTCGTGGGGCGCTTCTTGGGCGTCGAAGCGCTGGCGGCAGTGGGCTGCACGGGCGGCCTCATGTTCCTCTTGATGGGGTTCGTCCTCGGGACGGCGACGGGATTGTCCCTCTATACGGGCCAGCGCTACGGGGCGCGGGATTTGGCGGGGGTGCGAAAGAGTGCCGCCGCCTGTTTTCTCTTGGCGCTCCTCATCGGGGCGCTGGTCGCGCTGACGAGTGTTTTGTTGGCGCGCCCCGTATTGCTCCTCATGCGGACGCCGCCGGAAATTTTGGACGATGCCGTGACCTTCATCAGCATCATCGGGGCGAATGCGCCCTTCCTCATGCTCTTTTCCATGCAGACGAACCTCATCCGTGCGCTGGGGGATAGCCGGACGCCCACCTGTATGCTGGCGTTTGGGCTGACGCTGAACATTTTGTTTGAGCCGCTTTTCCTTTTGGGGCTGGAGCTCGGGGTGCCGGGCGCGGCACTCGCGACGGCGGCCTCCCAAGTCGTCGCGAATGTGGTCAGCTTGCTTTACCTTCGCCGCCGCGTGCCGATTCTCTGGCCGAGGAGGGAAGATCTGACCCCTTCCCTCGCGCTCCTTTTTGCGCACTTGCGGCTCGGGCTGCCCATGGGGTTCCAGGGATCGGTCATCGCCCTTGGTGCCATCCTCCTGCAAGTGCCGCTCAATCAGTTAGGCGCGGTGGCGGTCGCGGCCTATTCGGCGGCGCAGAAAGTGGACACCATCGGCGTCATGCCGATGATGTCCTTCGGGATGGCCATGGCGGCCTACACGGCGCAAAATTACGGCGCGAGAAAGCTCGACCGCATCCGTGCCGGGGTGCGTGCCTGCATCTTGATGTCGGGTGCGTTCAGCATCGCGGTGGGACTCGTGCTGTATGTTGGCGGCGGCGCACTCATCGCGCTCTTTGTCCCGCCGGAGGAAACGCAGGTGATCGCTTACGGCCACCTCTATTTGATCGTCAACGGCGCATGCTATTTCCTCCTGTCTCTGCTCTTTATTTTCCGCTTCACCCTGCAAGGGCTGGGTGAGTCCATGAGTCCTACGGTGGCGGGGTTTATGGAACTGTTCATGCGAGCGGGGGCGGCCTTCTTCTTGATTGATCGGTGCGGCTATTTGGGGGCGTGCTTGGCGAATCCGTTGGCGTGGGCGGGCGCATGCCTCCCCCTCGCGATCTCCTATTTTTGGGTACGGCGCACGCTCTACGATGCGCCGTCTGGATGACCCTTATGATAAGGGATTACTTATCTTTTTTTTGGTAAATTTTAAGGAATTTCTCCTAAATGAGGGAGGATTTTTGTTTTGTGTATCGAAGAATACCATAAAATATTTAGGCGTAAGGTCGTAGGACAGTAGAAGAAGTCAAGGAAATGGGGGACGGTGGCATGGCGATCAGCGGCAAAGGCTTTGGCGCGTATGACATCCGAGGGGTTTACCCGGGGGAAGTGAATGAGGAATTGGCCTACCGCGTCGGTCGGGCGTTTGTGGCGCTCTTTGGGGCGAGGCGCGTGGCGGTGGGACACGACATCCGGCTGTCTGGTCCCGCGATCAGCCGCGCGCTCACCCGGGGGCTGACGGAAGCGGGCTGCGATGTGGTGGACATCGGGCAGTGCGGCACGGAGATGATCTACTTCGCTACGGCGCATTGGCACCTCGACGGTGGGATCATGGTGACGGCCAGCCACAATCCGAAAGAGTACAACGGCATGAAGTTGGTGCGGGCAGAGGCACGCCCCATTTCGCGGGATACGGGACTTTTGGACATTGAAAAGATGGCGCTCGCAGGGGAGTTCCCGCCGCCCGCCGCGCAGCCGGGGCAAGTGGAACAGCGCGACGTGACGGATGCGTACGTAGAGCACCTTCTTTCCTATATCGACACGGCGGCGTTAAAGCCCTTGACCGTCGTCGCGAATACGGGCAACGGCGCGGGCGGCCCCATCGTCGCCGCGCTCGCTAAGCGGCTGCCGGTGAAGATTCTGCCGCTTTACCCCGAGCCGGACGGGAATTTCCCCCACGGCGTGCCGAACCCGCTTCTCCCGGACAATCGCGAGAGTACGGCAGAGGCGGTGCGGGAAGCGAAGGCGGATCTGGGCTTCGCGTGGGATGGAGACTTTGACCGATGCTTTCTCTTCGATGAGAAGGGCGAATTCATTGAAGGATATTACATTGTAGGCTTTTTGGCGCAGGCGTTTTTGAAGCGCCATCCGGGCGCTAAGATCATCTACGACCCGCGCGTGACGTGGAACACCTTGGAGATCGTGGAGAAGATGGGCGGGGAAGCCGTGATGTGCAAGAGCGGCCACGCCTTCATCAAGGATCGGATGCGGCGGGAAGACGCGGTGTACGGCGGGGAGATGAGCGCCCACCATTACTTCCGGGATTTTTCCTTCTGCGACAGTGGCATGTTGGTGTTCCTCCTCGTCATGGAGCTCGTCTCGCAGGCGGGAAAACCGCTTTCGGCGCTGATGGCGGAGCGCATGGCGAAGTTCCCGTGCAGCGGTGAGGTGAACAGCACGGTGGCGGATGCGGCGGCGGTCATTGCGGCGGTGGAGAAGGAATACGGCGCGAAGGGCGAGGTCAACAAGGTGGACGGCCTCAGCGTCGAATTTCCGAATTGGCGCTTTAACCTCCGCATGTCGAATACGGAGCCGGTGATCCGGCTCAACGTGGAAACGCGGGGAGATGCGGCGCTGCTCAAGGAAAAGACAGAGGAGCTTTTGGCGCGGATTCGCCGCTGATGAAGGAGACGCTGAGCGGGGGAACGGAGGGAAGCGGTGTGAAAAAGATTCGCAAGGCGATCATCCCGGCGGCGGGACTCGGGACGCGCTTTCTCCCTGCGACGAAAGCGCAGCCGAAGGAAATGCTGCCCATCGTCGATAAACCGGCCATCCAGTTCATCATGGAGGAGGCCATCGCGTCGGGGATCGAGGAGATCCTCATCATCACCGGTCGCAATAAGCGCTCCATCGAGGATCATTTCGACCGCTCCTTGGAATTGGAGCAGCAGCTCCGCGCACAGGGGAAGTACGACCTCTTAAAGATGGTGGAGGAAATTTCGGACGTCACCGTCCATTTCATTCGTCAAAAGGAAGCGAAGGGGCTTGGCCATGCGGTGCTGTGCGCCCGCCAATTCGTGGGCGACGAGCCGTTCGCCGTCCTCTTGGGCGACGATTTGGTCGATGCGGCGGTGCCGTGTCTTTCCCAGCTCATCGACGTTTACTTGGAATTGGGCGGCAGCGTCTTAGGGGTGCAGCATGTGCCGAAGGCGCAGGTGTCCCAGTACGGCATCGTCGATCCGCGCCCGGTGAAGCCCCATGTCTTTCAGGCGGTCAACTTGGTGGAAAAACCCGCCGCCGAGGAAGCACCGTCCGATTTGGCAGTTCTGGGGCGCTATATCTTAGCGCCGGAGATTTTTGATCTCTTGGCGCATACCGCGCCGGGGCGTGGGGGAGAGATCCAGCTCACGGACGCGATCTGCGCCTTGGCTGCCCGAGAGAAGGTCTATGCCTATGAGTTCGACGGGCGGCGCTACGACATCGGGGACAAGGAAGGCTTCTTGGAAGCGACCGTGGAGCAGGCCTTAAAGCGCCCCGAGCTTCGGGAGCGATTCATGACCTATTTGGTGCGCCTCCTGACGCCCCTCGTTGCGGCGAACCGTGCGCAAGGAGAGGACGCGCCCCAAAAGAGAGAGGAGGACATCCCATGATGACGGTACTGACCCTTCCCTCTGGCTTTTCCTTTGACTATACGAACCTTATGGGCGAGGGCAGGGTGACAGAGGCCGATGTGGCGGACTTAGCGCCGCGCCTTTTGTCGGCGCACCGGGCGGTGGAAGAGATGCGCCGCACCGGCTTTGTGCGCGGCCATCAATCGAAGGACGGTGCGCCGGAAAAGGTGCTGTTTTCGAAACTTCCCTATGTGGCGGAGGGACACTTAAATTCCCCCGCCTCCCTCCAAAAGCTGAAAGCGTTTGGCGAGGAGGTAAGGCGGGAGGTCGATGTGGTCGTTTCCCTTGGCATCGGCGGTTCCTACTTGGGGAATAAAGTCCTCTTCGATGTGACGGGGGGCGCGTTTTGGAACGAGAAATCAAAGGAGGCGCGCGGCGGCTTCCCGGAGGTCTACTTCAGCGGGAATAACATGGATCCGCTCCGCACGACGGCGCTCATCGACCACCTCGCCGCGCGTGGGGCGCGGAGGAAGGCGCACGTAGGCAGACCGCTCTCGGTGCTTCTCTTGGTGATCTCGAAATCGGGCGGCACACTCGATACGATGGCGAATTTCATGCTGCTCTATGATCGCTTGGGGAAGGCGGCGGACATTCGCCTTTCTGTGGCAGCGGTCACGGATCCCGACGACGAGCGCCCTACGCTCCTTCATCGGTTGGCGGCGGAGGAGGGGTGGCGGATGTTTTCCGTGCCCGACGGCGTCGGGGGACGGTTCTCGGTATTTTCCGAGGTGGGACTCTCCTTGGCCGCCTGTATTGGCTTCGACATGGACGGCTTTTTGGCGGGGGCGCGCGCCATGGATGAAAACTGTCAAGGGGACGATGTGTGGCAGAACCCCGCCATGCTCAACGCCGCGCTCAAGTACATCGCGGCGGAAACTTACGGGCGGGACATCGAGGTCATGATGCCCTACGGCGACGATCTGAAATCCCTCGCCGAGTGGTACGTGCAGCTTTTGGCGGAGTCTCTGGGCAAGGAGCGAGACCGCGACGGGCGCGTGGTGCGCTATGGCAGGACGCCCATGGTGGCCGTGGGGACGACGGACATGCACGCCCAGACCCAGCAGCACCAAGAAGGCCGCCTCAACAAGGTGGTGCAGTTCCTGCGGGTGGAGCGCTGGTCGGAGGATCTCGCCGTGCCGGATGTCTTCCCCGGAAAAGCGCAGCTCTCCGCCATCGCGGGCGTAACCTTGGGGGAGGCCTTGGAGGCGGCGCGTCAGTCGAATGCCGAGGCGTTGACGGGGAATGGCCGCTTCAACGCGCTCTTTAGCCTGCCGAAGCTCAGCGCCTATCATTTAGGCGAGGTGATGTACCTCTTGGCGCTCTCCGTCGCGTACGAGGGGGAGTTGGCGGACGTGGACGCCTTCGACCAGCCGGGAGTGGAGGCCTATAAAAAAGTGTTGGGGCCAAGGCTTGCGGCGATCCGAGCGGCGGCCGAGAGAAGGGCGTCATGTCCCTCCGCTCGGCGCTGGGGTGCGGGGATGGTGGCAGGCGCCATCGTCCTCGGTGTGGGCGCGGGCTATGGGGTCGTGCCGCCGCTGCCCCCGCTGACGGTGCGGCAGATGGAGGCACCAAAAGCGGCGATGGGGACGGTGCTTGGCATGGCTGCACCGCCCGCCCGGCGGACGCCCCTCAAAACACCGTTTACCGCCGCCCACGAAGGCCGGGCGCCTTCCGTAGAAAACGCTGTCCCGTCCCATCGCCTTTCGCCAAAACGTGTGGCCACGGTGCGGCTCATGGGCGTGGTGTCGGCAGAGACGGACAGCCGCGCCATCCTCCTCGTTGAAGGACGGCAGGTGGTCTTAGCCCCAGGAGAATCCTCGGGGGATCTGACGCTGCTGTCGGTGGAGGCGGCGGGGGCGTGGGTGCGTGCGGCGGGCGAGGAGCGGCTCCTTCGTTTGCCGGCGCCGAGCGGGCAGGTCGCATCTCTTCTCCCGCACCGCCATGAGGGGAGAGGATAGATTGGCACGATGGGTTTTCGCGCTATGGTCGGCGATGGCGGTTCTCTTTTCTTCCTTGGCCGGCGCCGCGCCCGCCAGTCTCCATGTGGCGGAGGGCGATGTTCGCGCTGTCCTTTTGGCCGTGGCCAGTCTTGGTCATTTCGGCGTGGTGGTGGACGATTCCGTCAAGGGAACCGTGAGCATCGACGTGGAGGGAGCGGAACCGGCGGACATTGTGGCGCAGATCGCTGCCGCGAAAGGGCTTTTTTTAGAGGAGCGGGGCGGCGTGTTCCTCCTGACGGCGCAGGGCGATCATCTTTGCCGTCCGTACACCTTCCCCATCCGCTATGCGGATTTGACGACGGTGCGGGACGCGGTGGCCTTAGCGCTTTGTCGAGAAGAGAGGGGGGCGGATCGCCGAGGAGAGGGAAGCAAAAAGGAGAGGGAACCCCAGCCCCCTCTGCGGGAAGAGGCGGCGCGGGTATTCGCCGATCCTGGGACGGGGACGCTCCTCCTCGTGGGGACGGCGGCGGAAGCCGAAGCGGCGCAGCGGATCATCGCTGCCCTCGATCAGCCCATCCGTCAGGTGGCGTTGGAAGCGAAGGTCATCGCCATCCAGAAGGATGCGGCGAAAAAATTGGGCATCGAGTGGGACTGGTCGAAGGTGCCGCAGTACCCGAACCATCGCACCGAGTATGAAACGCGCCGCCGCACCGTGCAAAATCCCGACGGCTCCTATACCACGGTGACGGAGGATTGGCCGAAGGTGACGACGGAGCGCCGGTGGCATCCGGGGGAGTCGATCCCCGGGATTTTCCAATTTGGGCGAGGACCCGAAGGGCATCCATTTGAATTTTACTTCGGGGCGACGATCAACGCCCTTATCACCGACGGCAAGGCGCAGATCTTAGCAAGGCCGAACATCACGACCTTGCAGGGGCGCGAAGCCGTCATCAACATCGGCGGGGAAGTGCCGGTGCCAACGGTGTCCACCACCAACGCGACCACGACGACCTCCGTCACCTATCGGGAAGCGGGGATCATCCTTCGCTGCACGCCCCGGGTGAACCCCGAGGGCGGCATCACCGCCACCGTACACACGGAGGTCAGCTCGCCTCTCTACGTAGAATCCTTAAAAGCCTATCGCTTTCAGAAGCGATCCGCCGACACCACGGTGAGGCTTCGGGACGGGGAGACCATGGTCATCGGCGGCCTCATCGGAAGTGAGGAGACGAAGAGCATGTCAAAGGTGCCGTTTTTAGGAGATTTGCCCATTTTGGGCGCGTTCTTTCGCAGTGTGCGCACCAGTAAATCCGATTCAGAAATCATGATTTTTTTGACGGCGCACGTCCTAGACGAGGGCGAAGAGCGCGAACACACAGGATAGTAAGACCACGTCAATAGGAAAACAGTCGATAGGGACAAGGGATTTGTCTGATGGGAAAGGATAGGGATAGGGAATGTCGATCAAAATTCTGATTGCGGACGATCATGCTTTGCTGCGGCAGGGGATCAAGCGTGTGCTGAACTTCGAGGAGGATTTAGAGGTCATTGGGGAGGCCGGGGACGGGCAGGAAGCCTTAGCGCGAACGCTGGTCTTGCAGCCGGACATCATCCTTTTGGATCTCAACATGCCGAATCTTTCCGGCCTTGAAGTGACCCGCCAGCTCCAGGCGGCACGGTCGCGCACGAGGATCATCGCGCTCACGATTCACGACAGTGACAAGTACGTTTTGGAAATGCTCCGAAACGGCGCGTTGGGCTATCTCCTCAAGGACGTGGAGCCTTCCATGCTCATCAAGGCGATCCATGTGGTCGCGGGGGGCGACGCCTTCGTCTATCCCAAATTGGCGGAACGCATCTTCGGCGGGCTCATGGAAGGGGAGGACGTGAACGCGAAAGCGCGGGAGATGTGGCGGGAAGGCCGCGCGGAGCGCCTGACACCTCGGGAGATGGACGTTCTTTCCTGCATCGCTAAAGGGTTTTCCAATCAAGACATCGCGCAAGCCCTTTTCGTCAGTGAAAAGACGGTAAAAAATCACCTGACGAATATCTTCCGCAAGCTCAACGTCAATGACCGCACCCAAGCCCTCATTTATGTCTTGAAACACAAGATCATGACGCTGGACTGAGTTTTTCTCGTCCGCCTTTTGCCCCCGGCGTGTCGGCTTGCCTTGACACCCCGGGGGCATTGTTGTACTATCATTATAATGAAAAAATTCATTTTTCCTATTAGGGTGCGCAGGAATGAGGAGGAACTACATGACAGGCACATTCTATGGCATCGGGGTCGGCCCCGGCGATCCCGAGCTTTTGACGATGAAAGCGGTGCAGGCGATCCGTGCGGTGGACATCCTCATCGCCCCGAAGACGGAGAAAAAGGACGGCAGTGTGGCCTTGGACATCGCCCGCCCCTACCTCAAGGAGGACGTGCGGATCGTCTATCAGGTGTTTCCCATGGTCAAGGCGTTTGAAGAGGACACGACGGCTTGGGACGCGAATAAGAAGGAGATTTTGGGCTTTCTTCACGAGGGGAAAAACGTGGGGTTTTTGACGTTGGGGGACGCCATGTTTTTCAGTACCTATATTTATGTGTTCCATCGCTTGAAAAAAGAGGGGGTACCCATCGAGACGATTCCCGGGATCCCCGCGTTCATCGCCATGGGGAGCCATCTCGGCTGGCCCATCGTGGAGGGAGACGACGTCCTGAGCGTCATCCCCGCTACCGCCGATATCGAGAAGATTCGAAAGGTCATCGAGGTTTCGGACAATGTGGTGCTGATGAAGGTCTACAAGAATTTCCCGGAGATTGCCGATCTTTTGGAAGCGCACGGGATGGCGGATCATGCCGTCATGGTAAGCCGCTGCGGCCTGCCGGATGAGGAGCGGATCGACGACATCATGGCGAGGAGGAGCCGCCCTGTGAACTACCTATCGACGATTATGGCGCGAAGGACGCGAGAATGATGAAGGAGCAGGTTTATCCGGTCAATATGAAACTGAGTGGTCGCCGTTGCGCCATTGTGGGCGGCGGTCACATCGCGCTGCGCCGCGCCAAGGCGCTCGTCGCGGCGGAGGCGGTGGTGACGGTCATCGCGCCAAAAGCGGTGCCGGAGATCGTGGATATGGCGCGGGAAGGGCAGCTGCAGTGGGTGAAAGAGGGCTTCACGGCGTCTCAGATCGTGGGCATGTTCCTCGTGGTCTGCGCGACCGACGACGAGGCGGTGAACCGTGCCGCTGCGTGGTCAGCGAAAGCCACGGGGGCGCTCGTCAATATGGCTGCGCCCCCCATGGAATTGAGCGACTTCACCGTGCCGGCACAAGTGGGACACGGGCAGCTTCTCTTTACGGTCTCTACCGCTGGCACGAGCCCGGAGCTTTCCCGGATTCTCTGTCGGGAACTGGCGGACAAATTTGCCGATGTCTACGGCACATGGCTCGAGCGGTTGGCGCCGCTTCGGCAGGAGGCACAGAAGAAATTTTCGCAAAGCGAGGTGCGGGAGATCTTCTGGCGCTCGGCGCTCGACGATGAGGTGATGGCGCTGGTGCGAGAAAAGAAGTACGACGAAGCGGAGGCGCGGGTGAAAGATGCGATTGCTCGGTTTAGGCCTCAATCATAAGACGGCACCCGTGGCGCTCCGGGAGCGGTTCGCTCTCTCGAAAGAGAAGGTGCGTCGGGGGCTTCAGCATTTGGGGGAATATGATCCCCTGCACGAAGCGGTGGTCGTCTCCACCTGCAATCGCAGCGAGATATATGCTATGGCGGCGGACGAGGTTTCCGGCATGGAGGCGATCCGTCGCTTTTGGACGGATATGACCGGCCATCGGGAAAACATCGACGAGTACCTCTATACCTTCACGGACGAAGCCTGTGTGCGCCACCTCTTTCGGGTGGCGTCCAGCCTTGATTCCTTAGTGATTGGGGAAGGGCAGATCTTAAGTCAAGTGAAGGACGCTTACGCCATGGCGCACGCCGCCGGCACGACGAGTACCGTCCTCAACACCCTCTTTCATCGCGCCATCACGACGGGAAAGCGCGTGCGGACGGAGACGCGCATCGCGTTCAGCGCCGTTTCGGTGAGCTATGCGGCGGTGGAGTTGGCGCGGGACATCTTCGGGACGCTCGAAAATTCCAGCGCCCTCATTTTCGGTGCGGGGAAGATGGCGGAATTGACGGCGGAAAATTTGCAGGGGCGCGGCGTGAAGAAGATCTATGTGGCGAACCGCCACCGCGAGAACGCAGAGGAGATGGCGGCGCGGTTCGGCGGCGAAGCGGTGGATTTCGATTCGGGGCTGGAGGCAGCGCCGGATGCGGACATCGTGGTGACCTCCACCGGGGCGCCCCACTACGTGATTCACCCGTGGGATACGCAAAGGGCCATGCGGGCGCGGGGCGGCCGCCCCTTGGTCTTCATCGATATTGCCGTGCCGCGGGACGTCGATCCCGAGGTGTCGGACATACAGGGCGTCACCGTCTACAACATCGACGATTTAGAAGAGGTCGTAGACGAGCATAAAGAGGAACGGCAGAAGGAAGCCCATCAGGCGGAAGCGATCATCGAGGAGGAAGTGGCGTCGCTGCGGGAAAAATTCCAGTACCTCTCCTTCCAGCCCCTCATGGCGCGGCTCTCGAACCGTGCGGACAAGATCCGGCGCCGCGAGCTGCGCCGTGCCTTGGGGAAGTTGCCGCAGCTCGATGTGGCGGAGGCGAAGGTCGTGGAACACATGTCGCGGATGATCGTCCGCAAGCTCCTGCGCTTTCCCATGATGGAGATCAATGCGGCGGCAGGGACGGAGCGGGAGCAGTTCTACATCGATGCGATGAACAGCCTGTTTAAGTTGGATTTTTCGGAAGAACTGCTCAAATGAAAGGCATCCGATGGGTGCAGCTTTTTCCCCGGTCGAGGAAACAAACCGAACGCATGGCAAGGGCGATGCGGTGGATTTGTTGACGATGGCGGGGCAACAAAGATGCGTCGATATGCGGGCTGCATGTATCGGGGGTCTTGGTATCGGGGAGGCGAAAAACGGCGGATGGGGCAGAAAATCATCATTGGCACGCGCAGTAGTAAATTAGCCCTTTGGCAGGCGGCGTACGTCGCCGAGCGGCTGCGGGCAGAGCACCCCGGTCTCATCGTCGAGGAAAAGCGCATGACGACAAAGGGGGATCGCATCCTCGACGCGCCCTTGGCGAAGATCGGCGGGAAGGGGCTGTTCACGAAAGAGTTGGAAACGGCCATGCAGGAAGGCGAGATCGACATCGCCGTACACAGCCTGAAGGACATGCCCACAGAGGTGCCGGAGGGACTGGTCATCACGGCGATCACGGAGCGCTACGATCCCGGTGACGCAGTGGTCAGCCCCCGCTACCGTACCCTTGCCGCACTGCCTGAGGGGGCGCGGGTGGGTACTTCCAGCTTGCGCCGCCGGGCGCAAATTTTGGCGGCGCGTCCCGATTTGACTCTCCTCGATCTTCGGGGAAACGTCAACACGCGCTTGGCAAAATTGGACGAGGGGGCATACGACGCCATTATTTTGGCGGTGGCGGGTCTTAAGCGTCTGGGGTTTGGCGATCGGATCACGGAGGTATTGCCCCGCGCTCTCTGCCTTCCGGCGGTCGGGCAGGGGGCGCTCGCGATTGAGGCGCGGGCGGCGGACGCCGAGACGCGGCGGCTCGTGGATTTTCTGCGGGACGACGATATGGCGGACTGCGCGGCGGCGGAGCGAGCCTTCCTCGAAACGGTGGAAGGCGGCTGCCAGGTGCCGGTGGGGGTCTATGCCGCAATCGAGGGCGAGGCGCTGACGGTGGAAGCCGTCATCGCCTCCCTCGACGGGCAGACGCGCTTTCGCGATACGCTCCGTGGGGCGCGCCGCGAAGCGAAGCAGTTAGGGAAGGCATTGGCGGATCGGCTGTTGGACGCGGGCGGCATCAAGATCCTGCATGAGATCGGGCTTTTGCTCGATCGACACTGACGCGATCGGCAGGAACGCAGTGTAGGGATAAAGAACGGGAGGATATGATGGCAGGTATCGTATACTTAGTGGGGGCGGGGCCGGGAGACAGCGGACTCATCACCCTCAAGGCGGTGGAATGTCTGAAAAAGGCGGAGGTCGTCGTCTACGACCACTTGGCGGATGACCGCATCTTGCGCTGGGCGCCGGCGGCGGCGGAACGGATCTATGTGGGCAAGGTCTCCGCCGACCACACCATGAAGCAGGAAGACATCAGCCGCCTCTTGGTGGAAAAGGCGAAGGAAAATCGTTGTGTGGTGCGCTTAAAGGGCGGCGATCCCTTCGTTTTCGGACGGGGCGGGGAGGAAGCGCTCCTCCTCGCGGAGCATCATATCCCCTTTGAGATCGTGCCGGGGGTCACCTCCGCCATTTCGGTACCCGCTTACGCCGGGATTCCCGTGACACAGCGGCGCATGGCCGTTTCCTTCGCCGTCGTCACCGGGCATGAGGATCCGACGAAAGGGGAGTCTGCCATTCGCTGGGACAAGTTGGCCACGGCGGTCGATACCTTGGTGTTTTTGATGGGGGTGGAAAACCTTCCCCACATCACCGGTCAGCTCATCGCAAACGGACGTGCCGCCGATACCCCGGCGGCGGTGATCCGCTGGGGGACGAAGCCGGAGCAGGAGACCTTGGTGACGACGCTCGGCGAAGCGGCAGAGGCGGTGAAGGCCGCAGGGCTAAAGCCTCCCGCCATCTTCGTCGTAGGGGACGTCGTGACGCTGCGCGAGAAGATCGGCTGGTTCGACGCGCGCCCTCTCTTTGGTACGACGGTACTCGTCACCCGCGCCCGGGCGCAGGCGTCGAAGCTGACGACGAAGTTGGATGCCTTGGGGGCGCGGTGCATCGAGCTTCCCGCCATCAAGATCGCGCCGCCGCCGGACGCCTATCAGGCCGTGGATCAGGCGATCCAAAGAATCGCCGACTACGACTGGCTGATCTTTACCAGCACCAACGGTGTGGACGCCTTCTTCGCGCGGCTTTTCGCCGCCGGAAAGGACGCCCGCGCGCTTTCGAACGCCCGCCTCGCCGCCATCGGCAAATCCACGGCGAAGCGGCTCAGGGTCTACGGCCTTACGGCCGACCTCATGCCGGGCGAATTTCGTGCCGAGGGCATCTTGGTTGCCTTGAAGGGCGAATTGGCACCCGGGGCGCGCATCCTCATTCCCCGCGCCTTGGAAGCCCGGGAGATTTTGCCCGACCGCTTGCGCGAATACGGTGCATCCGTAGACGTCGCCCCCGTCTACGAGACGGTGACGGAAGAGGATGATCCCGCTGCCGTGCGGGCGATGCTCGCGGCAGGGGAGATCGACTTCGTGACCTTTGCCAGCTCCTCCACCGTAAAGAATCTGGTCAAGCTGTTGGGGGACGCGGCGCTCCTCCAAAAGACGAAGGTCATTGCCATCGGCCCCATTACCGCCGAGACCTGCGAATCCTTGGGAATAAAGCCCACGGCGGTGGCGAAGGAGTACACCATTGATGGGATGGTCAGCGCCATTCGGGAACATCGCGGGTGACCTTGGGAACGGCAAGGGACATGCGGTGCCATAGAAGAACATTTTTGAAGAGAGCAAAAGCCGCGTCGTCAGCGCGGCTTTCGCCAACTGGGGCGGTTTTCGCGGGAAAACCGTGCCGAAGGAGGGAATCCATGATGGAAAAACAACCCTTGCGCCCCCGGCGCATGAGAAGATCGGAAGGAATACGCGCGATGGTGCGGGAGACGACGCTCTCGGTGAAGGACTTCGTTTACCCCCTCTTCGTGGTGCCGGGAGAAAACATTCGAGAACCCATCCCCAGTATGCCGGGCTGCGACCATCTTTCCGTCGATAAGGCCGTGGCCGTGGCACAGGAAGCCTTTGCACTCGGCATCCCGGCGGTGGAAGTTTTCGGCCTACCCGCCTATAAGGACGAGGTAGGCTCTTCGGCGTGGGATAGGGAAAGCCCCGTGCAGCGTGCCATCGCTGCCATCCGAAAGGCGGTGCCGGAGATGGTCATCGTGGGGGACGTGTGCCTTTGCCAGTATACCTCCCACGGACACTGCGGCAAGCTCTCCGGCCATGAAGTGGACAACGACGCCACGCTGCCGCTCCTCCAGAAGGTGGCTGTGAGCCAAGCGGAAGCGGGCGCGGACATCGTCGCCCCCTCGGACATGATGGACGGACGGGTGGGCGCGATCCGAGAAGCGCTGGACGATAAGGGATTGTCCCATGTTTCCATCATGTCCTATGCGGTGAAGTACGCGTCGGGCTACTACGGCCCCTTTCGGGACGCCGCAGACTCCACGCCTCAGTTCGGCGACCGGCGGGGCTACCAGATGGATCCGGCCAACGCCCGTGAAGCGATGAAGGAAGTCGCCCTCGACATCGCCGAAGGCGCGGACATCCTCATGGTGAAGCCGGCTCTCGCTTACCTTGACATCGTGCGCGCCGTGCGGGATGCGATCCACCACCCCGTGGCCGTCTACAACGTCAGCGGCGAATACGCCATGGTAAAAGCCGCTGCCCAAAACGGTTGGATCGACGAAAAGCGCATCGTCCTCGAAACCCTCACCGGCATGAAGCGTGCGGGCGCCGACATCATCATCACCTACCACGCATTGGACGCGGCGCGCTGGCTGAAGGCGTGACGCGCACTTCACGCCGACGCACCGAACACAGAAAAACGCCCACCAGACGCCCGGAAAAGGGCGCGGGGGCGTTTTGCATAGGGGAATCAAAGGAGCGAAGAACATGCTGAACCTGACAAAATCCGCCGCCGCCTTCGAGGAGGCGAAAACGCTCATGCCGGGGGGCGTGAACAGCCCGGTGCGTTCCTATCGGAGCGTCGACTGCAATCCTCCCTTCATCGCCCGGGCGGAGGGCAGCCGCATCTACGACATCGACGGGAACGCCTACATCGACTATGTTGGCTCTTGGGGGCCGATGGTGGTGGGACACGCTCACCCGAAGGTGGTCAAGGCCTTGCAGGAAGCCGCAACGCGCGGCACGAGCTACGGCGCGCCCACCTTGGCGGAATCGGCATTGGCGAAATTGGTGCGGCAGGTCTATCCCTCCATGGAGCTGTTGCGCATGGTCAATTCGGGGACGGAAGCCACCATGAGCGCCCTTCGTCTGGCGCGGGGCTTCACCGGGCGGGATAAGATCGTAAAATTCATCGGCTGCTACCACGGACACAGCGACGGCCTCTTGGTGAAGGCGGGGTCGGGACTCGCGACCTTCGGCGTCCCGGACAGCCCCGGCGTGCCGAAAAGCGTCGCGGCGGACACCATCACCGTTCCTTATAACGACGAGGACGCCATCGCCGCCGTCATGGAGGAACACGGCAAAGAGATCGCCGCCGTCATCGTGGAGCCGGTGGCGGGGAATATGGGCTTGGTGCTGCCGGAGAATGGCTACTTAGAAAAGCTGCGCCAACTGACGATAGAGCAGGGGGCGCTCCTCATCTTCGACGAAGTGATGTGCGGCTTTCGCGCCTCTTTGGGCGGGGCGCAGGCCGCCTACGGCGTCACGCCCGACCTCACCTGTCTCGGGAAGATCATCGGCGGCGGTCTGCCGGTGGCCGCCTACGGCGGGCGGCGCGACATCATGACGTTCGTCTCCCCCGCCGGCCCCGTCTACCAGGCGGGTACGCTCTCCGGCAACCCGCTGGCCATGACAGCGGGACTGGCGACGCTCGAGATTCTCACCGCCGAGCCGGCGGACGGCGAGCCGGATTACAGCCGCCGCCTCACCTTGCAGACGAAAAAACTCGTCTTGGGCTGGGCGGAGCAGGCGAAAAAAGTCGGTATTCCCGTACAGGTACACCAAGCCGGATCCATGTTCGGCCTCTTCTTCAACGGGGCGCACGTCCGCGACTACGCCACCTCCGCCGCCTCCGATCAGGAAGCCTTCAAGGTCTGGTTCCGTGCCATGTTGGAGCAGGGCATCTACCTCGCTCCTTCCCAGTTTGAGACCATCTTCCTCTCCGGCGCTCACACCGACGCCGACATTGCAGCGACCTTAGCCGCTTCGGAAAAAGCCTTCGCCGCCGTCAAACGCGCCCGCGGGTGAGGGGCGGCAATCGTTCATCCCCCGCGGAAGAGACGCAGGCCGTAGGCCAGGAGGACGATGCCGGCGGCGAAGAAGTATTCCGTAAAGGAGCCGACGGAAAAGAGCTTCAGGCCGATCTTTTCGCCGGGGAAGATGAGCGGCACTTTGCCGCAGAGCGCGTCCTCCAGGATGTGCAGGAGTGCGCCGACCATCACCGCGATGAGGCACATCGTGCCGTCGTCGGCGGCGGGGCGCAGGGAGAGGCATAGGGCGATAGCGAAGAGGTACAGCCCCGGCCAGTGGGAGAGTCCCCGGTGCATTCGCCGCCACAGCCAATAATTTTTGGCGCGGCGCGGGTCGCCTTCCAGCCGATCCGGGATCACCGCCCCTGCCATGGAGCAAGCGGTGAGGAGAAGACTGTCGGTGGCGAGATAGACCACCGCGCCGGTCACGATCTGGTGACTGATCCACTTCACTTGGCGCACGCCTCCTTGTCTTTGCCTTTGGGTGTTGTTCACGCTTTAGTTTAACACATTTGTTCGGCAGTGGCTACACGGCTTTGGTTTGCGGTGCGCTTAGTGGTTATGGTACAATATGAACACTTAGTGAGCGCAAGGCGCGAACTTAGTGAGAATACGTACCTAACCACTTGATGAAGGCAAGCAAAGCGCAGCCTGAATTTAGTGGTTATGGTACAATAAAGCGGATAAACGCCCGCGCGTCATGTCATCGGGCAGGAAGGATACAGTTCGCCCATGGAAAAAAGTGATTTCCAGCGTCGCGTGGAGGTGCGCCGCCATCGACAGCGGCAGGAGATGCTTTTCGTCATCGGTGCCTTTGCGCTCCTCTTAGGCGCGTGGCTCTGGTATTATTTTATTTATATCCGCACCCCCGATTACGCTGTCGCGCAGCTTTCGGAGGGCATCCGCCGCAAAGACGTTGCGGCGGTGGAGCGCTATGTGGACGTCGAGCGCACCTTGAGCCGCGCTTACGACGATCTGACGGAGGATCTTTTTTTCTATGATACCGCGCTCACCGAGGAGACGAGGAGCCGGTACCAGAAGTTTTATCGGGACATCAAGCCCCAGATGGTGCAGGGGGTGGGGGAGATGATACGCCGCCATGCAGCCAGCGGGGAATGGGAGCTACCGGGCGGGGCGGCGCTGACGAAGGGACGCCTTTTGGGGATTGACTTTGAACGCTTTTTGGAGCGCTCCCAGCTGCGCAACACCGAGGTCGTCAACGTGGGGGCCTTTCGCGTGGGGGATCGGCGTGCCGCCGCGCCCCTTTTGGTGCGGGATCGCCACACGGGGATGGAATGTACCATGACCCTCGAGATGGCGCAGGCGGCGGACGGCCATTGGCAGATCGTGGCGCTTTCTCAGTACCGCGCGTATTTGGATGCCATCGCGCCCCGACAAAATAGAGACATCGCCGACTATATTGCCGCCACCAAGGACATTGTGGCGGAGGGGAACGAAAAATTGGCCGTGCTGCAAAGTCGTTTTCGGCAAATCGCCAAGGGGGCGGGGGGCAGTCTCACGGGAAAGAGCGGCGCGGCCATGACGGCGCTCATCGACGAGGAGATCCTGCCCGCCTTAAAGGCGCGGCAAGCGGCATTGGATCGCGTCTCCATTCCCTTGGGCGCACAGTATTTGGCCAATCTGCGGCACAACTCCACGGAGCTGTCCATCGCCTCGTGGCAGCACTATCGGCGCGGGATTGAGACAGGAGCCGCCAGCGCGTTTAATACGGCGGAGACCTTGAAAAAGCAGGAGATCGAGGCAGAGCTGCGCATCAGCGACATTATCCACCACAACGTGGTGAGTCAAGCCGTGCCGGATATTCCCTGAGCAAGGGGCATAAAAACCCCCGAAGCCTAAGCGGATGCTTGGCTTCGGGGGTTTTTCTTGGCCGCGCTACTTGAGCCCGGGGAAAGCGCTCACATACTGAATTTTGATGTCGGGGAACGCGTTCACGAATTGGATGGTAAAATCCTCCCCGTGTTCGACAAACTGCCATTCGCCGATCTCGTCGGGGAAATGCTCCACCACTTTCACTTTCAAGTCAGGGAAAGAGGTAACGACTTGTACTTTGATGTCGGGAAAAGAGTCCACGATACGCACCTTGCCCGCCAAGCGGATCCCTTTGAAATAGCCGGCATCGTTGATGGGAGAAGCCAAAGCTGTCGCCGTGAGCAGCGACAGCAGGAGAAAAACAAGCAGCATCGTCTTTCGCATAGAAAATCCCTCCTCGTCCGTTGTCGAGCGCTAAAACGCAGCAAAGCGCTTTGCTCAATTATATAACGGATGAGGAGGGGAAAGCAAGTTCCCTCTCGGTTCACGTGCGCCATCGATCAGCGGTTTTCTGCGCCGCCGTCGTAGCAATAGCCGCGCTCCTGCGGGGCACAGAAGCCGCGATCCTCGCCGTGCCAGCCGCGGCCTTCGCCGCGCCCGCGATAGCCGCAGCAGCGATCTTCAAGCTGCACCGTCGTATCGTGCGCCAAGCGTTCGGCTGGCGCCGCCCAGACGGCGCTGCTCATGGTCACCAGCAATGCGGCAGCCATCATCATCGTCTTTGCTTTCATGTTCATCCTCCTCTGCTTTATGGTAGGGTGTGTTTTCCACCCCCTACAAAATACCATGCATCCATGAAAAAAATGTGACGACAAAAATGCACGGCATTTTCGTGGTGCGCATGGGAAACATGTGGGAATCAGTTCCAAATTGGTTGACAAACATGCGGCACATTGATAAAATGGGAATCGTTCCCGAATTTACAAGGAGGTGAGGGCGGTGAAATATAAAACGAAACAGCGGCAGGCGCTTTTGGACTTTTTTGCTTCCGTCGCAGGGCAGCATGTGACGGTGGGGGACGTCTGTGCGCATTTTGCGGCGCAGGGGCCCCCCATCGGAAAGACGACCGTGTACCGGCAAGTGGAGGCGCTTGCGGCGGAGGGGATTCTCAAAAAGTATGTCGTCGATGAGAGCAGCGCCGCCTGTTTTGCCCTTGAGGAGGAACCGCCCCACTGTCAGGCGCTTCACTGCAAATGCGAGCAGTGCGGCACGCTCCTTCACCTCTCTGCCGACACCTTCGCCGCGATGGAGCAGGATCTCTCGGGGCATCACGGCTTTCGCCTGAACCGTCGCCGCATTGTCCTCTATGGCCTGTGCGAGACGTGTGCTGAGGCCGCTGGCGATGGGCGTGCCCCGACATGACGCGCACCTCTTTTCTCTTTTTTATTCCACATCTTACGGAGGTATTCCCATGAAAAAATTTTTGTCCCTGTTTTTCGTGTGCCTGATGACGCTCGCCTTGGCGGGGTGCGGTGCGCCTGCGCCGGTAAAAGAAGAGAAGAGCGCGCAACTTCGCGTCGTCACGACGATTTTCCCCCTGTACGATTGGACGCGCGCGATCCTTGGCGGTGAAAGCAGTCACGTGGAACTGACCATGCTCCTCGATAAAGGGGTGGATCTCCACAGCTATCAGCCTACGGCAGACGATGTGCTGAAGATTTCCTCCTGCGACGTCTTTATTTATGTCGGGGGCGAGTCTGACGCTTGGGTAAAGGACGCGCTGAAAACCGCCACGAATAAGAACATGGTCGTCCTCAATCTCATGGAGGTACTGGGCAGCCGAGCGAAAGTAGAAGAGACGACGGAAGGCATGGAAGCCCACCATCATCACCACGACCATGACGCGGCGCACGAAGAGGAAGCGCACCACCACGACCATGACGCGGCGCACGAAGAGCAAGCGCACCACCACGACCATGATGCGGTGCACGAAGAGCATGGCCATGAACATCACCACGCGCCGGAGTACGATGAGCACATCTGGCTTTCCTTGAAAAATGCCCAATTTTTGACGGATGCCATCGCGGACGCGCTGGCGAAGGCTGACGCCGCCCATGCCGAGACGTACAGGAAAAATGCTGTCGATTACCGGGAAAAACTCGCTTCCTTGGACAAAGCGTATCAGGCGGCCGTCGATGGGGCGACGCATAAGACGCTCCTCTTTTGTGACCGCTTCCCTTTCCGCTATTTGGCAGACGACTACGGCCTTACCTATTACGCCGCTTTTTCTGGCTGCTCCGCCGAGACGGAGGCCAGCTTTGAGACCGTCGCGTTCTTGGCGAATAAATTGGCGGAGCTAAAACTCCCCGCCGTTCTCACCATCGAAGGGAAGAACCACAAGATCGCAGAGACGGTGATCGCGACCGCTAAGATGCCGACGGAGAAAGTGCTGACGCTCGATTCCCTTCAATCCACCACTGCCGACGATGTGGCGAAGGGCGCAACGTATGTGGACGCCATGAAAAAGAATCTAGACGTTCTCAAACAGGCACTTCGGTGACATCGCTATGGCGCAGCTCTTTTGCCACGACTTGACGATAGGCTACGGCGGCAGGCCGGTACGCGAAGCGCTCAATTTTTCCGTGGCGGAGGGGGACTATCTCCTCCTTTTGGGCGAAAACGGCGCGGGCAAGACGACCCTCTTCAAGACGATTCTCGGCCTTTTGCCTGCGCTCTCCGGGCGGGTGGAGTTTTCGGACGGGCTGTCGCGTCGGGACATTGGCTACCTCGCCCAGCAGACCGCCGTGCAGCGGATGTTTCCCGCCTCGGTGCGGGAGATCGTTCGCTCCGGCTGCCAGGGGCGCATGGGGCTTCGCCCGTTTTATACGCGCTCGGAAAAGCGCACCGCGGAGGAAAATATGCAGCGCTTAGGCATCGCTCCTTTGGCGGATCGCTGCTACCGCGATCTCTCCGGCGGGCAGCAGCAGCGCGTGCTCTTGGCGCGTGCGCTCTTTGCGGCGCGGAAGATGCTGCTCCTAGATGAGCCGGTATCAGGGCTAGATCCAAAGGCCGCCGCTGACCTCTACACTGCCCTCGGCGACCTCCACCGCGCCGGCCTCACCATGCTCATGATCACCCACGATGTAGAAAAGGCGCTCGACTATGCCACGCACGTCCTTTTCTTGGGGGAAGAGGTTTTCTATGGCACGGCGGCAGATTATCGGCAGAGACGGATCTTTCGCGAGGGCGCGACAGGAGGGACGAGCTGATGGAAGTGCTGTGGGGGAAATTGCTGCTCTACCTGCAATACCCCTTTGTCGTCTACGCGCTGATCGTCGGCGTTCTCATCGCCCTCTGCTCCTCCCTTTTGGGCGTCACGCTCGTCCTGCGGCGCTTCGCCCTCATCGGGGACGGGCTGGCGCATGTGGCGTTCGGCGCGATGGCCATCGCCATGGTGCTGAAATTGGCGGATAAGATGCTCCTCACCTTGCCCCTGACCATGCTCTTCGCCATCCTCCTTCTCCGGCCGGGCAGCGAGGCGAAGATCAAAGGAGATGCGGCCATTGCCATGGTGTCGGTGGGATCCTTGGCTTTCGGCTATCTCTTGATCAACCTCTTTGCCGCTTCGGCCAATCTCACAGCAGATGTCTGCACCACGCTCTTTGGCGCGACCTCTATCCTGACCTTGACGGCGGCGGAGGTACGGCTCTCCATCCTGCTCTCGCTGCTCATGGTGGCGGTGTTCCTTTTCTTTTACCATAAAATTTTTGCCGTCACCTTTGACGAAGCCTTTGCGCGCGCGGTTGGCGTGCCGGTCAGGCTGTACCATCTCCTCATCGCGGGGCTCATTGCGGGGGTCATCGTCTTGGCGATGAACTTGGTTGGCTCTCTTCTCATCTCGGCGTTTGTCATCTTTCCCGCCCTCTCGGCCATGCAGCTCTTTCACACCTTCCGCGCCGTGACGGTGGGTGCGGCGGCGCTTTCCGTCTGCGGCGCCTTTTTGGGGATCGTCGCGTCCATCTTGGCGGGGACGCCCGTCGGCTCCACCATCGTCGCGGTCGACACCCTGCTCTTTTTGACTGCCTGGGGACTCAATCGCCTTCATGGAGGGACATGGTAATGCAGTATGGAAAATCTCTTTTTGTCGCCCTGCTTTTCGCGCTGACCGTAGGGGGCGGCTCGGCCGCCGCCGCACCAGCGCCTGACATCGACCTCACGGCGATGAGCGCCACCATGGTGTACTCCGTCGTCTACGACATGGTGTGGCACCCCGACATGTATGTGGGGCAAGTCGTGAAAATGCGCGGCCGCTATACCAGATACACGGCCGACGATACGGAGACCCTGCACCACGCTTGCGTGGTGCAGGACGCCACCGCTTGCTGCGCACAGGGGATCGACTTTGCGCTGGCCGATGGCAACTACCCAGCGCCAGACAGCGAGATCACCGTCGTGGGGACGCTCGATACCTACCGCAACGAAAATATCCAGCTCGCCCCCGGCCTCGATCCGGCACGCTACGGGATCGTGCTGGACATTTGCATTCTGCAAAATGCGGAACTTGTGGATGGTTGAGGTGGGGCAGGGGAGGGAAGGGATCCGCCATTTTGGGTGCCGTCTTTTGCTGATTTCCTTTTTCCTCCTGGGTGCGGCGCAGGGCGAATGCAGCGGGATCGACATCGACCTCACGCCCCTTTCTGGCAACATCCTCTATGCCGCCCTCTATCAGATGGTCAACGACCCGACGGCCTACGCCGGAAAGACCGTAAAACTTGACGGGACATACACGGTCTACGAAACTGACGACCCCACCATGCCCATTCACGCCTGCATCGTCCGCGACGCGGCGGGCTGCTGCGCCAGCGGCTTAGAATTTCGCCTCGCCGCCCCCCATCCCTACCCGCCGGACGGCAGCCCCATCGCCCTCACCGGCACCCTCGCCCTCGACGACACCGAATCCCCGCCCGTCCTCGTTCTCATCGATGCGACCTTTTGTGACTGAACGCACGGCGCCTCTCCCCTTCGCGGCGCAGCGGAGAAGGCTCTACGGCGTCAATGGATCCGTACCTTCCCGCCGTGAATTTTTGTGCGTGTCTGCGTTACCGGTCGCCCGGCAGAAATCGGACGGGAAATTGCTTCCTTGTTGTTGACAAATGCGGATTCTTTCGTTATAATCTATTTCGTCAGTCAGTGTGATTGGCAAAATGCTGATGTAGCTCAGTTGGTAGAGCAGCTCATTCGTAATGAGCAGGTCATAGGTTCAAATCCTACCATCAGCTCCAGTAAAATCAAGGCTTCCGAGAATTTTCTCGGAAGCCTTTTTTGTTTATGGGTCGTGACCCAGTGTCGTATGCGTAGCATGCGACACAAAAAACCACCC
>JBQNAL010000012.1:0-59425 GCA_052170475.1 Schwartzia sp. (in: firmicutes)
ATGATGTCCCCGCCGCGGCTGCGACCGTGTCGATGTTCGCCGTCGAGAGGTAGAGTGCGCCCGTATTGACCGCAGAGCCTTCGGCGAAGAGGATGCCGTGCGGGTTGACGAGGTAGACGTTCCGGCCGCCCTCGATCTTGCCGTAGATATTCGACGCGCCCTCGCCTGTGACGAGGTTCAGATAGTCCTTCGTCTTGGCGCCGCCGTCGAACGTTACCTTCTCGCCCCTTTCGACGGAGAAGTCCTCCCATTTGAGGACGTTGTGCTCGCCCTTGCCCACGATGTCCATGGTCGCGCCGGTGATGGCGATATTCGCTTCGCCTTTGTTCGCCGCTTCGTTCGCGCCCTCGATGGGGAGGGCGTAGGCATGGGGCGCGGTAAAGGGCGCGGCGATGCTCCCCGCAAAGAGCGCACAGAGGAGGGTGCGGCAGAGATGTTTCTTCGATGAGGTTTTCATTTTGCTTCGTCCTTTCTTTTGGGCAAGAGTGCTTATGTCATCGGCAACACACGCAGAAAGAAAACCCAAGTGCAGCCAAAGATTTTATTCATCCCATTTTCTCATATCTACGCGAAATGTCAATCAAAGGGGTGTAAACGTTGGAATTAGGATGCGAACGATGGAATGGGGGGATAAATCACGAAAATAGAGCGTAAATCGCGTAAATAAGGCGCAAATCGCGTAAACAGGGGATGAACGCAAACGATGGCAAAGGCGCAAAACATAAATGCTGCAACTGACATGTTCGTCATACCACAACATTTATGATAGAGCCGCAAAATCCCCCTGTATTTCTCGCACGAGCGATACAGGGGGATTTTGCGTACAGTTTGGCTCTTTATCAACTACTTGGCTGGCGCGTCTTGCAGCGCTAAAATCTCCGCCCGCGTCAAGCCGCTCGACTTCTCGATCACCTCGATGGGAACCTTCAGCGTAAACAGGGAACGCACCATGTCGAGCATCCTGCGCTGTCCCTCAGCACGGCCTTCAGCACGTCCCTCAGTACGTCCCTCAGCACGGCCCTCAGCACGGCCCTCAGCACGGCCCTCAGCACGGCCTTCAAGACGGCCTTCCATTCGGCCCTCTTCCATTTTCCTCTCTCCGAATTTTTCCATCAGTTCGCACATGGTATTCACCCCTCCTGTTTCTGCCTTGAAGTAATCTGCGCGTTCGGCAAGTTCCTTGTAATTCATCTGCTGCGGGTTTTCGCAGAAGAAGTCCTGCATGAGCTTCCCGAGCGGCGTATCGTCGCGGTTTGCGCCGTTGACGTAGAGGATGTGTGCGCCGTCGTCAAAAGGGCGCTGGAGTTCCTCGATCCTCCGCTCCACATGGTAGAGCGGACAGCCTGCGCCGTAGATGTCGTTCTCCGTGATGAAGATCACCCATGTTCCCGGGAGATCCGAGAAATCCGCTCCTTTTGCGAGTTCGCGCGCGTCCATCATGCTGCTGTTGTAGCGTGCCCGGTGCGGCGATGCGCCTTCGCTGGCCCGCTGGACTTCGCAGTCGTAGAGCTTTCCCTCGCTGTCCTCCGCCAAGACGTCAAAGCGCACGCCGCGGCCGTAGAGATTGTCCGCGCTCTCTTGCGTGACGACATGCTTGACGATGAGATCGTCCCGGTCAAAGAAGATCCGCAGTAACAGCTGCATTCCTTCGATATAGTTGTCAAAACAGACGTTGAAAAAGGTGTCGTCTATCAGGCGGAACTTTTGAATCATCGCACCATATTCCGCCGGGACGTCCTTCGTGAGTATTCCCACTGTACCTATCCCCTCCTGTTATGATTACCGCAACCCGATTTGTAGCTCCTTCCCAAGGGAGCGAGCCGTGCGAATGAGAAAATCCAGTGACGGATTATACGTTCCGCTCTCCAAGCGGCTGATATTGGAGGTCTGCGTCCCCATACGGTGCGCCAATTCGCTCTGCGTCATGTTTTGCTCCGCGCGGGCGGCAATGATCTGCGCAATCAATGTATAGCGCGGTTGAAGCCGCTCATATTCGGCGGCAAAATCCTCATGCTTCATCAGTTTCGCACGAATGGCCGCCAAGGCAGCGTCAGGTGTTTTCATGGGTGTTTCTCCTCTCCTACGCCTCTTTCTCCCGCCGCGCACGACCCAATCCATACGGCGTTTTGTCTGTCTTTTCGCCTCCATGCGGCAAGCCAAAGCGATGTCCCAAAGACCCGAATTTCCTACCACGCCTTACGCAAATATTATCATATAGGATAACATAAAGCAAGTACGCCGCCCGATCCTATACGATATTTTCCCGAAAAGCCGTCGAGGCGGCAAACGGTCAGGCCCAAAAGCAACCCTGTCTGCGAAGGACGGGCAAAAGCGCGGCGGCCAAGAGGCCGATGGCGAGGCCAGAGGCGAGGCCAAGGGCGGCGAGGATCGGGGCGTAGGCGAAGAGGGCGGCGGTGCGAAGGACGAGCATGGCGGCGGCAAGTTGGCCGACATTGTGCGCGATGCCCCCCGCCGCGCTCACGGTCACCAAGGAAAGGCCGAGGCGGCGCAAGAAGCACATGAGGGCAAAGCTAAGCGCCGCGCCGACGGCGCTGTACCAAAACGCCCCGCCCCCCGTAAAGACGCTGCCCAAGGCCACGCGCAGGCATAAGACGAGAGCGGCGTCGTGCCACTCGGGAAAAAGATAGAGCGCCAGGAGGGTGACGAGGTTCGCGAGGCCTAACTTCGCGCCGGGCAAGAAGGCAGGAAGCGGCAGCACGTTCTCCGCGAAGGAGAGCGCCAACGCGAGCGCCGTCAGTAGGCCGAGGAGGACGACGCGGTACGCCACGCGGCGCGCTGCGGACGCACCGCCCCCCTTCACTCGCGGCTCCCGTGTCACGGCGCTTCCCTCACTTCGACGAGGAGGCGATGCGGGAGGCACGCGATGACTTCCCCCGGCTTGGAAATCGAGCCTTGCCTTTGACAGAGATGGTTCGGGCAGTTCGCGTCCTCCACGGCCACGGTACCCCCAGCGAGGACGATGCGGTTCCAGCCGTGGGTCGTCTCCACGGTGAACACCGCCCGCACTCCCTCCGCAGGCAGGGGGAACGTCCCCCAGACGATCCCGTCCACGGTGACGACCGCCACCCGCGGATGCAGCACCGCCCCGCCGTCTTCCGCCGCTGGGAAAACGCCGCCCGCCCATGGCAAAAAGCCGCGCAGCGCAAAGAGCGCGAGCGCGGCCAATCCCAGCACGAAAGCCGCGATGGCGACCCTTTTACTGCTGTGCCTGTTCAAGGACTTTTTGTGCCGTTTCCATAAATTGTTCGTAGGAGACCGTCGCCCCCGCGATGGCGTCCACTTCCCCCGGCTGCTGGGTCTGCAATAATTGCGCCCCGTAGGAATTGTTCGCCTTGAGCGAGTTCTGGGCGATCTTATACTTTTTCTCGTCCTTGATCTGCCCGTCGGTCATGCCGTAGGTTTCGTCCTTCTCTTTGCCGTCGGGGGAAAGGCCGACGAAATCCGCCGCCACGATCTTGTGGTTCTTGATGACGACGGTGAGGCGGCCGCGTCCCATGTAGCTGTCGGAGGCGCTTTCCGCCGTGTAGGTGCCGTCCTTCGCCTTGCTGAGGTCAAACGCGGCGGCCGCCGGTTTCACAGGCGCAGGCTTTTTCTCCTCCCCGCAGCCCGAAAAGGCCAGCATGGCGGCCAAGAGCAGGCTTCCGGTGACGATTTTCTTCATCGCAAATCCCTTCCTCATTGTTTGATGCGGCCATGTTCCAAAATGATGGCGCGCTTCGCTTCGGCTCCCACCTCCGGCGAATGGGTGACGGTGAGGATGGTGTGGCCTTCGTCGTGCAGCTCATGGAAGATCTTCATGACCATCTGCTGATTCGCCTCGTCCAAGTTGCCGGTCGGCTCGTCGGCCAAGATCAGCACGGGATAATTGATGAGGGCGCGGGCGATGCAGACGCGCTGCTGCTCGCCGCCCGAGAGCTGGCTTGGGAGATGGTCGGCACGGTCGCGAAGCCCCACGCGCTCCAAGGCCGACAGCGCCTCCTCACGATCCGGCATACTGTGGTAATACTGCGCCACCATGATGTTTTCCACGGCGGTCAGATAGGGCACCATGTGAAACTGCTGGAACACGATGCCGATTTTGTCCCGGCGCACCCGGGTAAGCTCCGGGCGCGTGGCCTGCGTGAGGTCGATGCCGTCCAGAACCACCGTGCCGGACGTCGGCGTATCCATGCAGCCGATGATGTTCATCAAAGTCGTCTTGCCCGAGCCGGAGGGACCCATGATGGCCAGCCAATCCCCGGCTTCCACGGTGAGGTTGACGTCATCGAGCGCCTTGACCTTGCCGTTGTAATCCATTGTCACATGTTCCAATTTTAACAGGCTCATAAGCTCCTCCTCACTCGCCCCGCAGCACGATGGCCGGGTCCACTTGGGTGGCGATCCGCACCGGCACCAAGCTGGCCAGCCCGGTAACCACGACGGACAAAATCAGGGAAAAGATGGCGATCACGGGCGAAAATTCGATCCCTCGCCCGAAGACGTGGAGGCTGACGCTCTGGGCGAACAAGAATCCCAGCCCCGCGCCGATGACGCCGCCGAACGCGCCCAAGAGGCAGCCGTTCCCTAAAAATTCCAGCACGATGTCCCGATTGTCCGCCCCCAAAGCCTTTTTCAGGCCGATCTCCTTGCGGCGCTCCGTCACGACGGCCATCATGGTGGTGCTGACACAGATGAGGGTCAGCACCAGCACCACGATGGTGACGAGAAAGACGAGCGCTTGGAGCTTGCCTAAGACGGTGCCCTCCGCATGGGCGATCTGCTTGACGGGCTGGGGGGCGACGCCCGGCACCGCTTTCGCGATGAGACCCGTCACGGCATCCAGCTTCTCGCCGTCCGCCACGATGCTGAGCTGGGCGAGGCTGAGGACGCCGGGATGCTCTGTGATCTGCTGGAGCCGTTTGAGATCGACGTAGGCCAGCTGCTCTTCCTTCCCGCCGGTGCGGACGATGCCGGAAACGGTGAGGTTCGACACGCGCTTTCCTTCGCCGGCGCTCACGGTGACGGTCTGCCCCACCTTCACGCCAAGCTGCTGGGCAAATTCCGCGCCCAAGAGAATCTCCTTCTGCCCCGCCGTCGGATACGCGCCTTCGATCTGCCAGTACGGGCTGACTTTTTGCAGCTCCGCAAAGTCCGTCCCGCCCACGATGGCCGATTGCTTATTGACGGCCAAGGTATCGTAGAGGAAGGGCGTCGCGCCGACGATCTCGTAGCCCGCCAAGGCGGTTTTCACCTTTTGTATCTCGCTCTCCGGCAGACTGTCTTTCTCTCCCCCGGGGAGGATCAAAAGGTTCGCCCCGTAGGCGCGGAACGCGCGACCCATCTGCGCGGGAACTTCCCGATAGACGGTGATCATGCCCGAGATGATGGTGGCGCCGATGGCCACCGCCAAGAGTGTGATGAAGAGCCGTGCCTTGCGCCGCGTCATGGAGGAGAGTACCATGACCAGAAACATTCTATATTTCGCCATTATGTATCACCTGCCATGAAGAACTTCCGCCGGCTGCAGCGACAAGAGGAGCCGGATCGCGGGGATGCTGCCGCCCAAAAGCACCAAGGTCAAGAGGACGGCCACCACGGGGATGACGAGGAGATTGACCGCGATGCCCGAGCCGAAAACCGTCTCGCCGATGAGCTGGGCGAAGCCAAGCCCCGCAAAGTAGCCCACGACGCCGCCCAAGATCCCCGCCGCGAAAAGCTCCGTCAGCACCGAGAGGGACACGGCCAAATTCGACGCGCCCAAAGCCTTTAAGAGCCCCAACTCCCGGCTGCGCTCCATGACGTTGGCGCTGATGAGGTTCGATACCCCAAGCGCGGCCGAAAGAAGGCTCAACACCGTGATGAGGAGCATCAAAAGCTGCGTCTTATCCAAGATCTTCCCCTCCGACTCCGCGATCTGCCGCACGGGGCGCGCCACGGAGCCGGGGATGACTTCCTCGATCTGAAACGCGATGGAGCCGACGTAGGCGGTGCAGTACCAAATATCATATTCGCGCTGGGAAAGCGCTTTGGGATTGGCCGCTGCCTTGCGCGCCAGATCGTTCTCCGGCGTGGTGATGGCGCTGACCTCCACCGAGGAGACGCGCCCGGCGTGATCGGTGAGTTCCTGCGCCAGCTTTAAGGGCGCAATGATCTGCTCTTCCTCCGCCCCCCCGCCGCTGAGGATGCCGGAAACCTGCAAGATCTTGTCGCGTCCCGCCGCGTCTTTCCCGGTGATGGTATCGCCGGGCTTTACGCCAAGCTTCGCGGCCAATTTTTTCCCCACCATGACGGCCTCTCCGCCATCCTTCGGCCAGCTTCCTTCCACCTGCCACCAAGATTTCATTTCCTTGACTCCGGCGGTCGTCGTCTCTCCCGTGGGAAGCGTCAGCGTGTGCGAAAACCACGTCCCCAAGAGGGGGGCCGCCGTCCCGTCGGCGAGGGTGAGGCTCTCTTCCAAGAACGGGGCAAAGGCCACGATGTTGTTCGTCCAGAAGATCGTTTTGATGTTGCCCAAATCCTGCTCTCGGAGATAATCTCGATGACCCGCCCGGTCGGAAAGACCGTAGACGTCCTTTAAGATGCGCTGGGTGCGCGGCGTCACGGTGATATTCGCCCCGTAGGCTTTCAGCTCCTGATTCACCTTGTCCCCCACGTCGAAGGCCACGTCGAGCATGGCCGTCGCCAAGGAGACGCCAAGCGCCACCGTGAGGGCGATGAGGAGGAATCTCCCCTTTTGTCGGAGCAGCGCCCCTTTTACCATTTGCCAGAACAAAATGCTGCCCCCTTTCTCAGCGGAACCGCTTCGCTTCTTTTTCTAAAATCGACTGCTCGATGCGGATGGTGCCGCTGTCCACGTCGTACTTCACCGGCACCGGATTGCAGCCGCCCGGCATCCCGATGGTCGCCTTGTTCATGATCACGTCGCACAGCTTGCAGACGACCTGATCGTCGCGTTCATAGTAGCCCGTCGGCCCGCAGACCTCACAGGCGTCCAGCCCCACGCCGTAGGCGGAGCCGCCCTTTTTGATGATGATGAAGCGCACCATGGTGGAGTTTTCCGCGCGGTAGACGTAGCGATGGAGATGGCCGTCGTTCACTTCGTCCAGGGGAACCCGGACGAAGCCTTCCTCCGCTTGAATGGGGACGGCAGGGACAAGCTCTTCCTTTTTGTTCGCAAAGCTGTTCCCTACGCTGGAGAGGAGAACCATCACCACGAGAGAGGCCACCACGCCGCTGCCCCAGCGCAGCTTATGCTTCGCCGAGGAGAGGAGCTTTCGGTACTGGGCGGGATTGGCGTCCACCGGGCGCACCGGCTTTGGCTGAAGGAACTGCGTCACCGGCACCACCAAGGTCACGAAGAAGATCAGGAAGATGACGAGGCGCTGGTTGTCGATGAGGGGCGCCATGACGCCCATGAGCGCCGCCCCGCCGATGATGTGCCGGATCATCATGATCTGGATCAGGTAAATGCCCTGCTGCACGATACAGCCGGCGATCTGCACCGCATAGACGAAGAGCAGCCGCCCGTAGGAAAGCGCCGCCGACGCCTTATAGACGAGAAAGCCACTCAAAAAGCCCAAGAACAATCCGACGCCATAGCCTAAGGACTTCACCAAAACTTCAAGGGTAAAAAACTCCCCCGTGGCGGCGATGGCGATACTCACCGGCATGAGCCACAGTTCCAACCCGTGATACGCCCAAAAAGAGATCACTAAGACCATGGACGCGATCCCGATGAGGCGTGCCCGCGCAGCTGCCGCCGCCGGACGAGCGAGGAGCGCCAAGAGCGAGAGTTCACTCAAGAGCGACGCAAAGATGGCCACCCCTTCAAAGCCTTCCCGGCTCACGGCCTGCCGCGTCCCCGTCTTGACCGCCGCGAAGAAGAGCGACACGAAAATGCCCCACTTCATCGCCCGCCAAAACTGCTGCCGAAACGCGGGGTACGGCAGACTGGAGAGAAGCGCCAGCAAAATGGCGAGCGGCACGGTCAGCATGACCCCCTGCTCCATCGCCGGGATCATTTGCCGCAAAAATAACTGTATCATAAGCCTCCGTCCTTACTTCATGGAAAAATGGAGGGTAACGAAAAAGCCCCTGGCTCCCCGTCACTCTCCACTTCCCATGCATCCGCAGATGCGGCGGGCGGCACATGACATGCCCCCTCCGTCTCATTTCGTTATCGTATTACCAGCGCCGGGGAACGTAATCAAAGACCCAATGCATGTGAACCGGCTCTTCCCAGAGGCGACCCTTGACGCCCGTTTCCTTGTCCACGTGCAGACCGTAGTTCATGCGGGTCGGGCTGTCGATGTAGAAATCGCAGTCATAGGTGCCGGCGCCCAGCATCTTGACGTTCGCGCCGTAGTGAGGGCCGTCGTCGGCGTTCATCGGCATGAAGACCCCCTCGAGGCTCTCGCCCGTCTCGCGCTTCGTGAATTTGTAGTGCACCGTCAGATAGGGGATCCACTCGCCCACGCCGAAGCCCGTGTCATTGCCTTCCGTCGCGTGGATGTCCGTCTCGATGTGGATGTCCGCCTGATCCGGGCTGAGCATCATGCCCGCCGGCAGCATCTCAATCGGCTGGAAGTACACGAGCGCCACGTTGAAATGGTTCTTCGTGTCCTCCTGCGTGTCCCCGATGGGGTACTCTTGGAAGCCTGCCGCCTGCGCCGGAGCGGAAAAGCCCGCCAGAGCCGCCGCGCACGCGCCGATGGCCAGCGCCGCCTTGAGTTTCTTGAGACCAAAAATCTTCATAAATAAAACCCTCCCAACAAAATTTTATCAAGCCGCCGAGGTCTTGCCCGACTGCCTCTTATATAAAACCGCCATCACCGCTACGACCACCAAGAGGATCTGCGGAATCAGCGATTCATAAGTGGGATAAATGCCCAAGAGATCGATGGTGGGCACGGGAACCCCCTCGATGAGGGTCATGCTGACCATCTCCGCCTCTTGGAGCGCTTCGATGCCGCCGCCGGTGAAGCTGACGGCAAGGATGAACATGAGTGCGCTGGTCGCCAAGAAGAAGGGACGCAGCGGGATGCGAAGCGCGCCCGTCTGCATGAGGAAGAAGATGAGCGCCAGCACCGCGCACCCGGCGGCAAAGCCCAGCCAAATCATCTCAATGTCGCCCGAAGCGTTATTGAAGAGCGCCTGGTAGAAGAGGACGACCTCCGCCCCCTCGCGGTAAACCGCCAAGAAGGTAGCGAAGCCCAAGGCGCGGAGCTTTCCCGTGGAAAGCGTGCTGCCCACCATGCCCTCGATGTACTTTTTCCATGCGTCGCCCTGCGCCTTGCTGCCCATCCAAGCGCTGGTCGAGAGCAGCACCACCACCGCAAGGAGCGCCGTGAAGCCCTCGATGGCCTCGCGGCTGGCTCCGGTCTCCGCCGAATCCAAGAGTACAGAGCAGATGTAAGCCGTAGCAAAGCTGGCCACGATGCCGCCGATGGCCCAGTTGTAGACGGTGCTGAGATACTTCTCATGCCCCGCCCGGCTGAGGTACGCGATGATGGCCACCAGAACCAAGATGGCCTCCACGCCCTCGCGCAGCAAGATGACGAAGGCGGGCCAGAAGGACGCCCAGCCGCCGGAAGGGCCGCCGCCGCGCGACAGGATGGCGATGTCGAAGTCGATCATCTCCAGCACCTTATCCGCTTCGGCCTGCACTTCCTGCACCGATTTGCCATCGATCATCGCCTTTTTCAATTTATTGAACTGATATTCCGTAAGATTCGCGTTCTTCGCGGCCACCGTATTGCGGACGGCCATTTCCAAGCCGTCCTTTTCGTAAATGGCGTAGTAGACGTCGTTGATCCCTTTCTTCGCGCCGGCGACATCCCCCGCCGCATAGAGTTCCATCGCCGCCGCTGTGGCCTGATGAATGTGTTCTCCCACCTGCTCCCATGTCTGCGCGGCCAAGGCCGGAGATACGGGGGCAAAGCAGAAAAGCGCCACCAGGAAACTCAATAAAAAGCGCATCTATCGTTTGCTCCTTTCCTTACCACGAGCTGTTTTCATTCTCAGCCGTCGGGGCGAAGCCGCCCCTAATGCACTGATGCCGCAGCTGGGCGATCCCCCGCTTCATCATTCGCCGGTGTGGCGGGTGAAGGGAATACTAATGATGGCATCGCACTCCATGGGCTTGCCGTACCGATCGGTGGCGGGCTTATAGACCCACTTGCGGGCGCAGGACATGGCCACCGCGTCCACCGAGGGACGCCCCGAGGTGATCTTGATCTTCGTTTCCTTGATCCGCCCGTCCTTGCCGATCCGCGCCGAAACGCTCACCCGCCCGCCGAAGGACACAACGCCGGGCGCGGGGTAAAAGGGCTTGATGAGTTTGGCGTTTTCGCCCATCTGCTGACCGCCTCCCCCGCCGCTGCGGATGATGACGGAATGGGCTTTGCCATCGTCTTTTCCTTCCTGCTCCGCCTTTTTGAGCTGGGCGATGGCGGCGGCATCGTCCTCCGCCACGAGAGGCGTCTCCTCGTCGAGGGGCGGCGGCTCGCCCTCATCTACAGGCACCAGATCTTCCGCCGTTTCTTCCACGGTCGTGTCCGCTACCTGGGGAAACCCGTCAGAAATGGCTTCCCCGGGCGGAAGATCAGGCTCCCCCGCCCCCGGTGGCAGATCCGCCAGCCACTCGATTTCCTGTACTGGCTCCGGCTCTGGGAGCGACAGCGTCAAATGAGGAAGCGCCAAGCTGACGAAGAGCCACGCCCCCAAGTGGAGGAAGAAGGCTAAGAAATATGCCAAGCGCCAATGGCTGGGGTACTGCATCCTACTCGCCCCCCTTGCGCTCCGTCGCGATGGAAACGTGGCGCGCCCCGCACTGCTTCAGCGCATCCAATACGGCCACAATGTTTTCGTAAGTCGCCGTTTTATCGCCCCGGAGGACGAACACCGTTTCCTTATCGCTTTGCAACGCTTGGCGAATGCGGGAAGAAAGCTCCGCCGGACGCATCGCGTCCCGCTCGTACTGGATCGTCCCGTCCGTCTGCACCGTAATCGCCACGATGCGCGGACGCGTCTCCCGATGCGCTGCCGCCGCTGCGGGAAGGTTCACCGGCAGGGTATTCGCCTGCACCATGTAAATGGTGCTGATCATGAAGAACACGAGCAGGAACAGCATGATGTCGATCATGGGGATGATCATGACCACCGGCTCTTTCTCTACGCGATAGTCACGCCGCATGACCATCATCTCCGCGAAGCCCGGACAGGATCACCGCCGAGGCGCGATCCATCAGCGCCAAGATCTGATCGAGACGCTGGGCGAAAACGGTATGGACGACGAGGGCGAAAATGGCGACGCACAGACCAAACGCCGTGGCCGTCAAGGCCTCACCGATGCCGCCGGTAATCGCCAGCGGCTCCTCCGCCGACAGGCTGAACACATTGAAGGACTCGATCATGCCGAAGATCGTCCCCAAAAGCCCCAGGAGCGGAGCCAGCGTCACGATCATGGAGAGATAATTGAGCCGGGCGCGAAGCTGCATGGCCGCCTCACTGTAAGCCGACTCCACCGCCAACGCCACATCGCCAGCCGAAGCCGCCGCCTCCTGCCCCGCCTTTAAGAGAAATGCCGCCACGCCATCTGCGCCGTCCGCGAGAGAAATTGCCCGCAGCGCCGCGCCACGCTGACCACTCATGCGGGTCAAAAGCTCTTTCCCCCCCGCTGCCGCCCGCCGATAAAAGAGGAAGCGGTCGATGGCGATGGCCGCCACGCTGAGGGAACAGAGCAAAAGCAGATACATCACCGGCCCGCCCCGGTGAAAAGCCTCCATGACGTTCAACAACAAGACCTCCTACGTCCTTGCCGGTTGCGCTTTCGCCCGCCGGCCACTATAATTGAGAAACGAAAAATCATATAAAAAAGAAATTGAGAACCATCCTCAGAAGCAAACTCATTATAGTACAGTGAAAAACGCCTGTCAATACATTCTCGCGGGATTTTCCGCGTCCCATAAGGAGTTGAATCAATTGCCCGCTCCCTTCACCCATTTTTTTGCCGCCGTGAAACAGTTGACCGTAAAGGCGAAGATTTTCCCCTGCGCCCTCTTGGTCCTTTGCCTCGCGCTATCCGGCTGCACGCCCTACACGCCGCCCGCAGGAAACGCCGACAAAGAGAGCGATGTCCCCGCCGCGTCAGCTCCCGCAGACGGGCGGCAAAAAAGCCCGCTTGCGGAGAGCGACGCTGCCTCCGCAAACGACCCCGCCGCGCCGCGCGTCCGTCATCTCTTAGCGCTTGGCACCGTCGTCACCCTCCGCGCCGAAGGCGAGGGCGCGGCGGCCGCCCTCGACGAGAGCGCCGCACGGCTCCGCGCACTCGACGCCCTCTTTGACGCCGACCGCCCGACGAGTGACATCGCCCGGCTGAACGCCGCCGCAGGCGGCGCACCCATCCCCATCGCCCCGGAAACGCACCGGCTCTTGGCGCACGCGCAGGCATACGCCGCGCAGACGGCGGGCGCGTGGGACATCACCATCGGCCCACTGAGCCGCCTCTGGCGAAAGGCGACCGCCGAAGAATGCGTCCCCAATGGCGACGAGATCGAAGCCGCGCGCACCCTCGTCGATTGGCGAAAGTTGGAACTCACGCCGGAGGGACATGCCCGGCTCGCTGCGCCGGGCATGTCCCTCGACCCCGGCGGCGCGGTGAAGGGGCTGGCCTTGGACGAAGTGCGCCGCATCTTCGCCACGCACCACATCGAAAACGGCCTCATCAGCCTTGGGGAAAGCACCCTCTGCGCCATCGGCGAAAGCCCCGCGCACCGCCCGTGGCAGATCGCCCTCCGCCACCCGCGCCAAGCGCCACCCGCGCGATTGGGCGTCCTTTCCCTCACGGGCGCGGTGCTCTCGACCTCCGGCGACTACGAACATTTTTTCATCGCCGAGGGACGGCGCTATCACCACCTGATCGACCCACGCACCGGCTGGCCAGCAGACACCGGCGTCGTCGGCGCCGTCCTGAGCTTGCCGAGTGCGGATCCCGACGCCGGACTCGCCTCCGACCTCCTCTCCACCGCACTCTTCCTCCTCGGCGAAGACGGCGCCGCGCTCCTCCCCGACGGCGCGTCCGCTCTCCTCATCGCCGCCGACGGCACAGTCACCGCCTTGGGAACGCCGCTCTCCTTAAAATAGAGCGCCAAACAGATCGCTGCGATGGCCGCGCCGCACGCGCTTTCCCTGTGCTGTCCCCGGCGGCGCAAAACGATCCGGCCCGCAAAAAGGAGGGGCGCTGCACGAAACGGATGTGTAGCGCTCCTCCTTTTTTGTTCCTTCGCTATCCTGTTTTCCACGTGTTCCCTTGCCCCGCGCTTTGCCGCGCATCGGATGATCCCCCGGCGGATGGCCTGCGAACGCTTCGCCCGCCCGTGTTTCCCTTCGGGGGAAGTGCCGGGCGGAGCGAGGCGATCGAGGCGTCTGCCGGTTGAGGTCCTTCCTCAGAACTGCCAAGCAAAGCCTGCGCGGAGGCTGACGCCGCGCTGTTTGCCGAGCCAGCCTTCGACGGCGAGGTCGGCGGTGGCGTTTTCGCTCATCTGCGCTTTCCAGCCGAGTTCGAGGCTGCCGGAGAAGCCTTTGATCGAGGGCGCGGGCGTCGTGTAGGAGAGGCCGCCGACGTGGACGGTGGCGTTCGCCTCGCCGCCGAATTCGTACTGCGCGGAGGCGCCGAGGATGAGGGAGCCGCCCGCCTGCGGGATCGTCCAGCGTGCGCCCGTGCGCAGGCGATGGCTGTCCACAGCGTCGAAGTCGTAGCGCTCGCCCGTGGAGAGCGTCGCGTCCGTGCCGTTCTGCCGCGTGTAGAAGTAACGGACGTAGAGCTCGCGCTCGTTGCCGCTCTCCTCCGTGACCTTCTGTCCGAAGCCCAGATGCGCACCGATGTAGTTCGCGTCGGTGTCGTAGGAGGTGTGACCGCCCGCGAGGTTCGCGGCGTAGTCCATGGAGGAGCGGCCGAAGCGGAGGCTGCCCTCGCAGAAGGTGCCGTCACGCCGCTCCTGCCGCACGAAGCCGCCCGCGCCGATGTAGCGGACGGTGCCGTCGCCGTGCGCGTCGTTCACATAGCTGTCGTAGCTACCGCGCCCGTATTCGACGACGGGACCGAAGAGGAGGCGGTCGTCGCCGCGCCTGACCTCGCGCGAGAAGCCGACGGCGAGGTTCATGCCCTTCGTCGTGACATGCGAGCCTGTCTCATGGCGCATGGAGGCGCCGCCGATGGCGGCAAAGGGGGAGAATCCCTCGGCTGTCGCCGCCTCGACGGAGGCGCTCGTCATCCCCGCGCCCGCCATGAGGTTCGCCCCCGTGCCGAGGAAGGCGGCGGAGCCCGCCATCGTCTCGACGATGGATTTGCGGCTGTCTAAAATCTGCCGCTCGAGATCGCTCGGTGTTGGTGTCGGTGTGGTACCGCCGTCGTCATCAATGTCAGAGCCATCGGTCTTGACGATGAGCTCCTTATTATCCTTCGTGATGCCGATCTTCGCCACCGTCGCATCCGAGACCCCCTTCCAGACGGCCAGCGTGGTTGCCCCGTTCTTCGTAATCGTTGCGTTCTGGGTGTGCAGGAGGCGCAGACGCGTCTCCGTCTCATCGCCGTGCAGATGCGCCGTGATCGCCGTAGCGCTGAGGTCGGTCGCATCCGTGGAGGTGACGGATAACATGGTATCGTCCTTTGTCATCCCTGCGGGCAGCCAGAAGTCGATCTTTTGGAAGCCCGCGATGGATTCGACGGAGATCCCCTTCGTCTCATGGATGTCGAGGGCGTTGCCCGAGACGTCCCTCGTCTGCCCTGCGGCATAGCCGCCGTAGAGTCTTGCAGCGCTCAGGTCAGGGCTACCCGCGATGACGATCGTGTTGTCCTTCGCCGTTGCAGTGCCCTTGTTGTCCTTGTCGAGCGCATAGCCCGCATAGATGTCGCTCTGATAGGTGCCGCCGCTGATGTTCAGCTTGTTGTCCTTCGCCGTGGCTGTGGCAGAGCCGTCAGATGTCGACGCCACGGTTTTGCCGCCGAAGATCGCGCCATTGAATGTGCCGCCGCTGATGTTCAGCGTGTTCCCGTTCGCCTCCGTGGTGACCGTGGTGAGTTTTGGCCCTTGGAGATCGCTGTAGCCTGCCATACTCTCGTCACTGAATGTGCCGGATCCCGCCTCAATCGTGACCACGTTGTCGTTCGCCGTCGCCGCAGACGTGCCGGCGGGCGTGGGCGAGGACTGCTGTCCCATGGCATATCCGCCATAGAAGCGGTATGCCGCCCCCTTTGCCGTCAGGTGATTCCCGTTTGCCTCCAATTTGAGTGTGCCGACTGTACCACTGGCGAACGTGTACCCGCCGGCAAGGTCACGGACGGTGCTGTCCGAGGTGAAGTTGAGGTGATTGTTCGATGCCGTGCCCTCGACGCTCCCATTCGTAAATGTTGTCGCTAGACCGCCGTAGAGGCTTGCCAAATTGGAAAAACTGCCGGCCTCGATGGTCAGTTTGTTGCTGCTCGCATTCACCTGATTGAGCACGCCGGCGACCTGCGTATACGCCATGCCGCCCGCGATGAAGATACGATTGTTCTCGGCGGTGAAGTCGCCTTTTTTGATCAGGACCTCGCTCTTGGTGACCTTTGCGTTTGCCTTTGTTGCGCCGGAGGCGCTGTTGACGAAGGCGAAACCACCGATGACGCCCCGTTCGATGATCATACCCATGGAGGTGTTGAGCTTGAATGTACCATCGGCGATCGTGATGTTCGCGCGATCGATCGTGATGTTGCCGCCCTTCGTCAGCTTTGCGTGGGTGGCGAAGGCGGCACAGAAGCTGCCGCTATAGATGTTTGACGCAGTGCCGTCGCCCGTGACGGTGATTGTACCGTCGACGGTGGTTCCCTGCCTCCATGTGCCGAAGATGGGCGTGTACTTTGAGCTGTAGAAGATCTTGGGGGCTGTACCGCCGCCCTCTGTGCCGACGGTGATGGTCGACGCCGCGCCGCTCGTGCTCCCCGCAACGCCTTCCGCATGACTCACGTCCGACGTGACGTTCGAGTTGACGGTAGGGTCGGCGTGGGCGGCGGGCAGTGCGCCGAGCGTGACAACGCCCGCTGCGAGCGCGGCGAGGATTTTAGGGACGAATGTCCGGGGGGGGGCTTCCTCGTGCAGATACCGTAGCTTCATGATGATGACTCCTTTCTGTTTGGGGGTTGCTTGCGGCGCCCCTGCCGCCGCAAGCCGCCCGCCCACACTGCGGCGGGCGCGGCTTACGGCGATGAGAGAGGGGCATAGATTACACAGTGACATTATACCATCATTCAGGTACGTTTGAAATACCTCTTTGTCAATTCGGTTCGCGCGCTCCTCCGCCGTCCCCCCGATCGCCTCCTGCGGATAGACACGGCACGATCCCTTGGGCACAAGTTTTGTTCCTCCCCATCGGCGGCGCGGAAGGCGAGAGAATTGACGCTTTCCCCCGCCGGATTGTTACGCCCCATCGGCGGCGAGGAAGGGCGATCCCGTTTCCCGCCCGCGTCCGCTATCGTCAGGCCATCGTTTCCCACCACGGGGCAAAGATCCGGTCGGGATCGTCGAGGTGGAGGGCTTCGCCGATCTCGGGGGTGAGGAGGCGGTAGCTGCGCGTTTGGCTGGCTGCGGCAAGAGAGCGGTAGGGGGCATCCCACGCGTGACGCGCAAGCGCGAACTTCCCGCTGTGCGCGGGGAGGACGGCTTTTGCGCCCACGTCCTCGGCGGCTTGCGCCGTCTCTTCCGGCATCAGATGAATGCGGTGCCACTGCTTATTGTATTGGCCGTTCTCCATGATGGCGAGGTCAAAGCCGCCGAACTTCTGCCCGATCGCTTTGAAATGGCCGCCGTATCCGCCGTCGCCGCTGCAAAAGATCTTTCGCTTGGGCGTCAGGAGGGCGAATCCCGCCCACTGCGTCTTATTTTGCGCCAAGAAGCGGCCGGAAAATGCTGCGACGGCAGCACATGCACCTGAAGATTCGCCGCGATTTTCACCTCGGTGAACCAGTCCTCCTCGTGGAGCCGCGTCGTATCAAAGCCCCACTGCTCCACATACGCACCGACGCCAAGGGGGCAGACGATGTCCCGAACCTTCGGGCGAAGCGCCATGAGACTCGGGTAATCCAAATGGTCCCAGTGATCGTGCGTGAGCAGGAGAACGTCGATGGGCGGAAAATCGTCCGCCGTGTAGACGTTGCTGCCCGGGAACGCCTTTTGGAACTGTCCGTTTTGATAGTGGAGCGACGCCATGATGCGCTTTAGGCGCGCCCCTTCTGGCTATCTGCCAAAGGCCGGGCGAGGGGCGAACCAAGTGCCGCCCGCCGATAAAAGTTCCACCGTCGCGAGTCCCCCTCCGATAAATTCTCGTCTGTTCCCCCTCATCCTCCACACGTCTCCGCCATGATTGCTGCACCCATTATATACCGTTCGCGCCGGAGAAAGTCAAGGGGCTTCCTTCATGGTGTGCATGGCAATCTCTCCCCAAAAATAAAAGCCCCTTGACCGATAGTTACTACCGCATGATATGATGGCAGTATACTATAAGTGACGTGGTATGATTTCCCATTCGCCGAATATCCTACGGAATGAATATGGGAGAACCCTGCCGGGAAAATCACAAGCAAGCATTGTCCCCATATCTTCAATGTACGAGTCTACCAGAAAGCGATCGAGTAGGAGGCGGTGATAGGCCGCCGTCCTCTCACACCATCGTGCGTACCGTTCGTTAAACGACGGTTGCAGTAGGTTGCGTGTACGGACTGATATGCCTCGGCTAAATCATAAAAGCCGAAGCGTATCAGTCTTTCTTTTTCGGCTGTGTAGTCACGGTCAACCGAAAGTGAACCGTGGTTGACAACAGGCTGCAACGTGACTATCATAGAACTATATTTGAAGAAGGCGAGGGACTTCGCTTTGTTATACAGTCTGAAAATGCGGGCCAGCAAAGAAGAAAATGGGGAAAGCGTGCATATTTCCGGGGCGGAAAAGATCTTGACGGAGAAGGAATTGGGCGAAAACGCCGCCGCTCTCATCGGTCGGGCGCTGCACCATGCCAAGGGCGAGGCGGATTTCATCAACTTGAAGATCGAGGCTGCGCCAAAGACGGACATCCGTTACATCGACGCGCTGCCAGTCTCGACGCTTGAAGTGGCGACGCCGGAGGAAGGGCAGGCGGCCATCATCGCAGCGCTCGCCGAATTGGGCATCGAGAACGGGGCGGCCATCATGGCGCAGTTCCGCCATACCTACGCCATGCGCGGGGCGATGCTCCTCGACGCGGACACGCTGGAGCGCCTTGAGCCAGATCGCGCGCGGCATCCGCGCCACCTATATGGACGCGGCGCATGGGGCGGGGCGCGCCGCCAGCGACGAAAAGAACCATTTCCAAGAGGCCATCGTCTTGGCCAGCAAAGTGGTGAGCGCCCCCATATCCTCGCGGAGATCTGCATGTCCGATGATCCCGACTATGTGGCGGGCTATGTGGCCGCCCTCTCCATCGGATATCGGCGCATCACGAAGCTCAAAGCACCCGGCTCGCCCGACGGCGGCCGGATTTTTCTCTACCGCGGGCCGAAGGCGGAGGTGGCGGAAACCATTCGCTATTTGGAAAACAGAAGGTCTTGGTGAAAAACGCGCCCCTTTCCCCCGTCACGCGATCTGCGCCGGATCCGTGGCAGCCCCTGAAAGACGACCTAAAGCGGCGGCGAAAAAAAGCGCTGTACCGCACGCTGCGCGTCATCGCGTCGCCACAGAAGGCGCACGTCGTCGCGGAGGGACGCCCCCGGCTCATGCTCGTGTCGAACAGCTATTTAGGACTTGTCGATGAGCCGCGCGTCCTGCGGGCGGGGCAGGACGCGCTCGCGCGATACGGCGCGAGAAGCGGCGGCTCCCGCCTCACCACAGGGAATCTGCGCTACACGAAAATTTGGAGAAGGCACTCGCCCGCTTCAAGGGGACGGAGAGCGCCCTGCTCTTTAACACCGGCTACATGGCCAACGTGGGCATCTTGTCGGCGCTGGCGTCCTTGGGAGCGGTGATCTTCAGCGACGAACTGAACCACGCCAGCATCATCGACGGCTGCCGCCTCGGCCATGCCCGCACCGTCGTCTACCGCACGGCGACGCGGCGGATTTGGCGGAGAAAATCAAGGCGGCGCAGCCCTCCTTCGGCTTCATCGTCAGCGACGCCGTGTTCAGCATGGACGGCGACATCGCGCCGCTCCCCGATCTCATGGCGCTGGGGAAGAAATACGGCCTCTTGGTGATGATGGACGAGGCGCACGCCACGGGCGTCATCGGCAAAACGGGGCGGGGGATCGTGGAACATTTCGCCCTCGCGGAGCCACCGGACATTCTCATGGGGACGATGAGCAAGGCGCTGGCAAGCGAAGGGGGCTTCGTCTGCGGCAGGCAGCTCCTCATGGACTATCTGCGCAACGCCGCCCGGAGCTTCATCTTCTCCACCAGCCTCGCGCCCGCCGTATTAGGCACCGCAGAGGCGGCGCTGGCCATCATAGAAGAAGAGCCGACGCGCGTCGCCCAGCTCCAAGAAAACACGCGCTGCTTTTGTCAGGCGCTCAAAGAGGAAGGGATTGACGCGTCGAGCGCCTCGGCCATCGTGCCGATCATCATCGGCGACGAGGGGCGGGCGATGGCGGTCGCGCAGCGGCTCTACGAGGACGGCATCTTCCTCTCGGCGATTCGCTATCCCACCGTCGCCCGGGGCAGCGCCCTCCTGCGGGCGGCCCTCATGGCGACGCACACCGAGGACGAGCTGAAGGAAGCGGCGGCGAAGACCGCGCGGGCCATCCGGGAAACATGTGCCGATCCGCCGAAACGATGAGCCAAACGGTGCGCCGTACCCTTCCCCACCCAGCGCACGTCCGGCATCGCGCAAAGATATGCCCTATTCCCTTCGCGCATAGCCAATTTCTAAAATCGCGCTGTCTTCCGCATGAATTTGTGCTACACTACTCTTGAGGAAAATCATTTCACTTAGGAGGGTTCATTTCCGATGAAAAAAACGGTATTGTCCGCTTTTGCGGCGTCGTTGGTGTTAGGCGCTTCTTCCCCTGCGTTCGCGCTCTCCAATCCCTTTGCCGACGTCCCCGCCGATCACTGGGCCTATGACGCCGTGGCGCAGTTGGCGACGGACGGCGTCATCGAGGGCTACGGCGACGGCACCTATCGCGGTGCGCAGGAGATCACGCGTTATGAGATGGCGAAGATGGTCGCTCGCGCCATGGCGAAAGGCGCGACGGGGGCAGATCAAGCGCTCATCGACAGGCTTTCTGCCGAATTTTCCGACGAGCTGCGTCAGTTAGGCGTCCGGGTGGCAAGCTTGGAGAAACGCGTCGATCACGTGACATGGCGGGGACGGCTCCGCTACCGTTACCGCTCGCAGCGGCATGAGGGGGAATCTTCCTCCAACATGAACCAAGCACTCCTGCGCCTAGAGCCGACGGTGAAAATCAATGAACATTGGACGGGCAAGGTGCGCATCGACTACCGAACGGACATGAACAGCGCCGCGAACGCGACGTCCTCGGTGCTTGATCGGGCTTACGTGGAGGGCGTGTACGGTGATACGGTCGTCCAGCTCGGCAAATTGTGGTACGTCACACAGGCCGACCACGGTCTCGTCTTGGACGGATCAATCGCCGGCGGTCATGTTGCTTTTGGAAAAGACGTCAAGCTTTCCTTGGCTGCCGGCCGCTACTACCTAAATACGTACCGTGATTTTGGCGCGAGCGCCGGGGGATCGGACACCGTCAGTTACCAGGGGATCGGACTCTATAACGACAGGACGCAGAAATTCACTTGGGGCGTAGGGTACCATCGCCTGAAAAATGATCGTTACCTGCAAAACCTGTACGGGGACGACAGCGCCAACATCTGGAGCGCAGGCCTCGGCTACAAATTCACGCCCACGCTCAATCTGAACGTCGCCTACGCGAAAAATACCAGCGGCGATCTCAAGAGCAAATACCGACAGGCCTACATCTTCGCGCTGAGCTACAAGGGCGCGAGGGCAAACGACGCCGGATCGTTCGGCATGACGGCCACGTACCGCCATTTCGGCCAATATGCGATGCTATCCCCGACGTACAACATCTTTTCGATGATCGATAACACCCGCACCATCGAGGGCTGGGAAGCCGGAGTCTCCTATACGTTCGCCAAAAACATCGTGGGCAACGCCTATTATTTCCGCGGCAAATCCGTCAACGATACCGGCGACAAGGAGTACAGCAACCTCTTCGCCGAAGTGAACTTTTTCTTTTAGCCGCGTCTCCCAAAACACGAAAAGCCCTGCCGCCATCACGCGCGGCAGGGCTTTTCATGTTCGCTATCCTTTTGGGGACGGGGCACTTTCCTCATCACGCGCAGCGCTCTATACCGGCCAACCGGGAGCGCGTGGAGCATCGCCCTTGACGCTCCTCCTTAAAGCAAGGGCGCGTATAGTCCGGCGGCGAATACGGTGAGGATGCCGGCGGCGATGAGGGCTAATGAACTCATCGCGCCCTCGACCGCGCCCATCTCCATCGCCTTCACCGTGCCGATGGCGTGGGAAGCTGCGCCGATGGCAATACCACGGGCGATGGGGTTTTCGATCTTTGCCCAGCGGCAGAGCGGCTCCGCAAGCATGTTGCCCAAGATCCCCGTCACGATGATGACCGCCGCCGTGATGGCCACATAGCCGCCCAATTCCTCCGCCACGCCCATGCCGATGGCCGTGGTGATGGACTTCGGCAATAGCGTCACATAGGACGCATGGCGCAGATGAAAGAGCGCCGCGAGCGCTAAGATCGTCGTCAGGCTCGTGACCACGCCGGCGGTGACCCCCGCCAAAACAGCGGCGAAGTTGCGCTTCATCATGCCGATCTGCTCGTAGAGGGGCAGCGCCAAGGCGATCGTCGCCGGGGTGAGGAGCCAGCCAATGTACTTCGCGCTGGAAAGATACGTCCCGTAGTCGATGCCGAAGATCGCCAAAAACGCGATGGTCAAAGCGATAGCCACCAGCAGCGGATTAAAAATCGTCCATCTTAGTTTTCCCTTAATGATAATGCCCGCCCCGTAAAACACAATGGTGACAAACACGCCGAAAAAAATCGAAGTCTTCCAAAACTCGCTCATACAAATGCCTCTTTTTCCATCTCTACTTCTCTGTCATTTTCTTAGCCGACGCTCTTCTCGTGAAGCGCCTTAGCGCGCAGCCGATGCATTTGGGTACGGAGAATCCACTGGGTGAACCGCCCCGTGACGAGGATCACCATGATCGTGGACACGGCGGTAATCACCAGATACGCCCCCAAATCCGGCCGCAGGACGCCCCACGCCTCCATGATCCCCACGGCAGGCGGCACGAAGAGGATCGGCATGATCTGGATCAGAAACGTCACCGCCTCCCGAATATCCCCTGCCTTCACCCATTTTCGCCAAAGCGCCAAAAACAGCAACAAAATGCCGTAGATGCTGGCTGGAACGGGGAGAGGCAACGCTGCGCGCAAAATCTCTCCCAAGAAAGCAAACAACAAGATGATAGAAAACTGCTTGACATAGTTCACGATAACCCCTTCTCCTTCAACTCTGCCGCCGAAAAATCGACGCGCCGATCAATGCCCGACGACCTGATCCACATAATGCTCGATCAGTTCTTCCGTGCGCGCGAACCCTAAGCGGCAGCTATTGATCGTCAGATCATATTGATCCGCCTTGCCCCAGACCTCTCCCGTATAATATTTATGGTATGCCAGCCGATTTTCATCGTTTTCCTTCACCCGCGTCTTTGCCGTCGCCTCGGAAATCCCGTAGCGCTCCTTTAGCACCTTCACCCGCGCCGCGAACTCGCCGCAGAGAAATACCCGCACACAGTTTGGCCGGTCGCCGTACACCACGTTGCCGCAGCGGCCAACGAGGATGAAATCGTCCGGCGGCAAAAGCTCCGCCAAAATCTTCTCCGCGCCCCGCCGTACCCCGTGCGTATCCGCCGCCAGGGAAATCGCCGAGAGAAGGCTGTTCATGGGGCGCTCCGCGAAAAATTCCGGCGTCCGCACCAAAAGCCCCGTCGCCTTCCCCGCCTCGTTCAGCGTCCGCATATCAAAAAGGGGCAATCCATACTTCTCCGACAGCGCCCGCCCCACCTGCGTTCCGCCGCTGCCGCACTGTCTCGCCAAGGTAATGATCATACGTTTTCCTTCTTCCTCTCATCCATCAAGAAATACGACCTCATATTGTAGCACAAATTCTCCTCTGTGGCAAATTTCTGGCTCCAGCCCCACGGGACTTTCTGCCAATTTTTCCTATGATGGCGTCAAACTCCGCCGTTCTCTTGCATGGAAGATTGACAAAGATCTCTCCTCATCATACAATACAAGGGATGACACCCCTTCGCCTCTGCGCAGGGGACAAGCAAACCATCGACGAGGAGGAGAGATGTATGAACCGTATCATCCGAAAGTTCTTAGGCGGTCTCCTGACAGCCTTGGGCATCTTTGCCCTGCCGCTCACCGCGTGGGCGGAGGTAACCATTCTCCACACGAACGACGTCCACTGCGGCGTGGCGCAGAACCTCAACATCGCCCAAGTCGCCCAGTACAAACATGACCTCATGAAGCAAAATCCCAATGTTCTCTTGGTCGACGCGGGAGACGCGATTCAAGGAGAACCCCTCGGCAGCCTTTCAGAGGGCGCGGCCATCATTCGCATCATGAACAGTGTCGGCTATGATTTCGTCATCCCCGGCAACCACGAATACGATTTTGGCATGACGCGCTTTTTGGAACTTGCCCCGCAGCAAACATGCGGCTATTATAGCTGCAACTTCCTGGATAAGAGAACGGGAAAGCCCGTGCTGCCCAGCTATAAGATCTTTACGATGGACGGGAAAAAGATCGCCTTTGTCGGCGTCACCACCCCGGAGACACTTGTCTCCTCCACCCCAATCTTTTTCCAAAACGAGGACGGTCAATTCATCTACACGTTCTGTGAAGATGAAGATGGCACCAACCTCTACGCGCACATTCAGGCAGCGGTAGATGCCGCGCGTGCCGAAGGCGCGCAGTGCGTCGTCTTAGTCGGGCATTTAGGCACCAACGGCGCCATCTCCGTCTGGTCGAGCGGCGCCGTCGCGGCGCACACGACCGGCATCAACGCCATCATCGACGGCCATTCCCACGAACAGTATTCCCGCGTGGACAAGAATAAAAACGGAGAAGATGTCGTCGTCGCCCAGACGGGAACGAAGCTCGCTACGGTCGGGAAACTCACCATCCACGACGACGGGACGATCACCTCGGAACTCGTCCGTAAGCTGCCGCCGCCCGATCCCGCCGTCAAAGCCATCGTAGAGGAAGAGCTGGCGAAAGTGGACGAGATCCTCGGTCAGCCGGTCGGCGAGGCGGAGATCGACTTCGTGACCGACATCGACGGCGTCCGCCGCGTACGCTGCGGCGAAACGAACTTGGGGGACTTCGTCACCGACGCGCTACGCGCCGCGATGCACACGGACGTCGCCCTCCTCAACGGCGGCTCCTTCCGTGCCCCCATCCTAAAAGGCACGGTAACGTATAAATCCTTGGCGACGACGTTTCCCTTCAGCAACACCCTCGTGGTGCGGAGTGTCTCCGGGGCGCAGCTCTTAGACGCGCTGGAACTCGGCGCCATGAACTACCCGGAAGAAAACGGCGGCTTCATGCACGTCTCCGGCCTCACCTACACCATCGATGCCCGCATTCCCTCCTCCGTCAAGCTCAACGCCCAGGGCGGTTTCGTCGAAGTCACCGGCGAGCGCCGGGTAAAGGACGTCATGGTGGACGGCGAGCCCCTCGACCTCACGGAAGATTACACCGTCGGCGGCACGAACTACATCATGCGAAACGGCGGCAACGGCATCACCATGTTCGACGGGACGCCCATCCTCCGCGACGCGAACACCTCCGACCTTGACGCCATCGCCGAATTTATCCAAGAACAGGGCGGCGTCGTAGGCGAAGGCTACGAAACCCCCACCGGCGAAGGCCGCATCACGATCCTCACGGAATGATAGCAAGGGGTAGACAAAAGATCGAGTAAAAAAATGGCTGCGCCCTTAAAGTAAAGGACGCAGCCGTTTTCTTTCCTCATCGCGATATAAAAGGAGGCCACGCGTATGACCGATGTAGAGAAACTCACCGCCATACTCAAAGACAGCCGTCGGGCAGTATTTTTTGGCGGCGCCGGCATGTCCACGGAGTCCGGCGTGCCGGATTTTCGCAGCGCGAACGGCATATACAGCCGAAAGCTCCATCAGGAATTTCGCCCGGAAGAAATGGCGTCGCACAACTTTTTGGACCATCATCCCGAAGCCTTTTTTGAATTTTACCGCGAACATCGCATCTTTCACAACATCAGGCCAAACGCCGGACACGAGGCGCTGGCCGAATTGGAGCGGCGCGGCATCGTGCGCTTGGTCGTCACGCAAAACATCGACGGCCTTCATCAAGCGGCAGGCACGAAAAACGTCTGCGAGCTGCACGGCTCGATTGCCCGCTGGCCATGCACCGTCTGCGGAAAAATCTATCCGACGGCGTACGTCCTGCAGGAAGAGCAACAGCCCATCCCGCACTGCGAAGCCTGCGGCGGCATGGTGCGCCCCGGCGTCGTCCTCTACGGGGAAGGACTGAACCCTGATGTCTTGGAAACATCCATCCGCGCCATTCGCGACGCCGATACCCTCATCGTAGGCGGCACCTCCCTCGTCGTCTACCCGGCGGCAGGGCTGATCGATGATTTTCAAGGCCGCCATCTGGTTCTCATCAACCAGACCGAAACGCACGCCGACACCCGCGCCCACTTAGTGATCCGACGCCCCATCGGCCAAGTGCTGAAAGAAGCCACCGCCGCCCTCCCCGCGATGTAAAGGGGTTCTTGCGCGGAACCGCTCGCCGCAAAATTCTCTTACTTTCCTCAGCCAAACAAATCCGCATGACTTCCGAGACGATACAGCATCAGAATAAGCACATCCCCGCGAATTTCATAGATCAGCAACCAATCCGGCTCAATGTGGCACTCGCGGCTCCCCTCGTATTCGCCCTGCAGCTCATGATCGCGATATTTTTCCGCCAACGGTTCGCCATTCGCCAACTGTTCAATCACATCATATAGCTTCTTCAACTCTTTTCCTTGCTTCTTGGCTAATTTCAAATCTTTTTTGAACCGCCGGGTAAAGCGAACTTCATATTTCATGATTCAAGCGCTGCCTTCAATTCATCCATATTCCTATATCCTTTCGCTTTCGGATCGGCAGCCATCCGTCGTCCCTCGGCAATCGCCTCTCGCGTGATGCGATTGGGCGTATGCAGCGTCAAAGGAAATGGCATGCCATTCTGCCGGATGGAAGCCCGAAGAAAGAGGTTGATGGCGGATGTCATGGTAAGACCAAGCTCATTGAACACGGCTTCCGCCTGTTTTTTAATTTCATGGTTCGTCCGAACATTCAAATTTGTCGTTTGCATATTCATCACCCCTGTTTGTAGTATAGAATAAGGCTTCTCCTTTTGTCAACACAATGTCATTATCCACCTGCAACCACCGCTATACACCATCATCGCACGGCAAACGAAGAGGGGCGCTTCCCACACCACGGGAAGCGCCCCTCTTCGTCCTCAACAAATCCTTGGCACCAAGCTCCCCAGCGGCATTTCGACGATGCGGATGCCGCCGAAGGGGGTTCTTAGGCCGACTTGACCGGCGGCCTCGGCCGTGGTGCGGCCGATGACGGCGGCGTCGCGCCCCAAGGGGTGCGCATGGAGGGCGGCCACGGCTTTTTCCGTCTCCGCCGCCGGTACGATGGCGATACATTTTCCTTCGTTCGCCAAATTGAGGGGATCAAACCCCAAAAGCTCGCAGACGCCGGCCACTTCGTCGCGCACGGGAATGGCTTCCTCGTCCAAGAGGATCCCGACCCCGGCTTGGGCGGCCAATTCGTTCAGCGTCGCCGCCGCGCCGCCCCGGGTGGGATCGCGAAGGACAGCGACGTGGGGTGCCGCCCGCAGCAACGCGCCCACGAGATCGGAGAGGGGCGCGGCGTCGCTCGTTACCCCCGGCGGCAAGTCGATGCCGTGACGCGCCGCCATGACCGTCGCCGCGTGATCGCCCAAGAAGCCGGAGACGATGACGTCCATGTCCGGCTTCACGTTCTTAGGCGAAATGGAAACACCGGGGCGCATCTCGCCCACACCGGCGGTATTGATGTAGATGCCGTCCCCCGCGCCGCGCCCCACCACCTTCGTGTCCCCGGTCACCACGATGACGCCGGCTTCGTCTGCCGCCTGCCGCACGTCCGCCAAAACCCGGCGCAAGTCCGCCAAGGGGAAACCTTCCTCCAAGATGAGCGCCAGCGACAAGTACCGCGCCGCCGCGCCGGTCATGGCCAAATCGTTCACCGTGCCGCAGACGGCAAGCCGCCCGATGCTCCCCCCGGGAAAGAAGAGCGGCTGCACCACGAAGGAGTCGGTGGTAAAGGCGACCGCGCCCGTTGTCGGCAGGACAGCGCCGTCGTGAAGGCCGCTTAGGATGGGATTGCCCAGCGCGGGCAGGATGTATTCCTCCATGAGGCTATGCCCCATCTGTCCCCCCGCGCCGTGCGCCATTTGTATCGTTTCATCCACCATATTGGAACGCTCCTCTGCCATATTTGTACCACGCGGCGCACACGCCTTCCACCGACACCATGCAGGGGCCGGCGGCGTGTTCCGGGACACAGGCGGTGCCGAAAAGGCGGCAGTCCCGAGGCGTCGCCTGCCCTTTCAGCACCTCGCCGCAGCGGCAGGCGGTCGCCTTCGCTGCCGACGCCGTGCGAACCGGTCGCACCGCCATGATGTCAAACGAGCGCCAACCATCCCGCAGCCGCAGCCCCGATAATGGAATGCGTCCCAATCCCCGCCAGTCCGCGTCCGCCGCTTCATACACCGCGTCCATGACGCGCCGCGCCGCCGGATTGCCCTCGGGGCGCACCACGCGGCCATAGGCGTTTTCGATGCGCGGCGTCCCCGCCACCGTCATCTTGACGAGGCGATAGATCGCCCGCAAAAGTTCCAGCGGCAAAAAGCCCGCCACCACCCCCGGCCGCCCGTAGTCTGTCGACAAAAACGAAAATGCCTCCGTCCCCGTGACCACCGCCACATGCCCGGGAAGGAGAAAGCCGTCCACTTTCGTCGCCGGATCGTCCAAGAGGAGCTTCATGGCGGGGGGAACGAGTTTCGGGGCGGAGAGGAGAAAGAAATTTTTCAGCCCCCGTTCCTTCGCCGCCACGACGGTCGCAGCGATGGCGGGCGCGGTCGTCTCAAAGCCCACCGCCAAGAAAATCACGGTTTTCTCGGGATTTTCCGCCGCAACCAAGAGGCTGTCCAAGGGCGAATAGACCACCCGGACGTCCGCCCCCCGCGCCGCCGCCTCGCTCAGGCTCCCCGTGCTGCCGGGGACTTTCAGCATATCCCCGAAGGTCGTCAAAATGACGTCCGGCATCGCCCCGTAGCAGAGTGCCGCATCGATGTAGCTGTCCGGCGTCACGCACACCGGGCAGCCGGGGCCGGAGATAAGCGCCACCTCCGCCGGCAGGATCTGCCGCAGCCCGGCGCGAAAAATCGCCACCGTATGGGTGCCGCAGACCTCCATCAAGCGCACCGGCCGCCCGCATTTTTTTATCAGGCGGGCGATTTCCGCCGTGAGCCGGTGCGCCAAAGCGCGGTCGTCACCGCTGCATTCCCGCGCCGCCATGTCAGCGCCCCACCTCGGTCACGGTGCGGGGCGCGCCGTTCATCTCAGCGAAGAGGGCTTCGCGCTCCTCGACCTCCGCCTCGCTGACCACCTGCATGGCAAAGCCCGCATGAACCAGCACATAGTCCCCCACCTTCGCCTCCGGCAGGAGCATTAAACTGGCGGAGCGCCGCACGCCGCGAATCTCCACCGTCGCCAGCGCGCCCTCTATCTCGACGATCTTCGCCGATACCGCTAAACACATGTCCGCGCCTCCTACGATTTCTTCTGCGCCGCCACGCCCCAGAGGGTCAATTCCTCCACCGCCCGCCGCGCCATCTCCGGCACCAAGGCGGAAAGCGCCGGCGAAAGTTCCATCCCCGCCGACATGTCCACCGGCTCCGCGCCCAAGACGACCACCTCCGGCACGGGCTTTCCCGTCAACGTGAGAAGCGTCAAAATGTCCTGTATGCCGATCTCGTGCGCCGACAATTTATCTTGGAAATGCACCGCGACTTCCGCCCCGGCCAATCGGTACGTTTCCCCCGGCGCTTTCTCGCCCCGCACGGCGTCCAAGAGGAGCAGCCGCTTCGTATCGGCGACAAAGCGCAGAAGCTCCATCCCCAGCGTGCCGCCGTCCAAGACCTGCACCTGCGCGGGGAACGTATAGTGCGCCGTCAGATATTCCGCCACCCGCACCCCGAAGCCTTCATCCCGAAGGACGATGTTCCCGATGCCCAGCACCGTGATCTCCGTCGCCTCTTCTAAGGTGTCCCTCATCGCGCCGCCTCCCGCCTTTCGCGCACCCTCGCCCGCAGCCAGTCAAGCCACGCCGCCATGCCCTCCCCGGTGCGGGCGGAGAGGGGCAATACAGAAGCCCCGGGATGAATGGTGCCGATGTCGTTTTTCGCCGCCGCCACGTCGAAATCCGTGTAGGGGACGAGGTCGATCTTGTTGAGGATCGTCAGCGCCGACTCTTTAAAGATCAAGGGGTACTTCATCGGCTTATCGTTCCCCTCCGTCACGGAAAGCACCACCGCCTTGGCGTCCTCCCCAAGCGCAAATTCCGCCGGACAGACGAGATTGCCCACGTTCTCGATGACGAGGAGATCCAGCCCCTCGGTCGGGAGATCGGCCAGCGCCTTCTCCACCATGGGCGCGTCAAGATGACAGCCGCCGCTCGTATTGATCTGAATGACCGGCACGCCGTGGCGGGCGATGCGGTCGGCGTCCTTCGAGGTGAAAAGATCCCCCTCGATAACCGCCATCTTCATCTCGTCCTTGAGCGCCGCCATGGTCTTTTCTAAGAGCGTCGTCTTCCCCGATCCCGGCGATCCCAAAAGGTTCAGCACAAAGACCCGCTGCGAGGCCAGCCGTTCATGCACCGCCGCCGCGATTTTGTCGTTCTCCCCTAAGATGTCCTGCATGACCTGTACTTCCACGTTCATCCATCTCCAAATATGCCACCCGAAGCTCGCGGCCGGAAAGTAACGTCAACACCCCGCCGCAGTCCGGGCAGATAAAATTGTACCGCGCCACCGCGCCTTCTCGGCCACAGTCGAGACAGCGCGCCGTCACCGATCGCCGCTCCACGGAAAGTTCCGCCCCCTCCGCCGCCGTTCCCTTAGCGAGCGCCTCCCAGCAAAAGGCGAGGGATGAAACCTCCACCCCCGCCATTTCGCCCACGAGAAGCCCTACCTTCGTGATCCGCTCCGCGTCGTTGTCCCGGGCGTACGTCAGCGCAATGTCTAAAATGCCCTCGGCAATGGCCATTTCATGCATGATGCCCTCCGAAAAAAGAAACTGCCGCCCGCCCCATGGGACGTCCCAACGGGTCGGTGCGGCAGTCCGCCCTTACAGCGCGGCGTTAAGGCCGTGCCGATCAAACACCTCTGTGATCTCCGTCAGCTTCGTTTTCGCCGGGGCATAGTCGATGGTGGTCTCGCCGTCATGGGTGTGGATGTGGACGTACATCACGCCCGCCATGCCCAGAAGCTCCTTTTCCACCGCCGCCGCATTTTCCGCCGTATAGCCCGTCGTGATAAATTGCAGACGGGTGTTGCCGTTCGTCTGGCCGCAGCCACATTCTTTGCACATGCGCTTTTCCTCCTGTTTATGAACGCTTTATACACCATGCCGCGTCAATCAGAAGCCCTTCATTTTATCAGCGCTTCCTTATTTCCGAGGCAACGGCTCCACTTCGCTCGCGTCCACCGGGTCATGCGCCAAGACTTTGCTGCCCGAGAACATGCTGGAGACCTCGCTCTCGCCTTCCATGAACTCCGCCCGCGTCACCATGTAGAGATGCCCCGTGGCGAAGAGGATGATCCCCCACGCGACATAGTGATGGACGAGATGGGTGCGAAATTCGCCGCCCAACACCACGTTGACCCAGCTGAACATCTGCCCGCCGATGCTCATGGGTTCCGTCATATTGTACATGGCGAAGCCCGTCAGGATCTCGATGAGCACCAAGACGTAGAGGAACGCGTAAGACATGCGCGCCAAAGGGTTTCTGAGATACGACTTATGGGATTTCTTGAGCAGCATGTAGTGGAGCGCCACATCGATGGTTTCCTCGTAGAAATGACCTTCCCACACCCGGGGAAAGAGACGATCCCCCCGGTTGATGATGAAGCCGTAGACGCGAAGGATGATGGCCGCACAGAAAATGAAGGCCGCCAAGAAATGCAGCTTGCGGACAAGGTCCATCAAAAAGATCGTCTGCGTCGGCTCCAAGGACATGATCCCCAAGGGCTTGCCGATGAGGATACCCGTCAGGAAAAGGACGATGATGGAGTCCACCATCACCCAGTGGAAGATCCGCAAAAAGGGGCTGAAGAGATAGAAGATCTTCCGCTGTACCGTCTGTACTGTATTCATGTCGCCACCTCCTCAGGCATCGACGTGGGCGCCCGCGTACGGGTCGGTCGTGACCACCCGCAGCCTTTCGCCCTTGGCGTTGAAGAGATGCGTGGAGCAGGCCATGCACGGGTCAAAGGAGCGAATGACCTTCACGATCTCAATCGGCTTATCCGCCACCTTCACCTTCGTATCCATCATCGCCAATTCATAGGCGCCGTGTCCCGCCTTATCGTCCCGCGGACAGGCGTTCCAAGTCGTCGGCACGACGCACTGATAGTTCGTCACGCGCCCCTTCTCGATGTTCACCCAGTGGCTGAGCGCCCCGCGCGGCGCTTCGTAGAGGCCGACGCCCCGCGTCTTCTTCGGCCAGCTCGACGGTTCCCACTTCTCCGTATTGGCGACCTGCGTATCGCCCGCGTTGATATTCGCCACCAACTTGTCAAAGAAGAACCGCGCCATCTCCGCCGAAAGCTGCGCATCGAGCGCCCGCGCCGCCGTGCGTCCCACCATGGTGGGCAGCCAGACCTCCGGCGCCAAATTTAAGACCTTGGAAACGGCCTCCACCTGATCCACCATCATCTTCTCCGCCCACGTCATGTCGGGCAAAAGGTTCTGCTTCGCCTTCGTGTAGATGATGATGTAGCGCGCCAAGGGCCCGACCTCGCAGGTTTTGCCGCGCCAGAGCGGCGTCTTGAGCCACGAATATTTCCCCTGTTCGTTGAGTTCTTTCCAGTCCGTCGCCGAGCCCATCTTGGGGCCTGTGTACTTCGCCTGTGTGATGCCGTCCCACGGATGGAGCGCTTTCGCGTCGCCCATGGCCGACGGATACTCGTACCAGGCGTGGCCGACACTTTCGCCGAAGACTTCGGGATGGGAGAGATCCTCCGCCTTGACCTCCGTAAACCGCGCTTTCGTCGCCCCGGCAGCGAAATCTTCCACCACGCCGTTGCAGCGCACCAAGAGCGACTTGAAGAAATCGCCGTTCGTCGTCCCCGAGAAGGTTTCCACGGGATACGCGCCGAAGCCCAAGACCCGCGTCTTGGCGAGCCCGCCGCCGTCCGTGTAGCCCCGCTGGACGTACATGGCGCCGATGGCCAAAAGATCCGGCAGATAGTAGGTATTGACGAGGGTGCGGGTCAGATTGATCGCCCGATCCACGATGGCGAGACGTGCCGTATTGATGGGGGAATTGCCGTCGTTTAGGGAGATGGAACATGGCATACCGCCCACGACATAGTGCGGGTGCGGATTCTTCCCGCCGAAGATCACATGGGGAATCACGAGTTCCCGCTGCTTATCGAGCATTTCAATGTAGTGCGCCACCGCCATGAGGTGAACCTCCGGCGGCAGGATCTGATAATCGGGATGATCCCACCACTGGGCAGAGAAGATCCCGAGCTGCCCGCTCTCCACGATCTTCTTGACGCGATCCTGCACCCCTTTATAGTAGGCGGGGGTCGCCCGTGGCATTTCCTTCGCGAAGGCTTCCGTTTCCAAGGCCGCCGGGCCGTGGAAGGGCAGCTGATACGTACTCAGTACTTGATTCTGAATGGTCGCTGTCGCTTCCGGGTTCGCCTTCAGCGCCTCCACCGGGCTAACCCAGTCCAGCGCGTGGAGATGGTAGAAGTGGATGACGTGATCCTGCACCGTCAGGGAAGCCGCCATGAGGTTTCGGATGTAGTTCGCATTCTTCGGGATCTTGATCCCCAGCGCGTCCTCCACCGCCCGCAGCGACCCCAAGGCGTGCGCCGTGGTGCAGACGCCGCAGATGCGCTGGATATACGCCCATGCGTCCCTCGGGTCACGGTCATTCATGACCAGCTCCAAGCCGCGCCACGCCGTGCCGCAGGAAACCGCGTCCTGTACCTTCCCCGTGGCTTCGTCCACCTGTACCTCAACGCGCAGGTGGCCTTCGATTCTCGTTACCGGGTCTACGACTACATGCTTCATTTATGCTCCACCTGCCCTTTCTCCGCCGCTTCTTCCTGATCGCGCTTATGCCGCTGCACGACGCTCAATGCGCCGTGTATCGCCACGGCCGCCGTCGTGCCGATGGCCGCCGCCGCCCCGAGGGTATCGACATCTACCAAAGGCGCGTACTGGGGCAGCCGATCGGAGAACGACGCCCCCTCGTCCCAGAAATTCGCGTTGCTGCACCCGATACACGCCGCTCCCGACTGGATGGGGTACGACATGCCCTGATACCAGCGCAGATTGCCGCAGGAGTTGTACGTCTCAGGCCCGCGGCAGCCCAATTTGTAAAGGCACCAGCCCGCCTTCGCCCCCGCGTCGTCGTAGCGGTCGGCGAACATGTTCGCATCGAAGAAGGGCCGCCGATAGCAGGTGTCGTGAATCCGATTGCCGTAGAACTGGCGCGGCCGGTTCTCCGCATCGAGCGTCGGCAGCTTCCCGAAGAGGGCGATGTGCATGACGACGCCCGTCATGACCTCGGGAATCGGAGGACATCCCGGCACCTCGATGACCTGCTTCGCGCCGACGTAATGGGCGATGCCGCCCGAGCCCGTGGGATTCGGCTTCGCCGCCTGAATCCCCCCGGAGACGGCGCAGCTTCCGTAAGCGATGATCGCCGCCGCCCCCCGCGCCACATGCTGCAACGTCTCCACAAAGGGCTTTCCGCCCGTCATGCAGTAGATCCCATTGTCCGAGGTGGACACAGCGCCCTCCACGGCCAAGATGTACTGCCCCCAATACTTTTTGACCGTTTCCTCCAAGTGATGTTCAAACGGCTCTCCGCAAGCCGCCGAAAGGAGATGGTCGTACTCCAAGGCGATGTTCGTCAGCACCAAATCCGACGCGAGCGGCGCCGCCGAGCGGATGAAGGACTCATCGCACCCCGTACATTCGTGACCGTGCAGCCAGATCACCACCGGCAAAGGCTTCGTCTCCGCCGCCTCCACCACTTTTGACACCATATCCGTACTGAGTCCCATCAGCGACGTGAGCGCCACGCAGCCCTTCAGAAAACTCCGGCGGCTCAGACCCCGGCGGCGATACGCCTCCCACATGCTTTCCCGTTGCTCCACACAAAAACCCCCTTTTCCTCCTATGACAGAACCCTGTGACAAGCCCTATCCCGCACTTTCCTCCCATGACAAAATTTTACCAAAAAAGGAATATACCCTGTATGGGTTCAATTAGACATCCGCCCGAAAAATCCTGCTAAAAAACTGCCGCAACCCATATAATTTTCCTTATGGTTCGCGGGGGGAGAGAACGCCTTGTCCTTGCGCAAGATAGGCAAAATCTCCCACGGCGTCCATACCCCCTCTCTCCGCGCGTTTCGCTGTGGCAAACGCAGTCTGCCCGCCGAAAGAAAAGCAGACAAACGGCCACGCCCGTCAGGGCGGAACTGACCATCTGTCTGCCGCAGGGGAGAGGATCCCGCCCTTCCTGTCCATGGCTTAGTGATTGAAGATATTTTTGAGCGCCTGCACGTTGACATCGCGATTGAGCTGCGCCAGATAGGTCGTCAGCTTGATGTCCTTGGGACAGGCCTGTACGCAGTTTTGGCTGTTGCCGCAGCTCGTGATGCCGCCCTTTTCCATGAGGGCGCTGAGTCGAGCGGGTTTATCGTATTCACCCAAGGGATTGAGATTGAAGAGATACGCCTGCACCACCGGCGCAGGGCCTAAGAAGTCGGACTGCGGGCCGAAGTTCGGACAGGCTTCAAGGCAGCAGCCGCACGTCATACAGCGGGAAATCTCATACGCCGTTTCCGCCGTGTGGGGGTTCTGCCGGGGCGCTTCATGCACCTTCCATGAGCCGTCCACATTGATCCACCCCTGAATTTTCTTGAGGTTTTCAAACATGATGGAGCGGTCGATGAGGAGATCGCGGATGACGGGGAAGGATCGCGCCGGCGCTAAATGGATCGGCCATTTGAAGTTGTCCACCAAGGCGCAGCAGGCTTGCTGCGCCTTGCCGTTGATGACCATCATGCAGGCGCCGCAAACCTTTTCCAAACAGTTGCATTCCCAGACCACGGGGGGAACGCGCTTGCCGTCCCGGGTGACGGGATTCTTCTGAATCTCCATGAGCGCCGCCACCACATTGAGGGACGGATTGTAGGGAACGTCGAACTCTTGGGTGTACGGCTTTTCCTCCGGGCCGTCCTGACGCTCGATGACAAAGGTAACGTATTTCGGTTTTTGTTCTGCCATTCCAGTAGCCTCCCTCACTCTTTCTTCGCGACGGCATAGTTGCGCGCCCGCGGCTTGATGAGCGAATGATCGAAATCCTCATAGGTGATGACGGGTTCCTCGGTCTTTGGATCGTAGTCCGCGATGGTGATCTTCATGAACCGCTCATCGTCCCGATTGGGGAACTCCCGCTTGAAGTGCGCACCCCGGCTTTCATCGCGCAGACGGGCGGCGCGGGTGACGATGAGGGCGTAGAGGATCATGTTCCGAAGCTGCCTCGTGAACATGGCTTCCTGATTCGCCCAATGGCCGTGATCGGTGAGGCCGATGTTGTTCCAGCGCGCCAAGATCTTTTTCACTTCGTCGAAACAGTAGTCGAGATCCTTGTTGATGCGCTCGATGGTGACGTACTTATTCATCAGGCGGCCAAGCTCCTGATGAAGCTCGTGGGCGTTCTCCGCCCCGTCCATCTTGAGGATGTTCTCATACTCGTTGACACATTCGAGCCGCGCCGCTTCAAGTTCCGCCTCGGAAAGCTCGGAGCCGCGCTCGCCCTCGTTCGCCCACTTGATGCACTCAGGCCCTACCACGGTGCCGGAGTAGGCGGCGGAGAGGAGGGAATTCGCCCCCAAGCGGTTCGCCCCGTGGTACTGGTAATCGCACTCGCCGGAGGCCATGAGGCCGGGGATATTCGTGTGGTGTAGGCGATCGACCCAAAGCCCCCCCATGGAGTAATGGACGGAGGGATAGATCATCATCGGCACCTTGCGGGGATCCTGCCCCATAAATTCGGAATACATTTCCAAGATGCCGCCCAATTTATGCTCTAAATAGTCGGCGGGGATGTGGGAGAGGTCGAGATAGACCTTGTTCTCGCCGTCCACGCCCAAGTGCTGGTTCACGCAGACATCATAGATGGCGCGGGACGCCACGTCGCGCGGGACGAGGTTCCCGTAGGCGGGATACATCTCCTCCAAGAAGTACCACGGTTTGCCGTCCTTGTAGACCCAGATGCGCCCGCCTTCGCCCCGGCAAGCCTCGGACATGAGCCGGTTCTTGTCGGTGCCGGGAATGGCCGTCGGGTGAATCTGGATGAATTCCGGGTTGGCGATGTGCGCCCCCTGCTGGTAAACGGCGGAGATGGCCGATCCGTTGCAGATGGTGGACGCGGTGCAAAGCCCAAAGACTTGTCCAGGCCCCCCGGTCGCCAAGATGACGGCATCGCCGGCGAACGCTTTGATCTCCATGGAGTTCATGTTCTGCGCCACCATGCCGCGGCAGACGCCTTCCTGATTGCGGATGATCTTGAGAAACTCCCAGAAGACGAAGTTCTTCACCATACCCTTCGTTTCCCACTTGCGCACCTGCTCATCGAGCGCGTAGAGGAGCTGCTGGCCTGTGGTGGAGCCGGAAAAGACGGTACGCTTGTTCTTCTGCCCGCCGAAGTTTCTAAGATCGAGAACGCCCTCCGCCGTACGCGTGAAGGGTACCCCCATGCGGTCGAACATCTCTATGATCTCCGGCGCCGCTTCGCACATGCCCTTGACGGCCACCTGATCGGCTAAGAAATCCCCGCCGTACACGGTGTCGTCGAAATGTTCGTAGGTGGAATCATGCTCTCCCTTCGTGTCCATGCAGGCGTTGATGCCGCCCTGTGCGCAGAGGGAATGGGAGCGCTTATAGGGACAGTAGGAGAAAATCCACGCCTCGCTGCCCGCCTCGCAGACCTTCAGCGCCGCCATCAGGCCGGAGATCCCGCCGCCCACGATGAGAATGCGATGTTTTTTGACTTTAGCCAATGAAGTCCTCTCCTTTTTCCAGTCAGATGAGATAGACGGCCATAAACGCCAGCGAAACGAGGCAGAGGAACGCGCACAGCGCCATGCTGAGCGCGTTGATCACCTTCTGGATGCGCGGCCCCTTGGCGATGCCCCATGTCATCGTGAAGGTCGTAATGCCGTTCGTGAAGTGGAAGATCGCCGCCCACATGCCCAAGAGGTACAGCGCCCAGACGACCGGGCTGCTGAAATAGCTCTCCAAAAGCTGATAGGAGATAGGTGTGCCGCCGCCCTTCACCATGATCCGAAGGTAAAAGACGTGCCATACGAGAAAGACGAGGAGATACCACGCCGTGATCCGTTGAAGCCAAAATTGAATGTTGTTGATGTAAGGATAGTTTTGGGGATTGTTCTTCGCCTGCCAGCCGATGTACGCGCCGTAGATCGCGTGGAACAAGAAGGGCGTCGCCACCAGCCCCAGTTCCAGCGGGAGCATGATGAACCAAGGAATGGACGCCAAGAGATCCACCGCCGCGTTAAAGGACGCCGGACTGATGAGGACGCGGGCGTTCGTCAGGATATGTTCCAAGAGGAACCCGCCGAGACAGACCAGGCCGCAGAGGGAATGGAACCGGCGCAGATAAAATGTCACGTTATACATGCTAAACCTCCTAAAGATTTGCTGCCGAAAGCGCCGGGGCGTCCACGCCGAAAGCGGGGACGCCGGAGCGCCTGAAAGACCATTCAGCTATATTTTACGGTAAGGTTTCTGCCCGATTTCGTAAAAGTTGTTGCCCTCGGCGTCGATGACGACGATGGCGGGGAAATCTTCCACCGTGAGGGCGGCCAAGGCCTCCGGCCCAAGCTCGGGGTAGGCGATGACCTCGTACTTCTTGATGGACTTGGCGATGAGCGCTGCCGCACCGCCCACGGCGGCAAAGTAGGTGACGCCGTTCTTCTTCATGGACTCGACGACCTCTGGCTTTCGGGAGCCCTTGCCGATCATTCCCTTGATGCCCTGATCCAGCATCGTGGGCGTGTAGGCGTCCATGCGCCCCGAGGTCGTCGGCCCCGCCGAGCCGATGGGGTCGCCGGGCTTCGCCGGGGTCGGCCCCAGATAGTAGACGATCTGATCGTGCCAGTCGATGGGGAGCTTTTCTCCCCGCGCCAAGGCCTCGGTCATGACCTTGTGGGCGGCGTCACGGGCGCTGTAAATGATTCCCGTGATGAGGACGCTGTCCCCCGCCTTGAGCTTTCTGGACTGTTCCTCCGTCAGCGGCGTCTGAATGCGAATTTTTTCTGCCATACTCTCTTCCCCCTCTCAGATCGTCCGCGACGCATGGCGACATGCGTGGCAGCAGATGGTAACGGCGACCGGCAGCCCGGCGATGTGGGTCGCGCCCCACTCGATGTGCACGGCCAAGGCTGTCGTGGTGCCGCCGAGCTGCGGGCCGATGCCCGTCTGATTGATCATGTCAATGAGCTCCGCTTCCAATTTCGCGTAATTGGAATCGGGGTTATGCTCGTCGCAGCGATGGAGGAGCGCCTTCTTCGACATGTAGGCCGCCTTGTCCATCGTGCCGCCGACGCCGATGCCGACGACCATGGGGGGACATGGGTTGCAGTCAGCGTGCTTGATGATCCGCATGACCGCCGCCTTGACGCCTTCCACGCCGTCCGCCGGGACGAGCATCTCCAGCCCCGACTTATTCTCGCTGCCAAATCCCTTGGGTGCGATGGTGATGTGGATCTTATCCCCGGCGACAAGCTGGGTATAGATGGCCGCCGGCGTATTGTCCTTCGTGTTGACGCGGTTAAAGAGCGGCTCTCTCACCACGGATTTTCGCAGATACCCTTCCGTGTAGCCCTTGGCCACCCCGGCGTTGATGGCGTCGTCTAAGAGTCCGCCCTCGATGTGAACCTCCTGCCCGACTTCCACGAACACGATGGCCAGCCCCGTGTCTTGACAGTACGGGCGATCCTCCGCCTTCGCGATCTCCGCGTTCTCGATGATCTGATCCAAGACGTCGCAGCCCACCGGGGACTGCTCCGTCGCCCGCCCCTTCTTCAGCGCCTCGTAAACGTCCTCGGGCAGGTAGTAGGCCGCCTCCTTACATAGCTCTGCCACGACCTCCGTGATCTCTTCCGTTTGAATGGTACGCACTCTGAAAAACCTCCTTTGCTTATACCTTAAAAACAATAAAATAAACCTTACATATTCTATTGGCTATTCCAAGAGAAATTCCTGCCTGTAAAGAAGGGAATATTCAATTTTCAAAGGAATTTAGAACTTTTATCCTATTTATGGCAAAAGATAGCGCCGCAGCGCCTGCGCCATCTCCCGCAGTGCCGCCCCCCGGTGACTGACGGCGTCCTTTTCGCGGGGCGTCAGCTCCGCCATGGTCTTATCGTCGGAAAAATAAAAATAGGGATCGTAGCCAAAGCCGCCCGTCCCCCGCGCGGTCAGACGCACCGTCCCAAAGCAGGCCCCCGTCGCCGTCAAGAGATGCCCGTCCGTATCGGCGAGCGCCAGCGCGCAGCGATACGCCGCGGGAGAAGTCTCGCGCCCCACGCGGGTAAGCTCCGCGACTAATTTCGCATTATTCGCCGCGTCGTCCCCGTGCACCCCCGCGAACCGAGCGGAGTAGACGCCGGGTGCGCCAGAGAGCGCGTCCACTTCCAGCCCCGAATCGTCGGCGAGGCACGCGACCCCCGTCGCCTTCATGTAGAACCGCGCCTTGATGGCCGCATTCTCGGCGAAGGTCGCCCCGTCCTCCACTGCGTCCGGCAGATCGCCAAACTGCGCGAGGGGGAGAAGCGTCACCGGCAAATCCCGAAACGCGTCCATCATTTCCCGCAGTTTCCCCGCATTTTTCGTCGCCACCACGATGGTCTTCATCGCCGCTTCTCCTTCCCCTTCACCGCGCCGATCCGAAAGTCCAGCGCCTGTCCCAACACGTCCTTTTCGTAGGCAATGAGCCGGTCAATGCCGTCCTCCGCCAAGGCGAGGAGGGCATCGCGCTCCGCTCTTGAAAAGGGACGACCCTCCCCCGTCCCCTGTATCTCCACGAAGTCCCCGCTCCCCGTCATCGCCACGTTCATGTCGGCGATGGCCGTGCTGTCCTCCTCGTAGCAAAGGTCTAAGATCGGCGTGCCGTCGGCGCTCACGCCCACGCTCACCGCCGCCAAAAAATCCTTCACAGGAAACGTCTGATCATGGGGGATGATCCCATCCAAGGCCAGCACCATCGCCACAAAGCTGCCCGTCACCGCCGCCGTCCGCGTGCCGCCGTCCGCCTGGATGACGTCGCAGTCAAGGATCACGGAGCGCTCGCCCAGCGCCTTTAAGTCCAGCACCGACCGCAGCGAACGCCCGATGAGGCGCTGGATCTCCTGCGTGCGCCCCGTCTGCCGCCCGCGCGCCGCCTCGCGCGCCGTCCTCTCCGAGGTGGCCGACGGGAGCAGCGCGTACTCCGCCCGCAGCCAGCCGATGCCCGTCCCGCGCTGAAACACCGGCACCCGCTCCTCGATGGAAGCGGCGCAGATCACCTTCGTGTGTCCCATCTCGATGAGTACCGATCCCGCCGGATACCGCTGAAAATATTTCGTAATCTTCACGCGCCGCAGTTCATCCGCAGCACGTCCATCCTTTCGCTTCAACCCTTCATCCCCTTTTCCTATCGCGGCGGTTTTCCGCCGCACGCTTACCCGCCACACGCGACCAACAAAAAAGCGATCCACGCACAATGAAGTTCCACTGTCCGTTGACCGCTCACGCTCCTTGCCTATTGCGCCGCACGCCGCGTCGCCCGCCTTGCGAAAGCGCGGCATCCGCCGCCCCGCCGCTTCATGCCGCCTATGCGTTTTGATACTGCCGAAAATTTTTCAAGATGACGATGGGGGTCTTTTCCGACCCGTTGCCGAAGGGATTGTCGATGAGCGCCTGCGACACCTTGCCCGCATCCAAGCCCGGCGTACCGGCCACCACGAAGGCGATCTTCCGGTCATTCGCGTCCAAGATCGCCGCGCCGAAGCAGCCCAATCGCTCCTTGATCCGTGCCACCACGCGCTCCGGCTCCTTCGGCCCCAAGACGATATGCTTATCGTAGGGCGGCATGGTGCCGGTCACATCGTCGATGAGCCGCGCCTGCGCCCCCGCCAGCCGGTAGAAGACCCCCGCCTGCCCGAACAGCCGGGCGATGAAGCCGATCGCCAACGACGCGATGACGCGCCACGTCCCCTCTTGGTTCATCAGCACCTGAAGTCCGTGGGGCGCCGCCAAGCTGCCCTCGTCCTTGAAGGCGCGGCAAAAAAACTTCGCCGCCCAAGAATACGTCAGCTCCTCCGGCCGGACGATGTTCCCCTGCGTCACCGCTACCACGCTCTCCGCCACGGAGATCACGTCGTCAGCGCCCACCTTCCCTTTCGTATACGTTTCAATGGCGTCAACAATATCATCCTTATGTGTCAGGATGCGCGTCGGCACCGGTATCAGTGATAATTCTGCCAATGTCCCCGCTCCTTAGTCGTCCGTCAATTCTACGCCCACCGCCGCCGCGATCTCCTCCGCCGTCAGCACCGTCCGCACCTTGCGCAGCACCCACGGGCGACGCCCCAACTGGGTGTAGATGATGTCGATGGGAAGATCCACCATGCGCGCCAGCGCCGCTTTGATGTCCATGCCGTGACGCGCCGTCAGGCGGACGACGATCCGCACCGGCACTACCTCTTGGCTATCCACCAACGTCGCCTCGAAATAATCGTCCTCGCGCGGCGTATCGACCCGCTCCATCTTCCCCCACACCTCAACCCCGTCGTACTGCTCGTAGGGAAGCTGGGGACGCGCCACGCAGTCCACGATGGTCGCGCACTGGGCGCCGCTGTTCTCAAAGGGAAACGTCGCGGCCAGCGTCACCCGATCCGCCGCCTCTTCCGTCACAGAAAAAAGCGTGCGCTTCTCTACGCGCGCCACCAAATTCGTATTGCCCCAGACAAAAAAAATCTTCAGCGCCAGCACCGCCAAAAGGACGACGCCCAGCACCGCCAAGCCAACCGCTTCCATCAACCGAAAATCCCCCTATTGCGCCAGCGCCCGCGTCAATTTCTCGTGATACTTCCCGGGAAGGCGCACGATGCGCCCCGTCTCCCGGCTCGTGAACACGTTCTGCGTGTGTCCCGTGACCAGCACCGCGCCGTCTGACGGACGAAGAACGCGGTAATCGAAGGCCATCTTCGCCTTCGTGAGCGCCGTAGGCGTCGTCTCGATGACCAACACATCGTCAAAATGCCCCGCCGTCAAAAACTTCGCGCTGACCTCGGTGATGGGAAACACATACCCATCCGCCATGAGTTCCCCGAGGGTAATCCCCGCTCGGCGCAGAAATTCTACCCGCCCGATCTCAAACCAGCGGATATAATTCGCGTGATGCACCACTTCCATTGCATCCGTATCGTAAAAATTCACCCGATGCTCCACCCGCGCGATCACGGCGCTCCCCCCTTCTGCTGTAACCCGTATAGCGTATACCAAAACGCGGGGAAAAGCAAGCCGGAGAAACGCTTCGAGAAAACGCCGCCCCTTCTCGGCGCGATCCCCGTCACCCTTCCGCTAAGCCGCAGACCGCGTAGGCGGCCATGCCCTCGCCGCGCCCGGTGAAGCCCAAATGCTCCTCCGTGGTCGCCTTCACATTCACCCGCGCTTCCTCGATGCCGAGGCTCTCGGCAACATTGCTGCGCATAGCGGGGATGTAGGGGGAGAGCTTTGGCGCCTGCGCCACGATGGTGGCATCCACATTGCCCACGCGAAAGCCCTTTTCATGCACCAGCGCCACCGCCATCTCCAAGAGCTTTCGGCTGTCCGCCCCCTTCCATTTTTCCTCCGTATCGGGGAAATGGCGTCCGATGTCGCCCAAGCCCGCCGCCCCCAAAATCGCGTCCGTCACCGCGTGGAGCAGCACATCGGCGTCCGAATGCCCCAAAAGGCCCTTCTCATAGGGAATCTCCACCCCGCCGATGAGGAGCTTTCGCCCCTCCGTCAGGCGATGCACGTCATATCCCATGCCAAACCGCGTCATCTTCTCCCTCACTCGCCCTTTCCGTTCCGCCTCGTCTTGCCGCACGGCGCGTCCATGCCCCGCACATGCCCCGGATGAGGTGTCCCATGCCCCCTCACCACATGGCAGCGCCTGATCTCTCACGCGCAAGCGCCTCACCTCGTTCCGTTCCGCCTCGTCTTGCCTCGCGGCGCAGCCTCACCGGCGCAGCTCTTCCCCCATGCGGCGGCAAGCGTCCCCCGCCTTTTCCGCCAAATCCGCCACCGTCGCCTTGAGGTCGCGGGCTGCCGCCGCCACATCCTCCTTTGCTTCCTCGATCCCCGCTTTCGCCCGCAGCGCGATCTCCTCGCGCAGGAATGCCTCCACCAAGAGGAGATCCTCCGGCGTCGTCACCTTGATGTTGCGATAGTCACCCTCCGTCACGCGCACCGACTCGCCGAGGCGCTCCACCAAAGAGGCGTCATCCGTCCCCAAAAAGCCGTCCTCCGTCGCCCGAAAATGCGCCCGCAGCAAAATATCCCGACGAAATCCCTGGGGCGTCTGCACCTCCCAAAGCGTCGCCCGATCCGGCGTCGCCTGCACGAAGCCGGCTTCGTCCACGACCTTCACCGTATTCTTCTCCCGCACCGCAGCGATGGCCGCGCCGCTTTCCTTCGCCGCTTCGATCACCCGCTCGATCACCGCGCCGGTGACGAGCGGCCGCGCCGCATCATGCACCAAAATGAGCTGCGCTTCATGGCTCACCTCGTTCAAGGCGTTAAAGACGGAATACTGCCGCTCTTCGCCCCCCGCCGTCACCTTCCAAGGCTTCAGCCCCGGCACCTTAGCGAGCGCCCGGCGGAGAAACTCCACCTCGTCCGCCGCCGCCGCCACGATCAGCTCCCCCACCGCCGAGCAAGCGGAAAACGTCAGCAGCGCCCGCACCAACATGGGTCTGCCGCCCAATTCCAAAAACACCTTGTTCACCCCGGCCTTCATCCGCCGCCCCTGCCCCGCCGCCGGAAAAATCACCGAAACCATAGCGCACCCCTCCTCTAAATGAAAGCCCCTCGCAAGTGTTCTTTCATAAAATCTACCCTTTTATCTTTCGTGTATGGTGATCCGTTCATCCCCCAAGAGCCGCCCCGTAAGCAGCGACGACCGCCTGTCATGTCCACGAAAGCCCTGCCGCGCCTGTTCAAGGCTGTCATTCGCGTAGCAATAGCAGCAGCCATGGATACAGGTGTCATACTGTCCAATATCGAAACTGTCCACGCACCGGCAAAGAGGCCGCTGGCTTTTTGCTTTCCCGACCCTGACCGCCTTTCCGGTGAGGCGCGCAATAAGTGCGCCGTCGATGCACGCGCCGTGGGCGATGCCATACGCCTCAAGCTCCATCTCCTCCGCGCAGGTTTGAAGCGTTACGCCGCTCCCTTTCGCAATGTTGGACAGCCCCGCCGAAAGTGCATGGATCTCCCCTTCCGAAAGCGCGTGGAGATTCCGTTCTGTCGCCTTTCTCTGCACCTTGGCATAGAGGTCGATGAAACTGATCACGCACCGCTCCACAGAGGGCGAAAGCGCCGTCAGCGTCTGTTCAAACCACGTCAAGTGCCGGTCTATCGTGTAGCGGTCATTGAGGAGAATGGGATCGTACCGCCAGACCACGCGCGCTCTGCCGAGCCGCAAAGATAACGCCTGCACCGTCTTGACGATGTCCCTCTTGGGGCGGAGATTTTCCTCGATGTCCTTCCCGTAAGGCGTGAGGGAAACCTGCACATAGTAGGGATAGGACGTCAGCGCGGAAAGATCCCCGAGCATACGCGCGGGATCTTTTGTCCAAAACACGATGCAGTCCACGGCGTCCGGCAGGAGGGAAATCCGGCTCACTTGCCTGCGGTTAAAGGGGTTCGCCACATCCACATACCCCTCCCGTAACCGCTGGCAGAACCAATCAAAGTAGAACGCAGGAATGTCGGTTCGGCGGCTTGCGCTGACGATCATGCTGCCCTCCCCTCCATCATTCGCTGCCTCCCATCTCGTATCCTTTTATAATTCTACTTATAATTCTACTTAATAATTCTACGAGCCAGCAAACCAATCCTGCTAAAAGTACGGATAAAAGGAAGTCCGTTGAATTGGCACATCGTTTCCGTCCTATCGGATCTTCGCTATTTGTTGCCTCACGTTATGTGCCACACATAAAGAGAGATGGCACAGCGATGCCATGCCATCTCAAAGCCGATGTTCGTTATTCTGCTTTCGCACGCCGCCGCACGCCGCCGCACGCCGCCGTCACACCTTGCGCGGCTTGGCGAAGATCATCCGCCCGGCGGCGGTCTGAAGCGCCGACGTCACTTCCACGTCGATGGTGGCGTTCATGTGGCGGCGGCCATTTTCGATGACGATCATCGTCCCGTCGTCAAGATAGGCCACGCCCTGTCCTTGCTCCTTGCCGTCCTTCACCACCGTCACGCGCATGGATTCGCCGGGAATGACCACCGGCTTCACCGCATTCGCCAATTCGTTGATGTTGAGCACCGGCACGCCGCGCAGTTGGGAGACCTTGTTGAGATTGTAATCGTTCGTGATGATCTTGCCGCCCACGATCTGACCGAGGCGCACCAGCTTGGAATCCACCTCGGCGATGTCCTCGAAGTCGCGGCTGTCGATCTCGACCGTCATCTTCGACTCCGTGCGGATCTTCTGCAAAATATCAAGCCCGCGCCTACCCCGGGTGCGCTTCAAAAAATCCGCAGAATCCGCGATGTGCTGCAGCTCCTCCAAGACGAAGACGGGGATGAGCAGCGTGCCCTCGATGAAGCCGCTCTCGCAAATGTCCGCGATGCGCCCGTCGATGATGACGCTGGTATCAAGGAGCTTGTACTGCTTGGCGGCGTTCTCCTCCTGCACCTTCGCCTCCGCATCCACCGTCGGTGCGAGGGGCTTCTCCGCCGCCGCGCTCCGTACCTCCCGCGCCTTGGCCATGTCACGGAGCAGCCGCGGAATGAAGCTGAACAGCCCCGCAATGTCCTCGCGCTTCTTCATCATGAGACGAATGCCAAGATAGCCGAAGACAATGCTGAACACCACCGGGATATAATTGCCTACAATCGGGATACGGGAAAACGCGATCCCCAACAAAGCCGCAATGATAAGTCCGCTTGCCAGCCCTACGACTCCCGCCAAGACGTCATAGATGGGCATCTTGTTGAGCTGCCCCTCCACCCAGGCGGAAAACCGTTTCAGGGTATGAATAAAATACGGCGATGTCAGGCGTCCCACCGCGATGCCAAGCACAGCCCCCACCAAGATGCACACCAAATTCATCAGCGTGATGCGGAAAAGCCCCATGTCCATCTTCAGGATCTCCGTGCCGATGAAGAGCGTCAAGAGCGGGCTGGCCAAGTGCATCAAGGTCGCTCCGGCCAAGGCCATGAACGCGGCGATAAAAAAACGCAATACCTTATCCAGCATATATTTCACCTCCTCGCAAAATGAACCTCCATTCCTTATTATGAAGTTCTTTTATGAAAAAATGACGAAAACCAAAAATATTCATCCTTTTCCAATCAACGCGTCCTTCATCCTTCTGGTGCAGCGGCAAACCCGTTGGCGGCTAAAATGGTCTCCAGCCAATCCTCTACCTCCTCCGGCGTCTGTTCACAAGCATAGACCAATTCACTGACTAAAATCTGCCGCGCCAAATCCAACAGGCGGCGCTCCCCGCTCGAAATCTTCCGCTGGCGATCTTGGAGGATGAGATTGCGTGCCACCGCCGCCACATCACGAATATCGCCGCTCTTCATGCGGGCAAGGTGCGCATGGAGCCGCTTGTTCCAGCTCCCCATCGCCTGTTCCGGCGCCCCTTCAAGCACGTCCTTCACCGCTGCCACGCCATCCTCCGAAATGACGTCCCGAAGGCCAATGTGATCCGCATTGTCCAAGGGAATCATGACCTTCATGTTCCCGATGGGGAGCTTTAAGACATAGTAGGCCTTAGTCTCTCCGAATGCTTCGCAGTCTTCGATGCCGGAAATCTCGCCCGCACCGTGCATCGGGTACACCACTTTATCACCGATTTGCAGCAAATCCTCACCCCCTGCCCGCCGACCGCACGGCCGAACCGTGAAGGAAGGCGTCTGATCCAAAGTAAGCCCCGCGCTCGGCACGGAGCATCGGCGCTACCGTCCAATGCCTATATCTAAATCCATTATAGCACAAAATGAACTGCGTTACGAAAAAATTTTAATCTTACCCTCATTCGCCCCAGATGTCAAATGCAAGATCCTCCCTTCCGGCCGGACAGGCACAGGAACGACATTTTCGCATGGCCTCTATCTTGCACTCATCGCGAAAAACATGTATACTGAGTTATATGGTTTCCATAGCTATTATAAATCATTATGTTAGGAGAGGATGTTGTTTTGTTCGGAAAGATTGGTAAAAAATACGAGGAGACGGCGCTCATTAAGCTCATCGCGGTCGGACTCCTCATCGGCATCGTCATCGCGATGGCTGCGCCGACCATCGTCCCGGTGGTTTCTATCTTCGGGGATCTCTTCGTCAAGGCACTAAAGGGCGTCGCGCCGATTCTCGTCTTCGTCTTGGTCATGAACGCCATGGCGCAGAAGAATGCGGATGCCAGCGATTCCATGAAGCCCATTGTGGGGCTTTACGTCGTCGGGACTTTCTTGGCCTCTTTGGTCGCCGTGTCGGCGTCCTTCCTCTTCCCCACGAAGCTGCACCTGCAAATCGCCGACGCAAAGATCGCCCCCCCGTCGGGTATCGTCGAGGTCTTGAAAACCCTCATCATGAACGTGGTGGATAACCCCCTCCACGCCATTGCATCCGCGAATTACATCGGCATTTTAGCGTGGGCGGTTCTCCTCGGCGTCGCGCTTCACTCCGCCAACGATTCCACGAAGGCGACGCTCCAAGACATCGCCAACGCCGTCACCCATGTGGTACGATGGATCATCCGCTTCGCGCCCTTCGGTATCATGGGGCTGGTGGCGGACGCGGTCGGGACGAACGGAATCGAGGCCTTGGTCGGCTATGCGCAGCTCTTGGCCGTTCTCTTGGGGGCGTTCTTCTCCGTAGCGCTCATCATGAACCCCCTCATCGTCTTTTTGAAATTGAAGCGAAACCCGTACCCCTTGGTCATGGCGACGCTTCGGGAAAGCGGTCTCTACGCCTTCTTCACCCGCAGTTCGGCGGCGAATATCCCGGTGAATCTCTCCCTCTGCAAACGCTTGGGGCTGAACCCCGATACCTATACCATCTCCATCCCCTTGGGCGCGACCATCAACATGGCGGGCGCGGCCATCACCATCGCGGTGCTGTCCTTAGCGGCGGCGCACACGCTCGGTATCACCGTGGATATGCCCACAGCGCTTCTCCTCTGCATCATTTCGACCGTTGGCGCCTGCGGCGCTTCGGGCGTAGCAGGCGGATCGCTGCTGCTCATCCCGGTGGCGTGTGCTTCCTTTGGCATCGATAACGACATCGCCATGCAGGTCGTTGGCGTCGGCTTCATCATCGGCGTGCTGCAGGATTCCTGCGAGACGGCGCTCAACAGCTCGAGCGACGTCCTCTTCACCGCCACGGCGGAATTTGCCCAGCGGGCAAAGGAAGGCACGCTGCGCGCGGAAGACATGGTACCAAAAGCCTTGAAGTAACGAAATCAAAAAGAGCCGCGGCCAATGGGCGCGGCTCTTTTTGCGCTCTCCCCTGTCCATGCGGCGCACGGGCGAGACGTCTCTTCCGGCGCATGACAAACGGCAGTGTCCTATCGTTCGTTCCGCCACGCAATCTCACGGCCGCCCTCGCGCGATCAAAAAATTCCCTCGACAGCATATAGGGAAAACGACTATAATGAAACTATGTATGAGCCAAAGAGACAACCGTCTTGTTAAGGAGTGGATACCAATGAAGAAAGCATTAGTGATCGGAAGAGGGCCGGCGGGGATCTCTTCGGCTCTTTACATCCGGCGCGGCGGGTTCGATGTGACGGTGGTGTCGAAGGACGACGGCGCTTTGGCGCGGGCGGCACGCGTGGAGAATTTCTACGGACAGGAAGAGCCGGTGACGGGAGCGGAGCTCATCCAACGTGGTGTCGCCGGGGCGAAGCATTTGGGCGTGCAGTTTCTTTCGGCGGAAGTGGTGGGACTCACGCCGGCGCTCGCGGAGGACGGCTTTTTCGCGGTCACGGCGGAGGGGGACACGCTTTCGGCTGACGCCGTGGTGCTCGCCGCCGGAGTATCCCGCACGGAGCCGCCCATTCCCGGCTTAAAGGAGTTCGCGGGGCGGGGCGTCAGCTATTGCGCCATGTGCGACGCCTTCTTTTATCGGGGGAAGACGGCGGCCGTCTTAGGGGCAGGGGAGTTCGCCCAGCATGAGGCGGAGATCTTGTCCTCGACGGCAAAGCAGGTGATTGTCCTCACGGACGGGCAGCGCCTGACGGCAATCGCCCCGCAGTATGAGGTATACGAGGCGAAGGTAGCAGCCATCAAGGGCGACAAGAAGGTGCGGAGCGTGCAATTCATTGATGGCCGTGATGTCCCCATCGATGGACTCTTTGTGGCCTATGGGACGGCGGGGAGTACCGATTTGGCCAGACGCTTGGGGGCGATCATAGAGAACACGCACATCAAGGTGGACGAGCACATGGCGACAAACGTGCCGGGGCTTTATGCGGCGGGGGACTGCACCGGCGGGCTCCTCCAGATCGTCAAGGCGGCACACGATGGTACGGTGGCGGGTCTTTCCGTTTTGCGCTACCTGCGCCGGAAAGGATGACCCGCCATGACGAGGGCGACCACGGATCTCTTCATCCGTCATTTTTCCTTTTGGCCGCATTTGACCGACGAGCAGCGTACCTTCCTCAACAATCATACCCGCCCCGTCCACTATCTTCGCGGCGCGGCAGTGCAGCGGGAGATGGAAAACTGCCTTGGCGTTCTCTTGGTGAAGAGCGGACAGCTTCGCGCCTATGCCCTCTCGGAAGACGGGCGGGACGTGACGCTCCACCGCTGGGGCGCGGAGGAGGTCAGTATCATGACGGCCACTTGCTCTTTGGACGCGGTGACTTTTCATGTGTTCATCGATGCCGTCGAGGAAACCGAGGCGCTTCTCACCGATGCCGGGGCGTTTCGTCGCCTGGCCGAAGAAAATGTGTACGTCCGCTGCTTTGGCTACGAGCGGGCGGCGACGGCGCTCTCAGAGATGTTGCGGCAGTTTCAGCAGGTGCTGTTTTTGAGCGTGGATCGGCGCTTGGCGCTCTTTTTGGTCGAGGAGAGCCGCCGCCACGGGACGGCGCTCCGCCTGACCCACGATCAGATCGCGCATCACATCGGAAGCGCCCGAGAAGTGGTGAGCCGCCTATTGAAGTATTTTTCCGAGGAGGGGCTGGTGGCGATCTCCCGCGGCGCGATTCGCATTTTGAACGGCGCGCGTCTGAAAAGGATCGCCGGTACGCAGTGAATCAGGCGGGCAAAAGATCGGCTAACCGCTCCATGACCCGCACATGGGGATACCGCGCCAGCGTGGCGGCCGGCGTCGTCCCCGTAGTGACGGCGGCGAAGTCTACGCCCGCCGCTCGCGCCGCCTCGGCGTCCACGAAGCTATCCCCGATGTAGAGCGCGGCCTTTGGCGGGAGAGAAAGGCGGTGGAGCGCCGCTAAAATGCCTTCGGGCGCGGGCTTCGGGGCAGAGACTTCCCGACAGCCGATCACAAAATCAATGTATTTTGCCGTATCGCTTTCGTCGAGTTTTTCCTGAATGCGATGGCTGGTTTTCGACGAAATGATGGCCATGTGTGCGCCGCTTTCTTTGAGCCGCGCGAGAACTTCCGGCACGCCGGGAAAAAACCGAGTCCCCGGCGTCATGTACCGATCGGCATAGGGCTGATAACGGCGGATAAAATCCTCAATGCACGCCTCGTCCGTCGTCTTTAAGAGCCGCCCCACGGCCTCCGGCATGGGAAGGCCAATGGTGCGCGCGATGGCGTCGGCGGGGAGAGGCGGACGCGCGAGCTCCTGCAGCGTGCGCTGAAAACAGCCCACGATCCCTTCCGTTGAATCCACTAAGGTATAATCGAAATCAAAAAGATAGCAGCGATACATGATGGCGCCTCGCATCTTCCGGCGCGCGCCGGAAGGTATTTTCGCCCCGAAGGGGAGGATTCTCCTCGGGGCGTTTTTTTACATTCGCGGACGCGCCTTTCGATTCCTGCCTGTTTTCAGCAAAATATGATTTACTCATGGCAGAGGGAAGGAGAATGGTTCTCCTTCCATGATGGCGCTTGTGGACACGGTTCAGATTTGGATATTGCTATTGTCCGATAACTCGCTATAATTAGGAAGGACAAAGCGACGTCCCACGGCGCGTCCACAAAAGAGGAACGGTGAGGATGTGCGAAAGATCCTGTGGGGCATCGGCTTTTTGCTCTTGCTCGTCCTCGGCGGGCAGATGATTCCCCCGCCCACGGTGAACGTAACGGCGATCTTGGGCGGCGAGGTCACGTGGAGTGCCGTGCCGGGTACGGAGGTCAGGGAAGGCAGCGAGATCGTCCGCATCAGAGCGCTGGCGGGAGGCGACGCGGTGGCGGCGCGGGCGAAGGCGGCGGGCGTCCTGCATGAAGTGTTCGTCCGCCCGGGCGATCGCATCGCTTCTGGCGCCGTGGTCGCTCGCTTGGAGAAAACAATGCGCTGAAACGCACGCGCTTTGGGTATTTTTGTGATGAGGTGACTTTTTTGTATCGATCCATGAAACGCATTGGAAAACGTATCATCGCTGCGCTGGCGGCGTCTTGGGCGCTCTCGTTTGGGAGTCCCGCGTTCGCTGCGCCGCCGGAGATTTTGCCCCTGTCGGAGGTGACGGCGGGTATGCGGGGGACGCTCTATACGGTCGTGGATCCATCCGGCGACATCGTGAGCTTTGACGCGGAGATATTGGGGGTCTACCGCACGGACGGAAGCTCTCTGCCCTACATCATCGCCCGCAGCGAAGGGGCGTTCGCCGATACGGACGGCGGGCTCATGCAGGGGATGAGCGGCAGCCCTGTCTATGTCGATGGTCTCCTCATCGGCGCGGCGTCCGCTACCCTCAGCAACATGAATCCGCACACCTTTTTAATTACCCCCATCGAGGAAATGCTGCCCCTTTGGGATATGCCGGATAAGAAGAACCGACGCCCTACCCCCGCCATCGATGTCAAGAAGGCGACCGAAGAGCGGGCAAAGCGCGAGGAAAAAGCAAACAAGAAAGCAAGAGCCCGCCTGAAAAAGGGCATCAAGTCGATGGACGACCTTGCGGCGTTCCTTTCGACGTACGAGGGCGCGAAGGGCGATCCGGCGAAGGAGATCCACCTTTTCGACGCACGCCCCGAAAAGCCGGAGGAAGGCGCCGAGAAAAAGGCGTCCCGCGCTGGATTTGACCTAAAATCCACGGTCTTTGTCAGCGGATTTGACAAGGAAGCGCAGATCCTCCTCCAAAAGAAGCTCGACCCCATGGGGATCCGCGTCATGACGACGGGATTCGGCAGCGGCGGCAGCTATTCCACCAACTACGACGCCGTGCTTCTTCCGGGCGCGGCGGTCGGCGCGGCGCTTGCCTACGGCGATTTCGCCATGACGGCCATCGGCACGGTGACGGCCGTCGATGATCACCGTATCTTGGCGTTCGGTCACGAATTCCTGCACCGGGGAAACGTGAACTATTTCATGACCGACGCGCAGATCTTGGCCATGGTGAACGGGGTCAGCGACGGCCAGAAATTAGGCGTCGGCACACAGATCATCGGCCGATTCAGTCAAGATCGGGAAGCGGGGATCGCAGGCACGGTGGGCAGCTTCCCCATGGTGGTGCCGCTGCGGGTCAAGGTGACGGAGACGACGCTCAAGCGCGACCGTCTCTACGCTTCTTCCATCGCCTATGACGAGGATTTCCTCCCCACCTTCGCGGCGGTGGCCTCGTATTCGGCACTGGGGCGCACGATGGATCACAAGAGCCAAGGGACAGTGAAGGTACGCTTTGAGATTCGCACGAACGCCGTGACCGACGGACGGATCGAGCGGACGAATATGTATTATGCCGCGAACGACGTCGGGCAGATCGCTTTCGGCGAATTGGCGCAGGCGATGAACCTCATCTGTACGGACAAAGAGCGCGAGGCCGACGTCTACGACGTCAAGGTAGACGTGGAGGCGGAAACGGCGCGGCGCACGGCGTCGCTCCTCACGGCCGTGCCGGATAAGAAGGAGGTAAAGCCTGGGGACACGGTAAACTTTAAGGTCACGCTGAAACCCTACCGCGCAGAGACGGTGACGGTCGAGGTGCCATTCACCGTGCCGGAAAGCCAGCCGGAAGGGACGATGCACTTAGAAGTCCACGGGGGCGGCCTGGCGCTCATCGAGAAGCTCTTGGAGGCGCTGCAAGAGGCGAATGACGCGCCGCCTCCCGTGACCGACGAAGAGCGCGCCTTGACGACGGAAAACCGCCTGCGTTCGCTGGTGGAAACCCCCGCCAACAACGACATCGTCGTCGAGCCAGGGGGCGGCCCCGTCCCCACGGAGGAAGAGCAGGAAAAGGCCATCCGTGAGGCGATTCGCCGACAAGAAGAGCGAGAAGCCGTTGCCGCTAAGGCGAAGGAAAAGGGCGAGGCACTGATGCCCCCCGTCCAGCCGCCCAAGCCCCCCCGCACGGTATTTCCCACCGACTATGTGATCGACAACCACATTTCCACAAGCCTGGAGATCAGTAAAAAAGCAGAGTAGGAAAGGCAGAAAGATTCCTCGGCGAGGGCAAGAGCCGCCAGCGAAATGCTTTTCCATGCGAAACTCGGATATGGATTTTCCGCGAAAATATGCTATACTATGGAGTAGCGACGGGGAAGATTATCGTGGGGAGGTTTTGTTTGTGGAAAGAAAGTTGAAGATATTGATTACCGATGATTCTAAACTCCTGCGCAAAAAGCTGCGACTGGAGCTTGAACGTTTGAACTGCGAGGTCATTGAGGCGGAAAATGGCAAAGAAGCGGTGATGATGGATCTCCAAGAAAAGCCGGACGGCGTATTTTTGGACATCGTGATGCCTGAAGTGGGGGGCATTGAAGCGCTGCAGGTCATTCGGGAGGTGAATCCCGATATGCCGGTGGTCATGCTGTCGTCGGCAGGAACGCCGCAGAAACTGATGGAGACGTTGAAATTAGGGGCGCTCGATTTCATTCAAAAGCCGTATACCAGCGAACAGATACAAAAAGCCGTAGAGGCCATCCGAAAGAAGGCGGCCGCCCATGCGTGATCTTTATTTTGCTCAGTATCTTGTCAATACCGGCGAAATCACCCCTGATGAGCTGCCGTCCCTCTTGTCCCGCAGTGTGGAGATGGAGCCGCAGATCGCTGTTTTAGCGATGCAGGACGGACTCCTCACGGGGAAGGAGGCGGCGGAGATCGCAGCTTCAAAACGCCCCTTTGCCGAGGCGGCGCAGGAGAGAAATCTCCTGACGGCGGAGCAGGTCGCCGCGCTTCAAAAGAGTGTGCCGGATGAGAGTGCACGCTTGGCGGAGGCGCTGTTTCGCCAGGGGCGGCACGACTATGAGAGATTAGGGGAGCTCTTAGCGGCGGGGCGCAGCGCCGCCGATCCCTTGCGCGACGCCATCGCGCGGCGAGCCGAAGGTCTTTTGCCTGAGGAGGTGGAGCGATACAGTGATTTTGTGACGATTTTCCTCCGCTCCCTCATCCGCTTCATGGACACGCCGGCGGTGATCTCAAGCGACGCGCCGCCTCTGAGCGACGGTGGACACAACTACGCCGTGTCCCAGCGTCTCATGGGCGATGTTGTCTTGGTCACCGGACTTTTGGCGACAGAGTCCATGTTCGTGGAAATGGCAAGGCGTTACAGCCACGAAGAGATCAGCACCGTAGATGAGATGGCGGCAGACAGTTTGAGCGAATTCCTCAATGTCGTCAATGGACTCTTCATCGTCGATATGGCGCGGCAGAATTTGGAGATCGATCTCGGGATGCCGCGGATGGAGGAAAATGTCCGTCCCACCGGCAACCGCCAGCTCGCCTTGCAGGTGTTCACATCCTTTGGCGTGTTTACGTTAGTGATTGCGGCGGACGAGTTCGTTTGTAAGGAGAGCAGCTGACACCCATAAAAGTCGGCCGTGCTGCCTTGAACGCGCAGACAAAAAAGGGGGGGCGAAGCTATGAGGTCATAGCTTCGCCCCCCCTTTTGTATCGGGCAGCGGCAGGAGGGTGTCGATTTCCCCTTCCTCCGATAGACACGCCCGCCCCGCCGTGAGATCCGCAATGGCTTTTGTCGCTTCCGCCGCATGTTCAGGGACGATATGAAGGCGCAGCGTGACATTTCCTCCGTAAGTTTTGTCGTCGATATGGACGGCGGTTTTTTGCAGCCAGTTTTCGAGCGTGCCAAGGAGGGGATAGGACACGGTGACGGCGATGCGGAGAAGACGCTGCCGTTCGGCGAAGCGCGAGGCAGCGAGGCCAAGCGCGGCGGCGTGCGCGTAGGCGCGGGTAAGTCCGCCGGTGCCCAGTTTTATCCCGCCAAAATAGCGGGTGACGACGATGATCCCCTCCGTGACGCCCTGTCGCTCCAAGGCGGATAGGATGGGTGCGCCAGCCGTTCCGGACGGCTCGCCGTCGTCGCCGGACTTTTTCCGGCGGCCGCCCGCTGCGATCCAGCCGTAGCAGTGATGGCGGGCGTCGTAGTGCTTCTTCTTCACCGCCTGTAAAAACGCCTGCGCGTCGTCTTCGTCAGCGATGGCGGCAGTTTCGGCGATAAAGCGGGAGCGCTGGACGGTGTACTCCGCCAGAGCGCCCTCTATGATGACGAGCTGTCTTGGCATGGGGTTCTCCTTTGGACATGATGGTATAGATGAGCGCTCATGCTATTCCGGCGTGCGAAGATTTTGCCGCAGCGCGGTAAGTTCGGTCGCGAGGAAAAGGCCGGCGGGGGACTCCGTGATCATGACGTCGCGCAGGCGGCGGCTCTGCTCTTCTTGGCGCCGGCTCGTCTGCCGCTCTGGATCCGCAGCCAGCGCGGTGAGGCGGATGGCGTTATGCTGCGCCGCCGCATAGCGCTCCGTCTTTTGCCGAATGGCTTCCACCATGTCGCGATTCGTTTCGTCGAGCGCGGCGGGCAGGGTCATGTCCTTTACCCGCGCTTTTTCCTCGGCGGCGGCGGACTCCAGCGCAGTCAATCGCTCATGCGCGGTCTCAAGATCGATGAGATCTTCGCTAAAGTCCGACAGGATACGATGATACTGCTGCCAGTTGTGATCGAGCCCCTCGATCAGGCGCTGATGGTTCGCGTACCATGTGGCGACGGCCGCTTGCTGCGCCGCGATATGCGCTTTTTCCGCAGCGCTTACGGCAGAAGGGCGAGGCGATTCTTGCGCCGTGAAGAAAAGCGCGCCGCCCGCGAGGAGGAAAAGGAGAAAGGCGACGGGTCTTCGTTTTGGGAAGAACCGCCGGGGAAAGAAAAAGAGCAGCGCCGTCGCTAAGGCCGCCGCGGCGATGGCAAAGATCATGGTCATGCGCTTCTTCTCCTTTCCGTGTTCGTGATCCTGCGGAGAGGGAATCGCGATATTCCCTCAGTACACCTATCATACCACATGCGGACGGGATTGAAAATGCAGGGAAAAGCCATTATAATGAAAGGAAAATTCACGCTTGGCCTCGGGAACGACCCGCGCCGGAAAGGATTGTCCATGACGAAAAAAGAATTTATCCGAGGATTTTGGCACATTTTTCGCTCGTATTGGAAGTCGGAGGAAAAAAAGTCTGCGCTCGGGCTATTGGCGGTCGTCATTTCCCTCAACTTCGCCATAGTGTACCTCGTCGTTCTCATCAATCGCTGGTACAACGAATTTTACAACGCCCTGCAAAACTATGAAGGGGATCTCTTTTGGCCGCTCATCGGGAAGTTCACTTTTTTGGCACTCCTCCACATCGTCATCGCCGTCTACGCCATCTATCTGCAGCAGCTTCTTCAGATCCGCTGGCGCACCTACATGACGCACCGCTATCTCAACGATTGGTTAGACGATGGGGCATACTACCGCCTGCAGGTCGTGAAGAGCGACATGGATAACCCGGAGCAGCGTATCCAAGACGACATCAATCAATTCGTCGCCCTGACGCTCGGGCTTTTGATCGGCATTCTAAAGCAGCTCACGACCTTGGCCGCCTTTGCGGTCGTTCTCTGGAACCTCTCGGGCGTCTTGGAGGTTCCCTTCGGCGGGAAGACGTTCCACATTTACGGCTACATGCTGTGGTTCTCGCTCCTCTATTCTGGGGCGGGGACGTGGCTCGCGCATGTGGTCGGCCGCCGCCTCATTCGGCTCAACTACGACCAGCAGCGCTACGAAGCGGATTTTCGCTACACCATGACCCGCGTGCGGGAAAATGCAGAGAGCATTGCCTTTTACCGCGGGGAAAAGGCCGAACATGCGGGGTTTCGCGGACATTTTCGCGAGGTGGTCAAAAATTTCCGCACGCTCATGAAGCAGACGAAATACCTCAATTTCTACGCGAACTTTTACGGGCAGCTCGCCATCATCGCCCCCTTGATCTTGTCCGCGCCCCGCTATTTTAGCGGCGCGATGCAGCTCGGCGGCCTCATGCAGACCATCACCGCGTTCGGGCGGGTGCAAGACGCCCTTTCTTATTTCGTCACCGTCTATGACACCGTGGCGCAGCTCATCGCCGTCACGCATCGTCTTTTGGGCTTCACTTCGCACCTCGAGGAAGTGCGCGCCCTAACGCCGGCGGTAGATCGCAGGGAAAGTGCGCGCCCGGAGCTTGTTTGGAGCGACATTCAGGTGGCGCTCCCCGATGGGCGGGCGCTCCTTTCCGATTGCTCCCTCTCCCTTGCGCCGGGCGCGCGGCTCTTGGTGACCGGCGCTTCGGGCTGCGGAAAATCGACGCTGCTGCGGGCGATTGCCGGCCTGTGGCCCTTCGGGCACGGCGCGCTCTTGCAGCCGGAAAAGAGCCGCGTACTGTTCCTCCCGCAGCGCCCCTACCTTCCCTTGGGTACGCTGCGCCGGGCGATCTGCTATCCCTTGGCGGATGAGAGCGCCGTCTCGCAGGAGGCATTGGAAGACATCCTGCGCCGGGTGGATCTCGCCGCGCTCATTCCCCGCCTTGACGAGGTGGATGATTGGAGCCGGATTCTCTCCCTCGGCGAGCAGCAGCGCGTCGCTTTCGCCCGAATCCTTGTCCTGCGCCCCGATTGGGTGTTCTTAGACGAGGCCACCAGCGCCCTCGATGAGCCACGGGAAGCCTATCTGTACCAACTCCTGCACGACATGTTGCCCCGCACGGGGCTGGTCAGCGTCGGCCACCGCCAGACCCTCTTCGCCCGCCACGATAAGGAGCTTCACTTAGAAAACGGCACGGCGACCCTCCGAGACATCGCTGCGGCCTGACCGTATCGCCTCGCCCTGCCGCATGAAAACAAGTACCCGCCGAGAGACCGAAGAAAGAGCGGGCTGTGCGCCATAGAAAAATTTTGTTTGCCCCCTTGTCAAACCCTTCCTTCTGCGATATACTATTGATGTTCCAAGAACAAGTGGGGACGTAGCTCAGCTGGGAGAGCGTTCGGTTCGCATCCGAGAGGTCGAGAGTTCAATCCTCTTCGTCTCCACCATTTGTCATGCGCACGCCTGCGGGGATTCCCCGTCGGGCGTTTTTTTATCCCGCGCGCTGCCCCTTTCTCGCCCCGTCGTCATAAAAATACGCCCTGCGGCACATCCTGCCGCAGGGCGTATTGCGTTTTACCGGCTCTATAATAAATGTTGTGGTATGACAAAAATATCATCCACAACATTTATTATTTA
>JBQNAL010000013.1:0-53475 GCA_052170475.1 Schwartzia sp. (in: firmicutes)
CGTTGACACCTAACGTCGTCGCGCCATAGGTTTTTGCAAACACCGCTGCGCCTCCCTGTCGTTTTAATCTTTTACTTATTATAGCGTGCTTTGAGAAAAGAGGGAAGAGTAGGACGCAGTTTGGGTCGTATACGGCATCGGAGAATCGCGTCGCCCATGAGAACGTGGCTGTTTGGCGGGGTTCGCCCTTTGCTTTTGCCATGGCGTGTGATATAATCAGTGAGGATTTGCGCCGCAGCATTGCTGCGACACGACAAGCGCGGCTGCGTGGTACGGCGTTCGGTGAGCCTTTCGCCGGCGCGACGTGATACACTGGATCTGTGGCAGATATGCCATAGGAATGAGAATTATACGGACAAAGGGGCGTTTCTTCATGTCGGGACATTCTAAATGGGCGAATATCAAGAGAAAGAAAGGCGCTAACGACGCCATCCGCGGCAAGATTACCACGAAGATCAGCCGGGAAATCACGGTAGCGGTGCAGATGGGGGGCGGGGATCCCACCGGCAATATGCGGCTGAAATTGGCGCTTTCTAAAGCCAAGGCGAACAATATTCCCAAGGATAATATTCAACGGGCGATTCAAAAGGGACTCGGTGCTGCGGGCGGCGCAAACTACGAAGAGTTTACCTACGAGGGATACGGCCCTGGCGGCGTGGCGGTGATCTTGGACATCATGACCGATAACCGAAACCGCACGGCGGCGGACGTCCGTCATCTTTTTTCTAAGCACGGCGGAAATTTGGGGGCTACCGGCTGCGTCTCGTGGATGTTCAAGCAGAAAGCCGTGTTCATCGTGGAGAAGGACACGTTTGGCGACGAGGATGCACTGCTCAATATCGTGTTGGAAGCTGGGGCGGAAGATATGAAAGCAGAAGGCGAGGTCTTTGAAATCGTGGCCGAGCCGGGGGACTATGACGCAGTAGCCGATGCCTTGGCGGCGAAGGGAATCGAGGCCGCTTCCGCTGAAATTACCATGGTGCCGGATACCATGGTACATCTCGACGGGAAAGACGCGGAGAAGATGATGCGCTTGGTGGATGCCATGGAAGAGCATGACGATGTGCAGAATCTCTATGCGAACTATGAAATTGATGAAGAAGCATAAGCTACCTGTGGCGATCTTGCCATGAAAAAATCCGCTCACCTCAGTGAGCGGATTTTTTTTCCTATGATGGTCGGGATGACAGGGCTCGAACCTGCGACCTCATCGTCCCGAACGATGCGCGCTACCAAACTGCGCCACATCCCGACAACAGGCGTATTATACTATGGAATGAGAAAAAAAGCAAGGAAAAATTACCGACGGCGATGCGCCAGTAATCGGATGACTTTGGCGCCCGTGTTATGAATGCGGCGGAGCGGCGCCATGTGGGTCTTGATCTTTGGCTTCATGTCCGTGCTGGCGGTAAAGTCACCGCGCTTTAAGTAGGTGGTGCGGAATTTCTCCGGGCGGAAGATCTTTCGCAGCCCTTGCAGGATTTTTTCCGGCGCGGCGCCCGGTTCGCAGAGAAAGAGATCCGTAGCGACATAGCGAATGGCAGGATAGAGGTGAACGGCAAAATGTCCTTCCTTGAGGAGGAGGAGGATCACCGCATGGTTTTCATCGATGACTTCGAGGGTCGAAGTGACGATGTGGAATCCGGCGCTTTCCACTAAGGTGGGCAGCTCGCGCGGCAGATCGCTGTCTAGATGTAAGTGATCGGCGTTGCAGTTATACATGTCCATGGTCTGATGGCGGGCGGTAATCTGTTCCATGAAAAGCTCCTTTTTCATTGTATGTAAGAGGTGAGCTTGGTGATTCTCTGTCATTGTATCATAAATCGGTTCTCCTTGGAGCCTTTTTCCATTAGGACTTTCGTTTCTTTTAGCGTCGGCGGCGGCGAGGCGATGAAGCTGCGGCGGGGGCGGCCTTTTTTGCTTTGGCTGCCATTCTCGCGCGAAAGCCTAGCCAGAGCCAGAGGAAAAGCGCGGCGGTAAAGGCGATGAGGCTTGTCATTTGGGCGGATTTGAAGAGTCCGAAGACGAGATTGTTATAATCCCCGCGCAGATATTCCAGGAGAAAGCGAACCGCCGAGTAAAGCATGATGTAGAGCGTAAACGCCTGCCCCTTGGCGTGATGGGTCGTCCGATAGATGAGGAGCAGGGCGAAGATCACAATGTCCAGCTGCCCTTCCCATATTTCCGCAGGCCAAAGGGGCTGGTTGCCGTAGGTCTGATAGGCTAACGTGGTGGGGGGATAAAGGATCCCAAAGGCGCTGCCGGTGGGCGCACCGAAGGCGTCGCCGTTGAGGAGATTCGCGCAGCGGCCGATGGCCTGCCCGAGGACGATGGCGGGGCAGACGATGTCCGCCAAGGCCCACGTGTCGATATGATGGCGCTTCGTGTACCAGATGCCCGCCAAGGTGCCTAAGACGATGCCGCCTTGTATCGCCATCCCGCCTTGCCAGACATTCAAAAGCTCGGTCAGATGATGGCGGTAGTAGTCCCAATCGAAGAAAAAAACATCCCATAACCGAGAACCTAAAATCCCTGCCAAACCGCAGTAAAGACCCATATCAAGGATGTGATGGTGCCACCGGCCATCCTGCTTGGCAAGAAAGTAGGCTGCGCCGGTGGCGAGGATGATGCTGAGACTTAGCACCAGGCCGTAGGCGCGGATAGGAAAATCACCGACGAAGAAGAGATATTGATGCAAAATGAATCCTCCAGTAGCGATGTCTTGTTGCCTATTATAGAACAAAAAGCAGGAAAAAGGAACGGGAAAAAGAGGTGAGGGGGAGGTAAGATAAACTGCGGCGATATGGGCGGGTGGTTCTGGATTTTCAAGGCAAAGGAAGGTATAATATAAGGGCGGGTATCATGGGAAAAGCGCTCTAGCACAAGGAGGCGGTTTTATGTTGCGGTATACATATTACGGACACGCTTGTTTCCTCTTGGATGACGGGAAGTACAAAGTATTGGCGGATCCGTTTTTGACGGGGAATCCGCAGGCGGCGATCAAGGTGGAGGAAGTGACCTGCGATTTTATTTTGGTGACCCATGCCCATGGGGATCATTTAGGGGATACGGCGGCCATCGCCAAGCGCACCGGCGCGACCATCGTGGCGATTCCCGAAGTCAATGCCATCTGCGAGGAGCAAGCGCCGGGCGTCAAGTGCCATGGCATGAATTTAGGCGGATCGGTGAAACTGCCCTTTGGCAAGGTGCGCATGACGATGGCGTTCCATAGTGCCGGCGTGGCGGGGGGCGTAGCCTGTGGCTTCGTCATCCAGATGGGGGGCTTGACGGTCTACTTCGCCGGGGATACGGCGCTCTTCCACGACATGAAGCTCATCGGGCGAAAAGACGACTTAGACTATGCGCTGCTTCCCATTGGGGATAATTATACGATGGGCTTAGAGGACGCGGCGTTGGCGGCGCAGTGGCTGAACGTGCGGAACGTCATTCCGCTGCACTACAATACTTGGCCGGTCATCGAGCAGGACGTGGAGCGCTACAAAGCATTGACGGAAGAGTCCACCAAGGCGGCCGTTCACGTCGTGAAGCCGGGAGAATCCATGGAGTTGACGTGACCGTAAAAAAGCGAGAACGGGTCATTGCCATCTTGGGGCCAACGGCCTCGGGGAAGACGGCGCTCGCTGTCCAGCTGGCCAAAAGGCTGGGGACGGAGATCATTTCCGGGGATTCCATGCTGGTCTACCGGGGATTTGATATAGGCACGGCCAAGCCCGACGAAGACGAGCGCGGCGGTGTCCGGCACGCCCTGATGGATATTTTGGATCCATGCGAATCCTTTAGCGTCAGTGATTTTCAGCGGTTGGCAGCGGCGGAGATCACAGCGGTCAATCGGCGCGGTCGCATTCCCCTTTTGGTCGGGGGGACAGGCCTTTACGTCAAAGCGCTCTTGGAAGGGTACGAGTTCAACCGCACCGCAGGCGATATGGCGTATCGGCAATCTTTGGAAGCCTTGGCAGAGGACAAGGGGCGTCAATATGTCCACGATATGTTGGCCGAGGTCGATCCGGCTGCCGCTCGAAGGCTCCATGTGAACGATTTTCGGCGGGTGATTCGGGCGCTGGAAGTCGCGCAGTTGGGCAAGGAGAATATTTCCGACCGGCGCTTTTACGGCGGGGAAGACCTGCGCTACGAGGCGTGGGTCGTCGGGCTAAGGTGGGAACGGCCGCTTCTCTATGCGCGGATCAACGAACGTGTGCGCCGCATGGTGAATGCGGGCTGGGAAGATGAAGTGCGCACTCTTTTGGCGGCGGGCGTTTCGCGCAGAGCGCCGGCGATGAAGGGAATCGGATACAGGGAAATGGCGGCGCTCGTCGCTGGCGAGATGTGCCGTGAGGACGCTGTTGCCGCGATACAAAAGGCCACCCGCCGTTTTGCCAAGCGACAGTTTACTTGGTATCGGAAGATGCCGTATATTCATTGGTACGAGGCGGATCAAATGCCTTTATCCTTGCTTTTGGAGAAAGTTTTTCAAGATGTGGCAGGATTTTTCACATAAAAAGCGAAAATGTATTGCAGTGGTTCACCTTAAAATCTTAATCGTCTAAGGGCAAGGAGAGATTCTGATGACAGTCAAGGGTATCAATTTGCAGGACATGCTCCTCAATCAGGTGCGCAAAGAGAATATCATGGTCACCATCCATTTGGTGAATGGATTCCAACTGAAGGGGAATGTTCGGGGATTCGATAATTTCACGGTGATCTTGGAGTCCATGGGAAAACAGCAGATGGTCTATAAACATGCGATTTCCACCGTGACACCGGCTCGCCCGCTATCGATAGGGTTCGAGTGCGATAAGAAGGAGAATGGCAAGGCGTAATCTGCCGCCTGCATGGAAGGATCAGCCGCCGCCTCGTAGATTTTGTGGGCGGCGGTTTCGTATGAGGGGAATGAGCGATGAAGCAACGTGGATTTGAGGTGGTGCGCGCTTACGCCGCGCAGGGGATACGGTTGCCGCAGCGCAAGACGGCGAGGAGCGCCGGATACGATATAGAAGCGGCAGAGACGGTGACGTTGGCGCCCCATCGGGTGACCGTGGTGCCGACGGGATTGAAAGCCTACATGAGGGCGGATGAGTATTTGGGGATCCACATACGCTCCGGCTTTTCTGTTCGAGAAATGGTTTCCTGCGTCAATGACGAGGGGATCATCGACGCCGATTATTACGATAATGAAGAGAACGAAGGGCATATCATGGTGGCACTGTATAACCACAGCGACCGTCCTGTCGTCGTAGAAAAGGGGATGCGGATCGCGCAGGGCATCTTTTACGAGTACCGCACGATAGACGGGGATGACGTCGGCGTGGGAGAACGTCGGCACGGTGGCTTTGGCTCCACGGGTACGGCGTGACCTGACGAAACCTCTTGCGAAAAGCGTTGACAAGGTGCATAATGAGGGGAGCAGAGATGAGAGAAAGTGCGGTTTTCGCAGGAAGGATAAGTTCATGGCGCTTCATTTTTCGAAACAGGGGAAGCTTCGCGTATTTCTCGCTTGTCTGATTGCCTTGTTGGGGGCAGTAGGCGGCGGCTATTGGTATTTTGGGCATTACACGAAAACGCCGGCGTATTCCTTGCGGATGATAGAGGAAGCCGTGGCGGCGCACGATGAAAAGAAATTCGCACAGTATGTGGATGTGGATTCTGTTGCAGCCAGCGCCAGCGATGCACTCTTAGACGGCATGATGGATGCGGATCGTTCCCTGTCAGAGGAATCCCGCGCTACGATCAGCGGCTTTACTGCCATGTTCCGCGACCCGCTCCGGGAAAGCTTCAAGGGGATCCTTCTCTCCTACGTTCGCACGGGGACATGGGGCGGACAGGTGAGCGGCGAGGGAACGCCCATCGATGCGGATGTGATCCTCTCCCGTGCCGGATTGAAAGCGGCGGAGTTTCGCGGCGTGGCGTCCTTGGAGCAGGACGCAGAGGGCGGCACGGCTACGGTAGGGCTGCGGGTCTATCAAGAAGAGGCGGAGGAAGAGTTTATCTTTCACATACAGCTGCTGCGGACGGAGTCTGGTCTTTGGCAAGCGAAGGAAATTACGAATTTCCGGGAATTTATCGCCCTCGTCATGAAAGCGCGATTGACGCACCTCAAGGCGTACCTTGCGGCGGCGGATGAAATTCTGAACCGGCATGAGGGGATCATTCGCACCGCTGATCGAAAATTGGTGGAAACGTTGCAGCGGGGCAGCTTGGGCGATACGGCGACCCGACAGGCCATGAAAAAGATCGTGGAAGAGGAGATCCTCCCAGACTGGCACCAGCGTGAAGAAGAGCTGCAAGCCCTTTCGGTTCCCATGCAGGCACAGTCGCTCCAACGCCTGCGGCTCCGCATTTGCGCAGCGCAGATTCAGTACGGAGAGGCTTATGCCGAGTGGCTGGAGACGAAGTCTGTCGCTACCGTCCGCAAGGCCAACGAACTCTTGAAAGAAGCGAAAACACTGGAACATGAGGCGAAGGTATTGCATCAGATGCAGATGAAAAAGCAGTAAGGGGGCGACGCTATGCGCTATCGGGCAGTCGTTTTCGATTTGGATGGAACACTGGTGGATTCGCTCAGCGATTTGGCGGACAGCGGCAATGCGCTCCTCGCGCTTTACGGCAAACCTCCCCATGCGCGAGACGCGTATCGCTACCTTGTCGGCAACGGTTCCCGCACCTTGATTGAGCGGCTGCTGCCAGAGGAGAAGGAGCCCGTCATCGAGGAAGCGTTGGCGAAATATAAAGAAATCTACGCGCGTTCCCTGCTCCGACAGACGAAGCCCTATCCCGGTATTTTGTCGCTTCTCGACGAACTTTGGCAGAGGAAGATTCCCATGGCGGTTTGTACCAACAAACATCCGTCGGCGGCAGAAACGGTGATAGGGACGCTGTTTTCGCCGCATCTTTTCGCCGCCTCTGTCGGCGATCGGCCGGGCGTACCGAGAAAACCAGATCCGGCGAATCTCCTCTACCTGTTGGAGGAATTGGGCGTGGCACCAGAAGAGACCGCCTATGTAGGCGATACCTCCGTGGACATGCAGACAGCGGTGCGCGCCGGGGCTTTGCCCGTTGGCGTCCTATGGGGCTTTCGAGACAAGGCGGAGCTTTTGGCAAACGGCGCGGAAGTGTTGCTGGCGCATCCGGCAGAACTTTTGGAAAAAGTGGATTTCATATAAAAGAAAAGAACCCGACGTGTGGCAAAAAGCGTCGGGTGTTTTTATCGGCAGGCCACTGAAGAATGAGGGAAGAATATCGTGGGAAAAGACATACCGGTTCAAGTAGGAACCCTATATGAGATGACGGTCGAGCGCCTTGGACATAGCGCGGAAGGCGTCGGCCGCATCGATGGGTTTACCGTTTTTGTCCCCGGGGCGCTCCCGGGGGAACGGGTGCGGCTCAAAATCGTCACCGTGAAAAAGAACTATGCGGTTGGTACGGTCGAAAAGCGGCTGACGGACAGCCCCGACCGTGTCGTGCCGCGCTGTCCCGTCTATGAAGCATGCGGCGGCTGTCAGCTTCAGCATCTTTCCTATGCGGCGCAGCTCACGGCTAAACGCCAGCAAGTCATCGACGCGATCGAGCGGATCGGCGGCCTGAAAAGCGTGCTTGTCCACCCGGTGAAGGGGATGGAAGACCCTTGGCACTACCGCAATAAAGTGCAGTTTCCCGTGGGGCGGGTCGGCGGTAAGATCGCGATTGGCTGCTACGCCAGCGGCAGCCACGATGTCATCGATACGGAAAATTGCTATATCGAGCGGGAAGGGAATAACGATCTGGTGAACGCCATGCGGGAAGCCGTACAAAAATTTGGGATCCCGGTGTACCATGAAGACCGTCATACCGGCGTGCTGCGGCACGTCATGGGGCGGGTGGGGGAAAACGGCGATCTCATGGCCGTTCTTGTCACCGCCGTGCCGGAATTGCGGCGAAGCAGGGAGATTGTTCGCTTTTTGCGGAAAAAATTGCCGCGTCTCGTCAGCGTGCAGCAAAATATCCAAACTTATCGAAACAATGTTATCTTGGGGCGCGAAACCGTGCTGCTGTGGGGAAAGCCTACGATAGAGGACAGCATTGGACAGCTGACCTTTCACATTTCGCCGCGCTCCTTCTTCCAGGTCAATACCGCACAAGCAGCTGTCCTCTATCGGCAGGCGTTAGACTATGCTGCGCTGACGGGGCGGGAAACGGTTCTCGATGTCTACTGCGGCACCGGCACCATCACCCTGTTCTTGGCGCAGCGGGCGCATCGTGCCATCGGAATAGAAATCGTCGCGCCTGCCATTCGCGATGCCAAGAAGAACGCCCGCGACAACCATATCAAAAACGCCGAATTCCTCGTCGGCGATGCCACCGATGTCATGCCCCGGCTCTACCGCGATGGCATTCGCCCCGATGTCATAGTCGTCGATCCCCCGCGCGCCGGCTGTACCCCCACCGTCCTCCACGCCATCGCCGACATGCACCCCCACCGCATCGTCTACGTCTCCTGCCATCCGGCCTCTTTGGGTCGTGATTTGGCGATTTTAACGAGCCTTGGCTATCAGACAATAGAAGCGCAGCCGGTGGACATGTTCCCGCAATCGTTCCATGTTGAGACGGTAGTATGGATGTCGCGGGAGCAAAGGTAAAGGGACGGGAAAAGGCTTGGCATCAAGGGATTCCGAAACACGATTTTGCGTTGGACAGGGGATCGGAAGTCTTTTGTTGACTTTATGGGTTCATTTGACAATGAGCCGCCGGGCTCAATGGTGGCTGAGGAGCCAGTGCAATACGGGGATAAGAAGGAGGACTAACGATAGATGAAAGGTTCGGAATGCAAATTCGTCAAATATATGGATGGCTCTGATAAGAGATTTGTTATTCCAGTGTACCAGAGAAATTATGACTGGAAGACCGCGAACTGCAAGCATCTGTACGATGACCTTGTTAAAATTATCAAGGGATGTCGGAAGAGTCATTTTTTCGGGAGCCTTGTTTCCGTTTACAATCCGGACGGGCACAATGAGGAGTTTCTGATTATCGATGGACAGCAGCGGCTCACGACAGTTTCGCTGCTGTTCCTCGCCATGTATAACTTGATGGATCAGGGGGTCATTGTGCCGGAGACCGCTAATCTGAAGCAGCGGATTTTTGAGGAATATCTCGTGGACAAGTGGAAGCCGGAGGATACGCGCATCAAGCTCAAACCGGTAAAGAATGATCAGACGGCCTTCGGGAAGCTGTTCTCTGATCCGACGGAGCATATCCGCGAGTCCAATCTGACTGTGAACTACGATTATTTCTATGACCGGATTCAGAAACAAGAAATCACCATCGATCAGCTTTACGATGCGATCTGCCGTCTGGAGATTATCAATATCCGGCTGGATACGGGAGACAATCCGCAGCTCATTTTTGAGAGTCTGAACTCGACCGGCCTTGATCTCAGCGAGGGCGACAAGATCAGAAACTTTATCCTGATGGGCTTGCCTTCTAAAGAGCAGGAGGAGTATTACGAGAAATACTGGAACAGGATCGAGGTCTGTACAAAGTATGATGTAAGCGCCTTTATCCGGGATTACCTGAGTGTAAAGCAGCAGGCCATCCCACAGCAGAAGAAAATCTACATCAATTTTAAGGACTTTGTGGATCTTGGAAAAATGGAGACAGAACGGCTCCTCGCAGAGATGCTGGCCTATGCTAAACGCTATCAGATTCTCATGGATGGCAATTCCGGCAGCGCGGAACTTGACGCTTGCGTTGAACGATTGAATCGCCTGGAAACGACGGTAACAAGGCCGTATTTCCTCGAAGTGTTACGCCTGTATAACGAAAGCAAGCTGACACTGGCGCAGGTTACGGAGATTTTTCTGACGACAGAGAACTATCTGTTCCGCAGGACGATGTGTGAGCTGCCGACAAATGCGCTGAATAAAATTTTTCTCGTGCTGCACAGGGAAATCGTTCGGTATGACGGCACCGAGGATGACTATGTAGAGAAGCTCAAGTATGCGCTTCTTTCAAAGAAGGAGCGTGCCCGCTTCCCGGACGATGTGGAGTTTAAGGCGGCCTTTGAGGAACGTCCAGTTTATCTGATGAACAGTAAGAATAAGATTTACCTTCTTGAGCGCTTCGAGAACTTCGGCACATCGGAGGATAAGGATGTATACCGTCACTGTGACGACGGCGCCTATTCGATTGAACACATTATGCCGCAGCATCTGACGCCGGTATGGCAGAAGGCGCTGGGCGATGACTATGAGCAGATACATGAGCTGTGGCTGCATCGCATGGCAAATCTTACGCTGACAGCCTATAACTCGGAGTATAGTAATCGTTCATTCACCGAGAAGAAAACCATGCAGAATGGTTTCGATGACAGTGGTATCCGCATGAACACTTGGATTGCCAAGAAGGATAAGTGGACGCTGGCGGAGCTGGAAGAGCGTAGCGAATATCTTATGGGCAGGGCGCTGTCGATCTGGCCAGCGCCTGTCACAGTATACAAACCGGAAGAAAAGCAGCTCGATACCTATACGCTTGAGGATGAGGGCGAGCTGACGGGACGCCTGATTGCTAAGTTCACCTTTAAGAACACTGAACAGTCGGTAGCGAGCTGGGTTGAGATGTTCATGGAAGTGATTCAGATGCTGTATACTGAGGACAAGGCTGTCATCACCAAGCTCGCCATGTCGGAGGAGAGGAACATCGCTCTGTATTTTCATACGAATCCAGATGTGTTCAATCAGTCGCGGGAAATTGGCGACGGCATCTATGTGTGGACAAACACCAGTACGCAGAGCAAGCTGGTTGTTCTGCGTCGTCTCTTCCAACTGTACGATGAAGATCCGACAGGCTTGGTCTTTTATCTGCATGATGAAAACGAGACCAAACTTTTACGCTGATTGGATGAAGAAATTCTACGATGTGATTGTGCCGTATATTCAACGGGCAATCTGACCTTGCCAAGGAGAGGTTTACGGTAATAAAAAACCTCCGCAGGGATGGCTCCCGTTGGAGGTTGTGTTTAAGCACACGCTTTTACAATACAGAATATCATGCCAGCTCCCATCGGCAACGTGCCAAATCATAGCAAAGCATGGCCTTTCGCTGGCTGCTCTATGTAGCGCTTGAAAAGCTGTATCCATTTCGGTAAAATTGTATCTACGAAACGCGAACGAGAAAGGAAGGTCTTATCAGGAAGCGCCTGCGTGCAGCTACGGATGCGTTTCATGCGCCGAAAGTTCATATGTCCGCTGACGCGCTGCGCCTCCCTTACGCTTCGCTAACGTTTTTGATTTTTCGTCGCCAATGGCTAAAACTCCTGTCAAACGATGCATGGGGGGAAAGTCTGATCGACGGAATCAGAAACATAGAAAAAGTGAATATTGAAGTTAAAACCTAAACATTGACATGAAAAACCGGACATTCGGTGTACAATTATTTTAGGAGGAAGATTATGAAGCACAAAGTGAATGTATAAGAAATTAAAAATTTTCGGTATCACTCTTTGGAGAGGAGAGGAAAAAATGTTGAACAGCAAAAAGACACTGATTGCCACGTTCTCTTTGTGCATGTTGGCACCGATGACACCGCAATTTTCTGCGCCGATAGGGAGCGACCCGGTTTTGGCGGCGAAAAGGGGAGAAGCGCATGGCATGGATGATCTGGTTTTTGTGGATCAGGACATCACGCGCAGGGGCGTGACCTTTGAGGAATATATGACAGAGGTTATCCCCTACCCCGAAGGCCTTGATACCACATCGTCGGGAGCATCTTCTGCGCCCAAGGAAATCAATCATGCTCCTTCCTGTTATTTTAGTGAAAACGACTATTTTACCATGGAGAGTACCAAAACGCGAACTATGCTCACTCATTATCCCACCTATCAGCAGACGACGGAGTACACCTGCGGTCCGGCGGCAGCTCTGACGGTGCTTGCTTATTATGGGAACAGAGAGTATACCGAGATGAGTTTAGCTAAGGCCATGAAAACCGATCACACCGTTGGTACCGATCTTCTCAGCATGGTGAAATTCTTTAAGGGGATAGGCTGGCAGGTCGGAACCGGTTTTGGTTCGATGCCATTTGCCACTTACGAGGCATTTAGGGAATTTGCCCGGGATAGCTTGAAAAAAGGCAATCCCATTCTGGTAGAAAATGTGGACTGGGGAGGACATTGGCGGGTTATTATCGGCTACGACACCATGGGGACAGAGTCACCCTTGGATGATATACTGATTTTGATGGATCCCTACGATACCTGCGACCACAAGCAGGACGGCTATGTGGTGGAAAACGGAGAGAAATTTTATTCCATGTGGTTTGACCATGCTCTGCTGCCGCGAAAACAGCGCAACCAGCCATGGCTGATTGCGAGCCCCGGAAGATAATCGAGGCTCGTTTGCCAATATAAAAAAGTGAGCTGTCGCGTGAAGACGTTTATGTTCATGCGACAGCTCGCTTTCGGTTTAGCGTGTTCTCTCGTAGGAAAGCCCCATGCCGTTGATTTCGATGGCGAATTTTGCGCCTTTTGTTTTCTTTACATCGTAAACTAAACGGGCTATAATGAATGCAAAGGTGGTGTTTATCATGGCAACTGTACCGACACAAATACGAATCGACCGTGATATTAAGGCACAGGCCGGCGCTTTATTCTCTGGGCTGGGCTTGGACATGTCTGGTGCCGTGAATATGTTTTTGCATCAATGTGTTCTTCGCGGCGGCATTCCTTTTTCCATAGAGATGCCACATTACAGCAAAAGCACTCTGGCCGCTATGCAAGAAGCGCGGCGTATCTCCCGTGATCCCAGCGTTCCAAGTTATGACAACATGGATGATTTGAAAAAGGCTCTCGAAGAATGACATATCATGTAAAATTTACCAATGCCTACAAGAAAGGCTACAAACGAGCCAAGAAGCGTGGCTTGAACCTTCAACGCATTGATGATGTTGTCGATGAACTAAGGCAGGGACATCAACTCGATGCCAAATACCGAGATCATGCGCTCCACGGCAACTGGGAAGGATTTCGCGAATGCCACATCCATCCGGATTGGCTGCTCATCTACCTCATTGAGGAGGACATCCTAACTTTAACTCTCGCTGAAACAGGAACTCACGCAGCCATATTCAATGCATAAGCTCGTCCATTTAGGACGTCTTTTTTCTTGCGCCGATGAATCCGTTCGTGACACGATACGTAGAAAGGCTGCGGCAGGTGACGCTTGAAAAGCCGCATCCATTTCGGTAACATTGTATCTGCGAAGCGCGAACGAGAAAGGAAGGTCTTACTTATGCGTACAAAGAAAATCTTAAAGGCCATGGCAAGGCTGCTCAGTCTCATGGCCGTCATGTCCGTCGGCGTCGCGGCACAGGCGGAGGAGGTCGCCATGAAGGAAATCCCCTTTACCGCACTGGAGGGGGTACGAATCGGGAGCGCCCAAAGCGACGAGGGAAAGACCGGCGTAACGGTTCTCTTTTTCCCCGACGGCGCAAAGACGGGGGTGGATATTAGCGGCGGAGGCCCCGCCTCGCGGGAAACACCCGTCCTCGACCCCACGAAAGAGGACATCGCTATCCACGCCATCGTATTGTCGGGCGGCAGCGCCTACGGATTGGCGGCGGCCGACGGCGTGATGAAGTGCTTAGAGGATCACCATATCGGCTATGATACAGGCTTTTCCTTGGTTCCCTTGGTGGTGCAAAGCGCGATTTACGACCTCTCCTATGGCAGTGCGGCGATCCGCCCCGACAGCGCCATGGGCTATGCCGCCTGCCAAAAGGCCTTGGACGAAAATCAGCCGCTGAGCGGCTCCGTCGGCGCTGGCACCGGCGCCACCGTCGGCAAACTCTGCGGCATGAGGCAGTCGCAAAAGAGCGGCATCGGCTACCATGCGGTGCAAATCGGCGACCTCAAGCTGGGCGCCGTCGTCGTGGTAAACGCCCTCGGTGACATCTATGCCGGGGACAAGAAGATCGCCGGGCTGATGAATGAGAGCCGTACAGGATTTCTGGACAGCGTAGCGCAACTCTACCGCAGCACCGCCCCCACAGATCTCTTCACCCGCACCAATACCACCATCGGCGCCATCATCACCAACGGCCATTTCAGCAAAGCGCAGCTCACCCGAATCGCCGAGCAGGCGCGAAACGGATACGCCCGCTCCATCAGGCCGGTGGGCACCTTGGCCGACGGCGATACGATATACGCGTCCGCTTGCGGCCACTTGGTAGAAGCCGACATCAACATGGTGGGGACATTGGCCGCAGAAGTCATGGAAAAGGCCATCGAGGATGCGATCCGCTCCGCGAACCTCGACGATGCCGATTATCTGCCTTACTGCTTGCCCCGGTAACGGGCGTTATAGCGCATCGCGTTCATGCAGCAATTGCACGATGGCGGGATAGTTAAAGTACAGATTGTCAGCCTGCGCACCAAAGGGAATATCCACCTTGACTGCATGCTCCGTGCTGAAAAAGCTGCCGTCCTGCATGCGCCCCAGCTTCAGATTCGAGGACATGGTCGCGACGTGGCCATAGGTATCTTGAAAGGGAAGGAGCAGACAATCGCCGCCGCCCGGCTGATCGCCAATGACCTTGGCCAAGCCGCCCTGCTGCGCGAAGAAGGGCAGCGCGTTGGCGCAGGAATACGAGTAGCCGCTGGTCAGGATATAAAACGCATATTGCCCGCCGAAGCCATCTCTGCCATCGAAATGTCCGTCTAAGTTCGTATCCACATGGTACCATTCCGAGCAGTAGTTTTGGTTGAGGGTATTATAATAGGTGATATTCGCCTCACCGTCAGGCGCGAGAAATCCCAGAACGGCGGTCAAGGCACCCACCTCGCCGCCGCCATTCGACGAGAGGTCAATGACTACCCGTTTGACTTGCGGTGCCTGCTGGATTTGGGCAAACGCATCATAGAAAAGGCCAAAGGTGCTGCTGTCATAAACCTCTTCGGAGGGCGGAGCGAAATAGAAACTCGCTTCATTTCCTGACTCGTTGAAATTCTCAAAGTAGATGAACGCGGTATCGTCAATGATGTCTACCCGAGCCGGGCTGAAATCTTCCGGCTTGAGCGCTTCGATATGCTTGACGGTCTGGACGAAGGAGCTGAATTCCTTGCTCTGGTTCATCCCCGTGAACAGCTCTACTTCGATCTTTTCCTCCGGGGTGCCTCTCACTTTCAGAAATGCCTGCGCATCCCCCAGCCAGAAGTCCACTGCGTCTTTGCTGCCGCCACGGAAAATATAGTGCAGCAGGATGGGATCGAGACCCAGATCCTCGCAAGCGGCTACGTACTGCGCATAGGTACCGACCTCCCCCGAGAGGAAATCGACGCCCTTGTCGTTCAGCCGATAGACAAGACGCTGCAGCGCATCGATGACGCCCTTTGGCCCATACATCTGGAAGACTTCCTGCAACTCGGCGATCGCTCCCGTCTGGAATACCCCCGTGCGCAGCAAGATAGCGTCATGCCCGCTGTCAAAGAGCTTGTAGAGGAGGCTCAGGAACGCCTCATCGCTCTTTCGCCTGTCGGTCGATAGCAGGTCTTCCTTCAAGCCGTTCTCCGCCAAGTAGCTATCGAAATCTTTGATGCCCTTTTCCTCTTTATGCCCATAGTACATGTCGAACAGTAGGCAGTTCGTGCCATAAGCATAGCGTGCATAATCCGCCGGAATCTCCGTCCGCTTGGAAAAGCTGCCCGCGTAATAGGCATCGGCATAGGCGTTCCGCCGAAGCAGGGGATTGCGCTCAAAACCATAGATGTGTTTGGTCATTGGCTCGCTGATGTCGTAGAAGCTGTCGCCGTTAAAGGACAATCGGTTGACCCGCATCGGCGTAGCGAAGACATTCTGCAGGACGGCAAAGGGCAGGAGCACCCCGTCCTCATGCCAGACAATATCCTGCTCGTAGCGTTTCAGGTCAATCGCAAAGCCGCGAGCCTCCGTCTCCGTGGAGCGGTGCTTCCTCGATACGGCCTGTGCATTGAACTCGTTCGGCGCTAAAACGCCGTTGGGCAGCGCCCTCTCCCCATAGGAGCCGAAAAACGCATCCCAATCCGCGCAGACCAGCGTATCCTCACGGCTGTCGAACGTCACCTCGATGCCATTGCGGACTGCCGTCAAAACGCCGTCCGCCTCGTCCCCATGGAACGCAATCCCGCTCGTCTCATAGAGCTTCCCCAAATACTCCACTGCAGAAACGTACGGCACCGTAGGTTGGCGATCCGTGTGGTACACCCTGAGCGTTTCATATTTGTCCAGTCGCCCGTCATAGACACGAACATCCGCAGAGCCTGTCACAGCGGCAAAAGCGGCGACCGGCGCCGAAAGGCACAGGCAGAACGCGGATAAATACAGACATTTCTTGGCGAACCATTTCCCACGCATCATCGTAAACTTCCCCCTTCTTCATGAAGCGCCTCTGTGCAGCGACGGATGCGGTTCATCCGCTGAAGGTCGATACGTCCGCTGACGCGCTGCGCATCCATTGCGCTTCTCTCACGTTTTTGTTTTTTTCGCCGCTCATGACGAAAATTCCTGCCAAACGATGCACGGGGGGAAGTCGGATCGACGATACCTTTTTGAGAGAAAACAACACTTTCGGATGAAGGATATTAGCATAGGTTTTAGCAAAACCCAATACATAAGGAGGCTTTTCCATGAATAAGCAACAGTTAGCCGCAAAGATTTGGGCATCGGCCAATAAAATGCGCTCAAAAATCGAAGCAAACGAATATAAGGACTACATTCTTGGCTTTATCTTCTACAAATTCCTTTCGGAAAAGGAAGTGAAGTATTTACACCAAAACGATTGGACGGACGAATATCTTCCCGAAGTCAACGAGGAAGATACAGAAACGGTGATCAGCGTACAGAAAAACTTAGGATACTTTATCGCCTATGAAAATCTATTTTCCACGTGGCTTTCCAAAGGCAAAGAGTTCAGTGTCCAAGATGTGCGCGATGCTCTTTCCGCCTTTCGTCGTCTCATCAATCCGCTGCACAAGAAAGTATTTGACGGCATTTTTGACACCTTGCAGACGGGACTGAGCAAATTGGGCGACAGCGCGGCGTCACAGTCAAAGTCGATCCGGGATCTCATCTATCTCATCAAAGATATACCGATGGACGGGAAGCAGGGCTATGACGTGCTGGGCTTTATCTATGAATACTTGCTGGAGAAGTTTGCCGCCAATGCAGGAAAAAAAGCGGGCGAATTCTACACCCCTCACGAAGTCTCCCTTCTGATGTCGGAGATTGTTGCTGAACATCTGAAAGACAGAGAGAAAATTGAGATCTTTGACCCCACGAGCGGCAGTGCCTCCCTGCTCATCAACATCGGCAAGAGTGCGTCCAAGTACATCGAAGGGAAAAATAAAATCAAATACTACGCGCAAGAGCTCAAACAAAACACGTATAACCTCACGCGCATGAATTTGGTCATGCGCGGCATTGAGGCCGACAATATTGTCACCCGCAATGCAGATACGTTGGAAGATGATTGGCCGTACTTTGACGAGAACGATCCGATTAGAACCTATGAGCCGCTCTATGTCGATGCGGTCGTATCCAACCCCCCGTATTCGCAGGCTTGGAATCCTGCGGATAAAGATAACGATCCTCGGTATAAAGAATACGGGACTGCCCCCAAGGGAAAGGCGGATTATGCGTTTTTGCTCCACGATCTCTATCACCTGAAACCGAACGGCATCATGAATATCGTTCTTCCGCACGGCGTTCTCTTCCGTGGCGGGGACGAGGGAAAAATTCGCAAGAACTTAATCGAGAAGAATCACATTGACGCCATCATCGGACTTCCTGCGAATATCTTCTACGGCACGGGGATTCCCACCATTGTGATGGTCTTAAAGCAAAAGCGAAAAAATACCGATGTGCTCATGATCGACGCCTCCAAAGGATTTGTCAAAGAAGGAAAGAACAACAAACTGAGAGCGTCGGATATAAAGAAAATCGTCGATGTGGTCACGCGCAGAGAAAGCCTCGAAAAATTCTCCCGCGTGGTCAGCCGCGACGAGATACGAAAAAATGAGTATAACCTGAACCTTCCTAGGTATGTGGACACATCGGAGCAGGCAGAGTCTTGGGACATCTTCGCTTCCATGTTCGGCGGACTTCCCCTCGCAGAAATTGAGGCATTAAACGCATATTGGGCGGCATTCCCTACCCTGCGCAATTCCCTCTTCGCACAGGGATCTTCTGCCTATTGTCACTTTACTTGCGGCGATGTAAAAAAAGCGCTGAAAGAACATCGGGACATTGAAGCGTTTGCGCATAGCTTCCATGAGGCTTTTCGGGATTTTGACGCCTATTTGTATGATGAACTCATTACCAACATGGAGAAGCTCATGATCTCTAAAACGGAAGAGATGCTCGCGGAAAATATCTTTCAAAGATTGGCGCACATTCCACTGATCGATAAGTATGAAGCCTATCAGCTTCTTGACGACGATTGGACGAAAATTGCCATCGACTTGGAAATGATTCAGACAGAAGGGTTTGAAGCGACAAAAGTCGTTGACCCTAACATGGTAGTCAAAAAGAAGGGCGCTTTGGAACAGGAGGTACAGGAAGGCTGGAAAGGCCGCATTCTTCCTTTTGCCCTTGTGCAAGATACCCTGCTTTCCGACGAAAAGCAGGCGATAGAAGAAAAGGAAAAGACCCTCTCGGAAATTGCCGCTCAGTACGAAGAAATCTTCGACACACTGACGGAAGAAGAAAAAGAGCAGGACTTCGTCCATGAGGATGGCTGGGCATTTGCCGAAGTGGTGAAAGCACGGAAGAACAAGGATATGGAGCCGGAAACGCAGGCAAAAATAAACGCCGTTGCAGAGCTCAACACGAAAGAAAAGGCATTGAAGGCGGAAGTCAAAAGGGAGCGTGCCCGCTTAGAGGCAAAGACAAAAGAAACCATAGAACATCTGTCGGATGAACAGGTAAAAGAACTCCTCGAGCTAAAATGGATCTATCCGCTGATGGCGCGCTTCATGGAGCTCACGGAGAGCGCGGTTTCTGAACTGGTAACAAAACTTGAAACACTGGCCAAGAAATATGAAACGACCTTCGCCGAGATGGAAAGTCAAATCGGAGAAACGCAACGAGCGCTTTCTTCCATGATCGATGACATGGAAGGCAATGAGTTCGATATGCGTGGCCTGCGGGAGTTCAAAAAGCTGCTTGGAGGTGAATAAAGTGGCAGAAAACACAAAAAGGCCAGCCATTCGATTCGCCGGATTTACCGAGGAGTGGGAACAGCGTAAGCTGGGGGAAGTGTTTGAAGAATACTCAGAAAAAGGACATCCTGAACTTTCAGCACTTACCATCATGCAGGGCGGGGGAACAATTCGTAGAGAACAGTCAGAGCGAAATTTAATGTATGATAAGTCAAATTTATTGAGTTATAAAATGGTTCGAGAAGGAGACTTTATCGTACATCTTCGTTCTTTTGAAGGTGGCCTTGAAGTGGCTACGCATACGGGAATTATAAGCCCCGCATATCATACACTGCATGGAGAACATACGGATTCAAGATTTTATTACTTGTATTTTCGTTCAAAAAAATTTATTGAGATAGATTTGAAGCCTCATGTTTATGGCATTAGAGATGGGAGAAGTATTGATATTGAGGGAATGAAGACGATACAGATTCCATACACCAATTTTTCGGAGCAAAAAGTGATTGGAGATTATATAGAGTCCCTCGACCGCCTGATCACCCTTCATCAGCGTAAGTATGAAAAATTGACCCATGTCAAAAAATCTATGCTCGAAAAGATGTTTCCAAAAAATGGTTCCCATGTGCCGGAAATTCGGTTTAAGGGGTTTACTGATGCTTGGGAACGGCGTAAGTTGGGAGAGATGGCAGATTCTTTTGAGTACGGACTCAATGCAGCCGCAATCGAGTACGATGGCAACAGTAAATATATCAGAATAACCGATATTGATGATGTCAGCCATGACTTTATCCAGGATGAGGTCACATCGCCAGATACAGACTTATCTAAGGCAGATAATTATATATTATCCAAGGGCGATATTCTCTTCGCAAGAACTGGTGCAAGTGTTGGAAAAACCTATATTTATAAGCCTCATGATGGATTGGTTTACTATGCTGGATTTCTGATTCGTGCAAGAATTAAAAAAGAATATGATCCAGAATTCGTATTTCAGAATACCCTTACAAATAGATTTGAGAAGTTTATTACAGTAACTTCCATGCGATCAGGTCAACCAGGGATCAATGCTCAAGAATACGCACAGTTTGAGCTTATGATGCCCAGTAAATCGGAACAGAATAAAATTGGCAACTATTTCCGTAACCTCGACCACCTGATCACCCTTCAGCAGCGTAAGCTCATCAAGCTGCAAAATATCAAGAAAGCGATGCTGGAAAGGATGTTCCCCTTGCACGTGAGGAGGGATGGCAATGATTTTTAATCAAGAGGCAGAGTTTGAAGAGGCTCTCATTCACATCTTATCCGAAAAAGGATGGGAAAAAGAAGTCTTGAAAAACTACTCGGAAAAAGATTTGCTGCGCAATTGGGCGGATATTCTTTTTGAGAATAACCGCGAGATTGATCGATTAAATGATTATCCGCTGACGGGCAGCGAAATGCAGCAGATCGTAGAGCAGATAGAGGCGCTCAGAACACCGCTCAAACTCAACGGATTGATCAATGGGAAAAGCGTTTCCATCGTTCGCGATCACCCCGAGGATCGGCTGCACCTCGGTAAAGAGGTCAGCCTTAAAATATATGACCGCCGTGAAATCGCCGCAGGGCAAAGCAGATACCAGATGGTTCAGCAGCCGAAATTTCCAACCAAGTCGAAACTATTGAATGACCGCCGCGGCGATGTACTGCTTCTCATCAATGGGATGCCTGTGATTCATATTGAATTAAAGAAGAGCGGGATCCCGGTCAGTCAAGCGTATCATCAGATTGAAAAATACGCGCACGAAGGGGTCTTCACCGGGCTGTTTTCCCTTGTTCAGATTTTTGTCGCCATGGAGCCGAACGAAACCGTATATTTTGCCAATCCAGGGCCTGATGGCAAGTTCAATCCAGATTATTATTTTCATTGGGCAGACTTTAATAATGAGCCGATTAACGCGTGGGATAAAGTTGCCGCCACGCTCCTTTCTATCCCGATGGCGCATCAGCTCATCGGATTCTATACGGTGGCGGATGATTCTGACGGCGTTCTCAAGGTCATGCGAAGTTATCAGTATTTTGCCGCAAGTGCGATCTCCGATCAGGTGGCCAAGGCAAAATGGGAAGGCAATCACCAACTCGGTGGGTATGTATGGCACACGACAGGGTCGGGAAAGACCATGACGAGCTTCAAGTCGGCACAGCTGATCGCCGGCTCCAAGGATGCGGATAAAGTCGTTTTTTTGATGGACAGAATAGAGCTCGGCACACAGTCGCTCAAAGAATATCGGGGCTTTGCGGATGACAATGAGGAGGTGCAAGCGACAGAGAATACGAAGGTGCTGATCAGTAAACTGAAAAGCTGTGATCCTGCCGATACCCTGATTGTGACTTCCATCCAAAAAATGAGCAACATCAAGGCGGAGGACGACGGGCTGAATCGTCATGACATCGAGCGGATCAGCGAGAAGCGGATGGTATTTATTGTGGATGAAGCGCATCGCTCCACCTTCGGCGATATGCTGATTACCATTAAAGATACGTTTCCGAAGGCCATGTTTTTCGGTTTTACAGGCACCCCGATTCAAGAGGAGAATCAGAAAAAGAAAAATACCACGACGACGGTTTTTGGCAATGAATTGCATCGGTACAGCATTGCGGATGGTATCCGAGATAAGAATGTGCTGGGCTTTGATCCCTACAAAGTGTTGACCTTTAAGGACAAAGAGGTTCGGAAAGTGGTGGCACTGGAAAAAGCCAAGGCAAAAACGGAAGAAGAAGCCATTTCCGACCCCGTGAAGAGCAAAGTCTACTATACCTACATGGACGCGAGTCAAGTCCCCATGGCGGGGCATTTTGATCCTAAGGGAGAGTATAGGAAGGGGATAGAAGATTATATCCCCCATGTGCAGTATCAGACAGAAGAACATACGAAAAACGTGGTCGAGGACATCGCGGCGCATTGGATGACGCTGAGCCGTGGGCGTAAATTTCACGCGATCTTTGCCACAAGCAGCATCCCGGAAGCGATTCACTACTATCGCTTGATGAAGACCATGCTTCCGCAGCTGAACATTACCGCGCTCTTTGATTCGAGTATTGATAATACGGGAGGGGTTCAATGCAAGGAGGATGGGCTTGCAGAAATCATTGAGGACTATAATGCACGTTACGGACAGGATTTTTCCATTCCTACCTTTCAAAAGATGAAAAAGGATATTGCTTCCCGTTTAGCGCATAAGAAGCCTTATGAAAGAGTGGAAAATGAGCCGGGGAAGCAAATCGATGTATTGATTGTCGTAGATCAAATGCTGACCGGCTTTGACTCAAAGTGGATCAACACGCTCTACATGGATAAGGTGCTGCGCTATGAGAATATCATTCAGGCATTTTCCCGCACCAACAGGCTCTTTGGGCCGGATAAGCCGTTTGGCACCATCAAATATTATCGAAAACCGCATACGATGGAGCGCAATATCCATGCTGCCGTAAAGCTCTATTCGGGAGATCGACCGCTCGGATTATTTGCGCAGCATCTGATAGAAAATCTCAGGGAGATGAATCGTCTCTATCAGACGATCTGTGACCTTTTCGAGGGGGCAGGCGTCTCTGATTTTGAAAAATTGCCTGACGATGTAGACGCTTGCAAAAAATTTGCCAAAGACTTTAGCGCGTTCAATGGGTTCTTAGAAGCTGCAAAGATTCAGGGATTCAAGTGGGGCGTATCGTCTTATCAGGACGAGGCAACGGGAGAGGATCTCGAGGTAGAGCTGGATGAAACTACGTACCTCGTCTTAGTGCTTCGTTACAAAGAATTGACGAGAGGAGGCGGTTTTCGCGGGGATGATGTGCCGTATGATTTGGCCGGCTATATTACAGAAATCGACACCGGCTTGATCGATGCAGAGTATATGAACTCTCGTTTTACGAAATACATGAAATTATTACATGGACATGGAGCCAGTGCAGAGCAGCTGGAAAAGGCGGCGGCTGAGCTTCATAAGACCTTTGCCATGCTCACCCAAGAGGAGCAGAAATACGCGAATCTCTTCCTGCACGACATGCAAAGGGGCGAGGTGGAGGTCACTTCAGGAAAAACCCTGCGGGATTATATCAATGCGTATGCAGCAAAAGCAAAGAATGATCAAATCCATCGCGTTTCGGTGTGCCTCGGCGTGGACGAAAATAAGCTGCGAAGGATGATGGAGTTAAAGCTGAATGAAAGCAATTTGAACGAGTTCGGCAGATACGATGAACTCAAGCAGACGATAGATAAGGGAAAGGCAAAAGGGTATTTTGAAGCGAGGAAAGGCAGAAAAATCATCCCGCCAAAAGTGATGATGAAGGCGGATATGTTGCTTCGTGCGTTTATTCTCAGCGGGGGATTTGATCTTTAAGCGGAGGGGAATGGCGCGCCATAACTTTCGTGGAATCGCCGCAGCTCCCACGTTCGGCGCGCACCTCGTCAAAATTGACAGATTTCTTGCCCTCATGCTACAATACTCCTACGCGAGAGAGGCTCTCGCGATTGGCGGACATGGCGGAACTGGCAGACGCGCTGGATTTAGGATCCAGTGCCGCAAGGCGTGGAGGTTCGATCCCTCTTGTCCGCACCAATAGATGAGATGACGTGTTCGGTGGATGGGGACGCAGCGACGGAAGGAATGGATGCCCGATGGCGCTCACGGTGAAGAATCAGATGGCCGCAGTCCATGCGCTGAACACGCTGCACAAGAATGCGCGGGCAGTCGCCGCTGATCTGAAGAAGGTGTCGTCCGGGCTGCGGCTCACGAGCGCGGCGGATGATGCGTCGGGCTACGCGATTTCAGAGCGGATGCGCGTGCAGCTGCGCGGCCTTTCGCAGGATATACGAAATACAGAAAACGCCCGCAGCCTGATGCGCGTGGCGGAGGGCGCGGTGCAATCGACGGTGGACATCCTGCGGGTGATGAAGGAAAAGGCGATTGACTCGGCGAACGATACGAATACGGACGTTGACCGGGCGATCATGCAGAAGGCGTTTGCACAATATATCGATCAGATCGACGACAACGCGAATGTCACCTACAATGGGATGACGCTTTTTGACGGGGCAAAGGATCGGGGGACGAGTACCGAGCAGATGATCCTTAAAGCGCTCAACAGTGAGTATATCAAAGGCGCGCTCGATCTGATCCGGGATTCCTACGGGCTGAGTTTTCAGTCGGGGATGCCGAGCGTCACGGATATGGAGGTTTTCTTGGAACCGCAAGGGAACCCTTCCGGTTACCTCGCCTATGTTTCCTATGAGATGGAGGGAGGCAAGGCCACCAAGTTAGAGCTTCATGTCAATATGGCTGCCTATGGCAAGCTGGATCCGAACAATTCGCATGGGATGTCGATCGAAAAGCCGTGGGAAGGGTACATGGATCGACTCATCGCCCATGAGATGACACATGCGGTCATGGCTGCCGTGATCGACGGGTTCGATGATCTGCCGCTCTTTGTTGCAGAGGGAACGGCAGAGCTGATCCATGGGATCGAGGACGAGCGATGGTATATGTTTGAAGACGAGAACGAGATGACGGCGGACGTCTTGGAACAGCTTTTCGCTGACGGCGGGCAGCAGGGAGGCGGCCCTACGGGCGGCGAGGTGCCATATGCGGGGGGGTTCATCTTTTTCCGCTACATGGCGGAGCGCGGCGGTAAAGACGCGATGAAGCGGTTCATGGATGTTTTGGATCGGCGGGGCGCGGCGGCTTTGGATGACGCCGTGGCCGCCGGTACGGGAGGGCAGTTTAAGAGCAAGGACGAACTGTGTGCGGCGATCGTGCGGGATCGCAGGAAGTCGCCTGATGTCAAAACGTTCTTGCGGCAACACTGCGGCATGGTTCTCCATACCCGGGATACGGGATCCATCAGCGGGCGCGAAGCGGTTGGCGTGGAGGTCAAGACGAGGGATACCGTGGCGGGGACGACGATGTCGCCGCGCTTTGCGGAGTACCCGGATGCGAATGAGACGATCATCGACGGTCTGCGCGTCCATTGGCCGGCGTTTTCCCGCCCGGATGCGGGCTTTCGCTTTCAGACCGGGACGAGGGCGAATCAGGTGGTGAAGGCGGCGTTTGCCGATATGCACGCGACCGGCATGGGACTGATGGACGCGACGGGGAAGAAGCTCTCCATTGAGACGGATTCGAGTGCGCGCTATGCGATGACGGTGCTGGATAAGTCGATAGGAAAGGCGCTCGGGCAGCAGACGTACATCGGCGCGATCAGCAGCCGGCTGGAGTATATGGCGCAAAATCTGACGACGGCGAGCGAAGAGGTGGGTGGCGCGGAGTCGGTGATCCGCGACGCGGATATGGCGCGGGAGGTGATGGCGTACACACGGGATCATTTGCTGGCGCAGGCGGCGCAGTCGATGCTGGCGCAGACGAATCAAGGGAGCGCCGGGGTTCTCGCTCTTTTGCGGTAAGGGCGTAAAGTGGATAGGCATCCGGCTCCTGTGTGGCAATGCGCGCGTGGGAGAGAGCATAGATGAGATGACGTGTTCGGCGGGTGGGTACGCAGCGAAGGAAGGAATGGATGCCCGATGGCGCTTACGGTGAAGAATCAGATGGCCGCAGTCCATGCGCTGAACACGCTGCATAAGAATGCGCGGGCAGTCGCCGCTGATCTGCAAAAGGTTTCGTCCGGGCTGCGGCTCACGAGCGCGGCGGATGATGCGTCGGGCTACGCGATTTCAGAGCGGATGCGCGTGCAGCTGCGCGGCCTTTCGCAGGATATACGAAATACAGAAAACGCCCGCAGCCTGATGCGCGTGGCGGAGGGCGCGGTGCAATCGACGGTGGACATCCTGCGGGTGATGAAGGAAAAGGCGATTGACTCGGCGAACGATACGAATACGGACGTTGACCGGGCGATCATGCAGAAGGCTTTTTCGCAGTATATCGATCAGATCGACGATAACGCGAATGTCACCTACAATGGGATGTACCTTTTCGATGGGGCGAAGGATCGGGCGACGAGCGCCGAGCAGATGATCATCAAGGCGCTCAATAGTGAGTACATCAAAGGCGCTCTCGATCTGATCCGGGATTCCTACGGGCTGAGTTTTCAGTCTGGGATGCCGAGCGTCACGGATATAACGGTTTCTTTTGAACACAGCGGCTCCAACGTACTCGCCTACGTTGATTATACGGTGGCGGGAGACAAGGCGACATCGTTAGGGCTGAATGTGAATCTGGATTTTTATGGCAATCTTGACCCGGACAATGCGCACGGGCTGGCGGTCGGAATGACGGGGGCAGGGTACCTTGACCGAACCATCGCCCATGAGATGACACATGCGGTCATGGCTGCCGTGATCGACGGGTTCGATGATCTGCCGCTCTTCGTTGCGGAGGGAACGGCAGAGTTGATCCATGGGATCGATGACGAGCGGCGGGACAGCCTCAAAGGCATGACGGCAGACGTCTTGGAACAGCTTTTCGCTGACGGTGGGCAGCAGGGAAGCGGCCCTACGGGCGGCGATGTGCCGTATACGGGCGGTTTTATCTTTTTCCGCTATTTGGCGGAGCGCGGCGGCAAAGATTCGATGAAGCGGTTCATGGATGTTTTGGATCGGCGGGGCGCGACGGCTTTTGATGACGCCGTGGCCGCCGGTACGGGAGGGCAGTTTAAGAGCAAGGACGAACTGTGTGCGGCGATTGTGCGGGATTTTCGGAAGTCGCCTGATGCCGAATCGTTCTTACGGCAACATTGCGGTATTGATCTCGATAACCGAGATACGGGGGCGGTCAGCGGGCGCGAATCGGTTGGCGTAGAGGTCAAGACGGAGGATACCGTGGCGGGGACGACGATGTCGCCGCGCTTTGCGGAGTACCCGGACGCGAATGAGACGATCATCGATGGCCTGCGCGTCCATTGGCCGGCGTTTTTCCGCCCGGATGCGGGCTTTCGCTTTCAGACCGGGACGAGGGCGAATCAGATGGTGAAGGCGGCGTTTGCCGATATGCACGCGACCGGTCTGGGACTGATGGATTCGACGGGGAAGAAGCTCTCCATTGCGACGGATTCGAGTGCGCGCTATGCGATGACGGTGCTGGATAAGTCGATAGGAAAGGCGCTCGGGCAGCAGACGTACATCGGCGCGATCAGCAGCCGGCTGGAGTATACGGCGCAAAATCTGACGACGGCGAGCGAAGAGGTGGGCGGCGCGGAGTCGGTGATCCGCGACGCGGATATGGCGCGGGAGATGATGGCGTACACACGGGATCATTTGCTGGCGCAGGCGGCGCAGTCTATGCTGGCGCAGGCGAATCAAGGGAGCGCCGGGGTTCTCGCTCTTTTGCGGTAGTGCGGTATCGCTGGATTTGCATTTTTCCACGCTGTATGCTACACTGAGCGAGGATAACGGCGATGAAGAAGAGGAGTACGCGTCAGACGCGCGATAGAGAGGGAACGGTGGGTGGAAGTTCCTGCGCGGCGGCGGGGAAGGTCGCTTTGGAGCTTCGCGGCTGAAGGGGAGTAGGCGGCGGCGCGGCAGCGGCGTTAGGCGGTGAGCCGGGGGAATGCCCGGGAATTTAGGTGGTACCACGGAAGAGAAACTCTTTCGTCCTTTGGGGACGAAGGAGTTTTTGTTTGTTTTGAGGAAATTTTGGCGTTTGGCAACAGGAGGAAATGACGATGGCAGAGATGGACAATACGATTCCGAAGGTGTACGATCCGAAGACGTTTGAAAAGAAATGGTATACCTATTGGGAAGAAAATCGGCTGTTTCATGCGGAGGCGGAGCCGGAGAAGACGCCGTATAGCATTGTCATTCCGCCGCCCAATGTGACGGGGCAGCTCCACATGGGACACGCCATGGACAATACGCTGCAGGATATTCTCATTCGCTGGCGCCGTATGCAGGGCTACAATACGCTCTGGATGCCGGGGTGCGACCATGCGGGCATCGCCACCCAGGCGAAGGTGGAGGAGTCCCTGCGAGAAGAGGGCTTATCGCGCTATGATTTGGGGCGGGAAAAGTTTTTGGAGCGGGTCTGGGCGTGGAAGGAAAAGTTCGGCCATCGGATCATGTCGCAGCTTCGATCCCTCGGCTCTTCCTGCGATTGGGAGCGGGAGCGGTTTACCATGGACGAGGGGTGCAGCCGAGCGGTGCGCGAGGTCTTCGTGAGCCTTTATGAGGAAGGGCTGATCTACCAAGGGACGCGCATTACGAATTGGTGCCCCCGCTGCCATACGGCGCTTTCTGACATTGAGGTAGAGCATGAGACGGAGGGCGGGAAGCTCTGGCACCTGCGCTACAAGTTCGCCGATTCCGAGGACTACGTGGAGATCGCTACGACGCGCCCGGAGACGATGTTCGGCGATACGGGGGTCGCCGTTCACCCCGACGACGAGCGTTACCGGGGCATGGTGGGGCGGATGCTGATTCTCCCCATCGTGAATCGGCAGATTCCGCTCTTTGCCGACGAATACGTCGATCCGTCTTTTGGTACCGGCGCGGTGAAGGTGACGCCGGCACACGATCCCAATGATTTTGATATGGGCGAGCGTCACGGCTTGGAGCAGATCAAGGTCATCGAAAACGACGGCACCATGGGGGAAGGCGCGGGGCGCTACGCCGGGATGGATCGCTACGCGTGCCGAAAAGCGCTGGTAAAGGAGCTGGCAGAGTTAGGGGTATTGGTGGGGACGGAGGAACACGAACATGCGGTGGGGCATTGTTCTCGCTGCCACACGACGGTGGAGCCTTTGGTCTCCAAGCAGTGGTTCGTGAAAATGGAATCGTTGGCGAAGCCGGCCATCGACGTGGTGCGGGACGGGCGCGTTCAATTCATTCCGGCACGCTTTACGAAAATATACGAGAATTGGCTGGAAAATATTCGGGACTGGTGTATTTCCCGTCAGCTTTGGTGGGGGCATCGCATTCCCGCTTGGTATTGCGAGGACTGCGGCAAGGTGAGCGTGTCCCGCACCGATCTTACGGCTTGCCCCGCCTGTGGAAGCAGTCATATCCATCAGGATGAGGACGTTTTGGACACTTGGTTCAGCTCGGCGCTGTGGCCGTTTGAGACGATGGGCTGGCCGGAAGAAACGCCGGAGCTTCGGCAATTTTACCCGACCGCTACGCTGGTGACGGGCTACGACATCATTTTCTTCTGGGTGGCCCGCATGGTGATGATGGGGCTGAAATTCGGCGGGGACATTCCCTTCCGTCATGTGTTTATTCACGGGCTGGTGCGTGACGGTCAGGGACGCAAGATGAGCAAGTCACTCGGGAACGGGATCGATCCCGTGGAGGTCATTGATAAGTACGGGGCGGATACCTTACGGTTTATGCTGGTCACCGGCAATACGCCGGGCAACGACATGCGCTTCTACTGGGAACGGGTGGAGGCGGCGCGGAATTTCGCCAACAAATTATGGAATGCGTCCCGCTTCATGCTGATGAATTTACAAGGCTTTGATGGACGTTTCGTGCCGAAGGCGGCGGACTACACGTTAGCGGATCGCTGGATCCTGAGCCGCTATGCGCGAACGAGCATCATCGTGACGGAGAACTTGGAAAAGTTTGAGCTTGGTGAGGCGGCGCGGGGGCTTTACGAATTTATTTGGGGCGAATTCTGCGATTGGTACATTGAGCTGGTGAAGCCGCGCCTTTATGAGGAAGAAGGGGATTCCCGCCGGACGGCGCAGTACGTTTTGGGGTACGTCTTGGAGCGCACCCTGCGGCTCCTGCATCCCTTTATGCCGTTCATCACCGAAGAGATTTGGCAGCATATTCCTCACGAAGGGAAGAGCGTCATGACAGCGCCTTGGCCAACGGGAGAGGATGTATGGCTGAACGAGGCGGACGAGGCGGCGATGGCGGCCATCATGGAGGTCATCAAGGCCGTGCGCAACATGCGGGCGGAGGTCAATGCCGCGCCGGGGAAAAAGAGCGAAGCCATTCTGCACGTTTCCGACGCCGCACAGCAGGCTGTATTCGCGGCCAATGACGGCTATCTTCACGCGCTGGCGGAGGCCGAGCCGGTGACGATTTTATCGGCGACGGCGAAAAAGCCGGAGAACGCTATGACGGCGGTGGCCGGGGGCGTGGAGATCTATCTGCCGCTCAAGGGCTTGATCGATGTGGAAAAGGAAACGGCGCGATTGGCTAAGGAACGGGATGGCTTGGTGAACGAAATCGCCCGTACGGAGGGCAAATTGGCCAATGAAAAATTCGTGGCGAAGGCACCGGCGGAAGTGGTGGCGAAGGAGCGGGAAAAACTTCAGAGCTACGAGGAGAAAAAACGCGTGGTAGAGGAACGGCTCCGCTATTTGGCGACGCTTTGAGGGGACGAGGCATGACGTATCAGGAAGCGTTGGCGTGGCTGGAGGAATTGGGGAAGTTTGGCATTCAGCTTGGCTTGCGGCGCATGGAGCGGCTGGCGGATCGTTTAGGAAACCCGGAGCGTCGATACCATACCGTTCATGTGACGGGAACAAACGGGAAGGGTTCCGTTTCCGCGATCCTCGCGGCGGCATTGACGCGCTGCGGCATCTCCACGGGGCTTTATACATCCCCTCACTTAGTATCCTATACGGAGCGGATGTGCATGGACGGACAGGCGATCAGCGAGGCGGATTTCGCACGTACGCTGACTCGCGTCAGACAGGCGGTGGAGGATATGGTCGCGGCGGGCGAAGAAAGCCCGACCCAGTTTGAGGTGCTGACGGCACAGGCCTTTCTTTGGTTTGCGGAGCAAAGGGCGGAGTACGCCGTCGTCGAGGTGGGGCTGGGCGGCTTATTGGATTCTACGAACATCATTCGCCCGGAGTTGGCGATCATCACCAATGTGACGTTGGAACATGCCGATCGCTGCGGGGGTACATTGGAGGGAATCGCCCAACACAAGGCGGGCATCCTCAAGGCGGGTGTTCCGGCAGTGACGGCGGCGCAGGGGATGCCCCTAAAAGTCATTCGGCAGACCGCCGCGGAGAAAAATGTGCCACTCTATGTGGCAGGGGAGGATTTTTCATCGCGCTGTGCGGGCGTGGCCAGGGGGCGGCAAAAGATTCTCTTTTCTTGGGGGAAGGCAGGATGTGACTGTACGGCGTCCTATGAGGTTTCTTTATTGGGAGATCATCAGCGGGAAAATGCGGCGGTGGCCATACAGGCGTTTCGCGTTCTGCGGGCGCAGGACGGACGGCTTACGGAGACGGCTCTGAGCGAAGCGCTTCGGGAGACCGTTTGGCCGGGGCGATTCGAGGCGATGGCGCTGGGGGGGGTGCGCATCCTTGTGGACGGTGCGCACAATCCGGCGGGCATTGCCGCTCTGCGTACCGCCTTGGATGAATATTTTCCCGCGGGCAGTCGGGTATTTCTTTTGGGGATCTTACAGGACAAGGCTATCGACGTCATGCTGAGGATTTTGCTGCGCCCGGAGGATCGTGTGGTGCTGACGCGACCTGATTCCGAGCGGGCAGCAGACCCGGCGGATGTAGCGCCGAAAGCGGCAGTGAGGGAGGTTCGGGTAGAGCCGCAGCCTACGCAGGCACTGAAGAGCGCCCTGACCATGGCGGGGGATGGCAGCTTATTGGTGGTCACTGGCTCGTTGTATCTCATTGGCAGGATACGAGCGTTGCTCTTGGAGCAGAAGGGAGGAGATCATGAGAAAGACGGCGGATGCGTTTCAGCGTAGAAGAAATCTTTTATCGTTGGCACAGCTTAATTTTCTCTCTTTGCGGGCGGCCGCTTTTTTTGTCGCCCTTTGGCCGGCCGCTGCCATCGTTTCCCTGTTCATTGGCGGGGGGCTATGGCTTCTCCGGCTCAAAGCGGATTCGGAGCTTCATTTTCGCCGACTGCCCTTTGATCGCCTTGTGCTGCTCTTTGCCGCCATCTCCGGCTTGTCCGTCTTCGTGTCGCCGGATCGAGCCTTTAGTTTCTACAATTATTATAACCTTGTTGGTCTATACGTTGTGGCTTATTTTTTGACCGGACAGTTGGTGCGCGACGAGGAGCAGCTTCGTCGGATCATGGAAGCGTTGGCGCTGGGAGCGATCGTCGTCGTGGGGTACGGATTTTATCAGTTTTTTGTCGGCATCGATACCAGTCAGATGAAGTGGGTGGATGGGGAGGCGTTTCCCGAGCTCACGAAGCGCGTCTTTTCTACGTGGGAGAACCCCAATATCTTAGCTGGCTACCTCAATGAAGTGATCTGCTTTGTCTTTGCGTTTTTCATGGCGGGGAAAGATCGGCTGCCGCGCTTTTTTCTTGGGGTCAGCCTTTTGGCGCTCGTCGCCTGCCTCTTGATGACGTATGCGCGCGGGGCTTTTTTATCCCTTGCGGTCGTGATTGGCGGTTACGGTCTCCTGCGGGATAGGCGCGTCCTTTTCGCCTGTGTCGGGTTGGGGCTGGCGGCGCTCTTCGCTGAGCCGCTGCTGGCGGAGCGCTTGCTCTCGGCGTTCACGGCGGCGGACACGTCGTCAGAAATGCGCCTCGCCCTTTGGGAAAGCACGGTGGAGATGATCTTTGACCATCCCGTGATGGGGATTGGCTGGGGTGCGTATTGGCTGGTGTATCCACAATATGATTTCTACATCAACGATCCGGCGGTGAAAATTGTTCACGCGCATAACATGTATCTCAACTTCGCGGCGGAGATCGGACTTTTTGGCGCGATCACCTACTTTTGGATCTTTTTTGGCACGTTCTGGATGGCGTTGAGAAAAGGGGGCGGGACGGCCTTTTTGCACACCTTTCGCGTCGGTGCGGGCTTGGCTCTTTTTTCTGTGGCCTTGGGGGGCTTGACCGACGATGTGGTCTTCAATATGCCGACGTCGATTCTCCTTTGGATGCTCTTCGCACTGACGGCGGCGAGCGTCATGATGCGGCCGGGAACGGCTGGGACGATTGACTTAGAGGAAGAGGCGCCACAGAAGGAGCGGGAGGAGAAGAAGGGGCTGTAAAGCCCTTTTTTGTAGAAACAAGATATGGTATATTAAATAAAAGATCCGTCCTTATCGACCCTATATGTAGAATGATTTTCAGTTCGAATTGCGCGACAATTCGCTCTCAAATTGTCGAAAAAAACGAAGAAGAATTGCCCTATCGTCTTGACTGGGGAAGGGGTAAATGATATACTCATTATGGAAATAAGTTGACGCGAAATTGTTGTAACATCCTGTGCTGACGTTGGGCTTTGGCTGATGCGAGCAGCCTTTTTCCATGCAGCGAAGGGACTGTCAGCGATCCGTGTCAAACTATGGGCTGCCTGCGCAGTCTAAAATTAAGGAGGTTTTTGAATGATTGACATTACCGATCGCGTGCGCAACAAAGAGTTACGGTCGAAGATCGTCACGGCGGAAGAGGCTGCGGCGTTCATTAAGCCGGGCATGAGCATCGGTACCAGCGGGTTTACGCCGTCAGGTTATCCGAAGGCCGTTCCCCTCGCGCTCGCCGAGCGCATGAAGAAGGAACCCTTCAAGATCAATCTGTGGACGGGCGCTTCGGTTGGTCCAGAATTGGACGGAGCCTTGGCGGATGCCCATGGTATCGCCTTCCGTATGCCGTATCAGACCGATAAATCGGTGCGCAACGGGATCAACAGTGGTGAGATCGATTATTGCGACCTTCATCTGAGTGCATCGGCGCAGATGGCACGCTACGGCTTCATGCAGAAGCATAAGATTGACGTGGCCATCGTCGAGGCGGCGGCCATTACGGAAGACGGGAACCTGATTCCAACGACTTCTCTTGGCAACGCGGCTTCCTATGTCCAGACGGCCGATGTGGTCATCGTCGAGGTAAATACTTCGCAGCCCCTCGAGCTTGAAGGGATGCACGACGTGTATGTGCCGCTCGATCCGCCGTATCGTCTTCCGATTCCTGTGGTGCGTCCCGACACTCGCATCGGTACGCCGTTCATTCCCTGCGATCCGGCCAAGATCAAGTTCATCGTGGCGACGGATATTCCGGATAAGACGCGCCCGCTGGCTCCTGTGGACGATATTGCCAAGGCGATGTCCCAGCACTTCATTGACTTCCTGGACGTCGAGGTCAAAGAAGGGCGTATGCCGCAGAACCTCCTGCCGCTTCAGTCCGGCGTCGGCAACGTAGCGAATGCGGTCATCAGCGGCTTCGTCAATTCCAGCTACGAACACCTCACGGTGTATACGGAAGTCATTCAGGATGGCATGTTCGACATGTTCGACGCGGGCAAGTTAGACTTCGCGTCCGGCACGTCCCTGACGCCGTCTCCCGACGGGCAGAAGCGCTTCTATGCGAACATCAACGAGTATCGCAAGAAGATCATGCTCCGCCCGCAGGAAATTTCCAATAACCCGGAGGTTGTCCGCCGTCTCGGCGTCATCGCCATGAATACGGCGATCGAGGCTGACATCTACGGTAACGTCAACTCCACGCACATCATGGGGACGAAGATGATGAACGGCATCGGCGGTTCCGGCGACTTTGCCAGAAACGGCTATCTGACCGTGTTCTTCACCCAGTCCACGGCGAAAAACGATGCGATTTCGTCCATCGTTCCGATGTGCGCCCATGTCGATCACGGGCATCAGGATGTCGATGTCATCGTCACCGAACAGGGGTTGGCCGATCTCAGAGGCGTTTGCCCGCGTGAGCGTGCGAAGTTGGTCATCAACAACTGCGCGAATCCTAAATACCGTCCGCTGCTCCTCGATTACTACGAGAGAGCCCTTAAAGAGACGAAGAACGCGCACACGCCCCATGTTATCAAAGAGGCGTTATCTTTCCATGAGAGACTCATTGAGACGGGTACCATGGAGAAAAAATAATTAGGAGGGTTATTTCTATTATGAGCAATGAAAAAATCCAAGCTGAGTTGGACAAGTATGAGGGCGTAATCGCCAAAGCGATCGCCAAGTTCCCGGAGCGCGCCAATCTGCCGGAGCAGCGTCTTTACACGCCGCTCGATATTGCCGGTGCAGATGAGTACGTTGAGAAGTTAGGCTTCCCCGGTGAGTATCCGTTTACCCGTGGCGTTCAGCCGACCATGTATCGCGGTCGCTTCTGGACGATGCGCATGTATGCCGGATTCTCCACGGCGAAGGCTTCCAACGAGCGTTATCGCTATCTGATCGCCAATGGCGGCACAGGCCTTTCCTGCGCTTTCGACCTTCCGACGCAGATCGGCTACGATTCTGACGACGCGATCTCCGAAGGTGAAGTTGGTAAGGTCGGCGTTGCGATTGACTCCCTCGCGGATATGGAAGTTCTGTTCGACCAGATCGATCTGGGCAAGGTTTCTACGTCCATGACGATCAACGCGCCGGCGTCGGTGCTGCTCGCGATGTACATCGCTGTCGGTGAAGAGCAGGGCGTCCCGAAGGATCAGCTTCGCGGCACGATCCAGAACGATATTCTGAAAGAGTATGCTGCCCGCGGCACCTACATTTTCCCGCCGCGTCCGTCCATGCGTCTCATCACGAACATCTTCGAGTACTGCTCGACGAATGTTCCGAAGTGGAACACGATTTCCATCTCCGGCTATCACATCCGTGAGGCTGGTTCCACGGCTTCTCAGGAAATCGCGTTCACGATTGCCGACGGTATCGCTTACTGCGACGCCGCCATCAAGGCTGGGCTTCAGATCGACGATTTCGCTGGGCGTCTCTCCTTCTTCTGGAACGCGCACAATAACGTTCTTGAGGAAGTTGCGAAGTTCCGCGCTTCCCGCCGCGTCTGGGCGAAGGTCATGAAGGATCGTTTCGGCGCGAAGAAGGCGAAGTCCATGATGCTCCGCGTGCACACGCAGACGGCGGGCTCCATGCTGACGGCGCAGCAGCCGAACAACAATATCATCCGTGTTGCCCTCCAGACCGCTGCGGCAGTCATGGGCGGCACGCAGTCCCTCCACACGAATTCCCGCGACGAAGCGTTGGCTCTGCCGACGACCGAGTCCGTTACGATTGCTCTGCGCACCCAGCAGATCGTTGCTTACGAGTCCGGCTTGGCCGATGTCATCGATCCGTTGGCTGGTTCCTACTATGTAGAGGCCATGACCGACCGCATCGAGAAAGAGGCTTGGGAGTACATCGAGAAGATCGACGATCTCGGCGGCGCGGTGGCAGCCATCGAAAAAGGCTACATCCAGAAAGAAATTCAGGACAGCGCTTACAAGTGGCAGATGGATGTTGAGTCCGGCGCTCGCACGATCGTCGGCGTCAACAAGTTCCAGGTTGAGGAAGAGCCGCCGAAGGGCCTCTTGAAAGTCGATGCTTCCGTTGGCGTTGAGCAGTGCAAGAAATTGGCGGATCTCAAGGCCGGTAAGCCGATCAACAAGATGACCAAGGGTCGCGACAACGACGCGGTCAAGAAAGCTCTTGCTGACCTCGAAACGGCGGCGAAGGATGAGAAAGAAAACCTCATGCCGCACATTCTGGCCGCCGTCAAGACCTATGCTACGCTGGGTGAAATCTGCGGCGTTCTGCGCAAAGTCTTCGGCGAATACGAAGCGCATGTCAGCCTTTAATTGATGAGAGTTGGAGGGAATTTGTAAAATGGACAAAATTAAAGTATTAGTTGCAAAACCGGGCTTGGATGGTCATGATCGCGGCGCTAAGGTCGTTGCCCGCGCTCTGCGCGACGCTGGTTTTGAAGTGGTATACACCGGCCTTCGCCAGACCCCGGAACAGATTGCCGAGGCGGCCATGCAGGAAGACGTCGATGTCGTAGCGATGAGCATCCTGTCGGGTGCACATCCGCACCTCTTCCCGAAGGTCGTTGACCTCGTCCGCGGCAAGGGCATGAAGGACACCCTGATCATCGGCGGCGGCGTTATCCCCGAGGGCGATATTCCGGCGCTCAAAGAGGCTGGCGTTTCCGAAGTCTTCACGCCGGGCACCCCGACCACGAAGATCGTTGACTTCATCAAAGCGAACGTGAAAAAATAAGTTGGTCTGATGAGATTGCCCTCTTTGAATTTTGTTCTTAGAGGGCAACCTTATATCGTGCCAAAGGTGGTGCAACTAATGGAGAACATTGCAGAAGAAGTCCTCAAGGGCAATCGCCTTGCTTTGTCGCGGGCCATCACGGCCATCGAAAATGAACGCGAAAACGCGACGGAGATCATGAAGACGCTCTATCCGCACACTGGTCATGCCTATGTTCTCGGTGTTACCGGCCCCCCGGGGGCAGGGAAAAGCACTTTGACCGATAAGCTGGCCAAGGAATACCGTCAACAGGGTAAAACTGTTGGCATCATCGCCATCGACCCCAGCAGCCCGTTTTCGGGAGGGGCGATCTTGGGCGACCGCATTCGCATGAACGGATTGACGCTGGATGAAGGCGTTTTTATCCGCAGCATGGGGACGCGCGGCAGCTTGGGTGGACTCTCTCATAAGACAGCGGACGCTGTAAAGGCGATGGATGCGTTCGGTATGGACGTGATTTTGGTCGAAACGGTGGGCGTCGGACAGTCGGAAGTCGATATTGTGCGCGCTGCTGATACGACGATGGTGGTTCTCATTCCCGGGATGGGCGACGACATTCAGGCCATCAAAGCCGGTATCTTGGAGATCGGCGATATTTTCACGATCAACAAGGCCGATCATGACGGCGCGGATAAATTGGCGACCGAACTGAACATGATGTTGGATTTGGATGGGGTGGAAAAGGATTGGCGTCCGCCGATTCTCAAGGCCATCGCCAGCCAGAACATCGGCATCGCGGAAGTGGTGGCCACGTTCCATAAACATTATGAACACATCCGCAGTACCGGGGAATTGACGGCTCGGCGTACCGAACGGACGAAAAATGAAATGCTCGATCTCTTGGATGGCCGCATCGGCTCGTATGTGCGCTCCAAAATTGTTGACAACGGCAAGCTAGACGCTTACGTGGAAGACATTAAGGCGCGCAAAACCGATCCGTACACGGTCGTCGGAGGGATTATGCATGATATGTTAAAATAATCCATCTATTTTATTTGAGGAGGTTTTTTTATGAAATTCAGAGTGCTTGGTGTGGATCATCTCGGTATTGCCTGCAAGGATTTGGAATCGGGCAGTGCGTTTTGGGAAGGCAAGTTAGGCGTCAAGAAGACGGGGCAGGAGACGGTCGAGTCTCAGAAGGTCACGACGGTGTTCCATCCCATGTGGAACGGCAGTCAGGCTGAACTCCTCGTCGCTACTGGTCCGGACAGCCCCATCGCGAAGTGGATGGAAAGTAACGGCGGCAAGGGCGGCATTCAACACGTTGCTCTCCGTGTGGACAACCTGCAGGCGGCGCTTGATGAGTTGGCGGCCAATGGCGTTGCTCTCATCGACAAGGCACCGCGCCGTGGCGCCGGCGGAGCGAACATTGCGTTCCTCCATCCGAAATCCACGGGCGGCGTTCTCCTGGAACTCTGTGAACTCTGCGATGCTTGATGACCTCTGGCGGTAGGATTTATTTAAGAAAAGACTTGCAAAATTTTGGTTTTTCGTGCAGAATAGAAGTTGGTTTAAGCACTTAAAATTAAATTTTTGATTTAATTAGGAGGTAGAGCATGGCTACGGTTCAGGAAAAGATCAAGTTGATGAAAGAAAAGCTCGACCACGTTCGTTTGGGCGGTGGGGAGAAGAGCATCGAGAAGCAGCACAAGAAAGGGAAAATGACTGCTCGCGAGCGCCTCAACATCCTCTTTGACGAAGGGACTTTCGTCGAGCTGGACGCGCTGGTTCATCATCGCTGCACGAACTTCGGTCAGGAGAAGAAAGAGCTTCCGGGCGAAGGCGTTATCTGTGGCTACGGTACCGTTGACGGCCGTCTTGTCTATGCCTTCGCGCAGGACTTCACGGTTGAGGGCGGTTCCCTCGGTGAGAAGCACGCGCACAAGATCTGGAAGGTGCAGGATCTCTCCATGCGCATGGGCGCTCCCTGCGTAGGCTTGAATGATTCCGGCGGAGCGCGTATCCAGGAAGCGGTTGACGCTCTCTCCGGCTACGGCGGCATCTTCTTCCGCAACACGGCGGCTTCCGGCGTTGTGCCGCAGATCTCGGCCATCATGGGTCCGAGTGCCGGCGGTGCGGTGTATTCTCCGGCCATCACGGACTTCATCTACATGGTCAAGAACACCAGTCAGATGTTCATCACCGGCCCGGCGGTCATCAAGTCCGTCACCGGCGAAGAAGTCACGGCTGAGCAGCTTGGCGGCGCGATGACCCACAACTCCACTTCCGGCGTTGCGCATTTCGCGGCGGAGAACGATGAGGACTGCATCAAGCAGATCCGCTATCTCCTCAGCTTCCTGCCGAGCAACAACATGGAAGAGACCCCGATCTTCGATACTTCGGATTCCCCGACCCGTATGGACGAGGCGCTCAACACGCTGATCCCGGACAATCCGAATGCGCCTTATGACATGAAGGACGTCATTCGCCTCATCGTTGATGACGGCGAGTTCTACGAAGTCCATCAGCATTTTGCCAAGAACATCATCACTTGCTTTGCTCGCTTCGATGGCCGCACGGTCGGTATCATCGCCAATGAGCCGAATAACATGGCGGGCTGCCTTGACTGCAACGCCTCGGATAAATCTTCTCGGTTCATCCGCTTCTGCGACGCCTTCAACATTCCTCTCGTCAACTTGGTTGATGTTCCGGGCTTTTTGCCGGGTGTCAATCAGGAATACAACGGTATCATCCGCCACGGCGCGAAGATGCTCTATGCGTACAGCGAAGCGACCGTTCCCAAGATCACGGTCATTCTCCGTAAATCTTACGGTGGTTCCTACATCGCCATGTGCTCGCGCGAAGTCGGTGCGGATCAGGTCATCGCTTGGCCTTCCTCCGAGATCGCGGTCATGGGCCCGGCCGGTGCGGCGAACATCATCTTCAAGAACGATGAGCCGGATCTCAAGCAGAAGCATACGGATGAGTATGTCGCCGAGTTCGCTACCCCGTATAAAGCGGCGGAGCGCGGCTATGTCGATTACGTCATCGAGCCGAAGGAGACCCGTCCGCGCATCATCCAGTCGCTGAATATGCTCGCGACGAAGCGTGAAGTCGGCCCGGCGAAGAAGCACGGCAATATTCCGTTGTAATTTTCTGCGGAAAACGTGAACGATGCGGACGGTCAGCGCCTCGTCGCTTGACCGTCGGCGTTCAAAATATATGATGTTTTGGAGGAATCTCAAGTGAAAAAATTTAACATTACCGTAAACGGAAGTTCCTACGCTGTGGAAGTGGAGGAAGTCGGCGGCGCTGCTTCGGCTGCTCCGGCTCCTCGTGCTGCTGCTCCGGCTGCAGCTCCGGCTCCTGCGGCTGCCCCGGCTCCGGCTCCGGCCGCTGCTCCGGCTCCTGCGGCTAAGGCGGCTGGCGCTGGCGAACACTCCATCAATGCGCCGATGCCGGGCAAGATCCTCAAAGTGCTGGTCACCGAGGGTCAGGCCGTCAAGGCGGGCGAGAATCTCATGATGCTCGAAGCCATGAAGATGCAGAACGAGATCTTGGCGGACTCCGACGGCACGGTGAAGGCCATCAATGTGCAGGCTGGTCAGACGGTCAAAGTTGGCGATTCCCTCGCCATCCTCGGCTAATTCAGTCTACGACAAAAAGCGTCTCTTCGGAGGCGCTTTTTTTGTGTGGAAATTTTTCTGACCGGGACACTTCTTGACGAGAAAAAAGGCTTGCCTTTGGGCAAAAAGTCAAATATAATAGAGAAAAGTCAAATGGTCAAGAAAGGTCGATGAAGGTGATCGTATGAGCAATATTGCTGATTTGATTGAGAGCTATATCTTACGGCAGTTGGCGGCGCAGGAGAGCGGCCATGTGGAACTTAGGCGCACGGACATTGCGGATAAGATTTCCTGCGCGCCGTCCCAAATAAGTTATGTGTTGAGTACGCGGTTCACCCCGGCAAAGGGGTTTGCGGTGGAATCGCGGCGAGGGTTAGGAGGCTTTATCCGCATCGCCCAAGTTCCGGTGGAGAATCTTGTCTATCAGGATATGTTGGGCAAAATTGACGAAGATACGCCGCCGGAGACGGTGCGCTCCATGGTGACGTATCTCTTCAAGCATAAGATGATCACGAATCGAGAAGCCGCTTTGCTTCTGCCGATGGTTGCGACGGCCTATGCGGCAATGGAACCATCCGATCGCGTGCAGCTTTTGAAGACGATTTTATTGACGTTAGAGCGGCTGTCTTGAGGAGGCGGGCTTATGCTGTGCGATGACTGCCATAAACATGAGGCCTCGATCCATATCACGCAGATCAGTGCCGAGGGGCGGCTGGAAAAAAATCTTTGCAGCACGTGCGCTGAACGATATGGGGATTTTTTGCCGCATTTAGAAACGCAAGATGTTACCGTAAACGACTTTTTGAAGGGGATATTTGGTAAGGCTTCTGCGGAGGCAGCGGCTGCGGCGGCGCCCGATTTGGTATGCCCCAATTGCGGTCTGACGTATCAGAACTTTGTGCAGGCGGGGAAGATTGGCTGCGGCGTTTGCTACACGACCTTTCGCAAGTGCCTGACACCGATTTTGACACGGATTCATGGCGCCAGTGTACACAGAGGCAAGATTCCCCGCCGGTCGGGCGGAGCATTCGCTCTCCGCCACGAGCTTGTCCTCTTGAAGGAGCAGCTTACGGCGGCGCTGCATCACGAGGAGTACGAGAGAGCCGCCCAGTATCGGGACAAAATTCGTCTTTTGGAAAAAAGTGCGGCCGAAGCGGGCAAGGGGGCGGTGCGTCATGGCGAATCGTGACCTCTATCGCGATTATTTTTTGCCATGGTTCGGGCAGGGTGGCGAGGAAAGCGATGTGGCGATGGCGAGCCGCATTCGATTGGCACGCAATTTTGACCGGCTGCCCTTCCCCAATCGTGCCGACATGAAGCAGTTGGCTGCGGTGCAGGGGCTTTCCGCCTCGGTTTTCAATGACATTGAGGGCGCTTGCGGTACGCCCTGTGATGTGGTGGGACTCGACGGATTGTCGGAGAGGGAACGGCAGGTGTTGGCGGAAAAGTATCTGGTGAGTGAGTCGTTCATCCGAAATCCGGCGTATCGAAGTGCGTACATCAGCGCGGATCGCGGGGTCAGTATTTTAGTCAACGAGGAAGATCACCTGCGGATCCAATGTATGACCGCCGGACTCAACCTCAAGGAACCGCTCAGGATGGCGATGCAGCTTGACGATGCTGTGGAAAGCCGACTGGATATGGCGTTTGACGAGAAAATGGGCTATCTGACTTCCTGCCCCACGAATTTGGGGACAGGGCTTCGCGCTACGGTTCTCCTTCATCTTCCCGGGCTGACCTACACGCGGAACATGCACAATATCATGCAGGTTTCCCAACAGATTGGGCTTTCCGTCGAGGGGCTTTACGGGGCGGGGAGCGATGCGGCAGGGAATGTGTTTGCGATGTCCAATCAACTCACCTTGGGGCTTTCCGAGGTGGACATTATCGAAAATTTGACCGGCGCGGTGGCGGAGGTCATTGCGCATGAGAGGCGCGCCAGAAAAGCGCTGCTGCTCTACGCTAAGGAGCGGGTGGAAGATGCGATATGGCGGGCTTACGGCGTTTTGCAGTACGCGCGTTCCTTGGGCGAGGATGAAGTGTTGGAACTCATGAGCAAGGTGCGGCTTGGTGTCGATTTGGGGCTTTTGCACGAGGTGGATCAGGCGTGTTTTGGAGAGGTACTGATCGCCAGTCGGCCGCATTATCTGCAATATTTGGCGGGGACGGAAAATCTTTCGCCGCCGGAGTTGGATCGTCGGCGGGCGGAAGTGGTGCGCCGTGTGTTGGCCGGTGACGGCAAGGAGCGGGAGTGACCGATGATGAATACAAGATTTACATCGCGCGCTGTGAAAGTGTTGAAGTTCGCGCAGTACGTGGCACAGGAGATGGAGCAAAATTACATCGGAACAGAGCATCTTCTCTTGGGCTTGGTTCATGAGGAGGAAGGGGTGGCTGCCCGTGCCTTGGCGGCGCTTGGGGTCAATTTCGACACGGTGCGGGAACGGGTAGAGAGCGCGATTGATTTGACAGCGGAGGAGGGGTCGGACAATCCCTACTATACGCCGGGCGCGAAACGGGTCATGGAGTTAGCGCTGGAGGAAGCGCAGGGGCTTGGCCATGGGTACATCGGGACGGAGCATATCCTCTTGGGGCTCATTCGGGAAAATGACAGTGCGGCGGCGCGGATCCTCCTCGCGCTCGGGGCGCACCTCCATGCGGTGCGTCGTGCAGTCGTCGATCTTTTGCGTGGAGAAGAGAAAAACGAGGGCGACGGGACAGGGGAAAAAAATCGGACGGACACGCCGCTTCTCGATCGCTACGGCCGTTCACTGAACGAGATGGCGGAGAAGGACAAGATGGATCCCGTGATCGGACGGGAAAAAGAAATTCAGCGCGTCATCCAGATCCTTGCCCGTCGCACCAAGAATAACCCCATTCTCATTGGTGAGCCGGGGGTGGGAAAGACCGCTGTGGCCGAGGGATTGGCGCAGACCATCGTGCAGGGGGCGGTTCCCCCTGCCCTTGCGGATAAGCGAGTCATATCGCTTTCCATGGCTTCCTTGGTGGCTGGCGCGAAGTATCGGGGGGAATTTGAGGAGCGCCTCAAGAGCGTCATCGAAGAGATTCGCCGCGCCGGAAACGTGATTCTCTTCATCGATGAGCTGCATACCCTCATTGGCGCGGGGGCGGCGGAAGGCTCCATCGACGCGGCCAATATTTTGAAACCGGCGCTTTCCCGTGGGGAAATTCAAATCATTGGCGCGACGACATTAAAGGAATACAAGAAATATTTTGAACGTGATGCCGCGCTGGCACGGCGCTTCCAGACCATCATGGTGGAAGAGCCGGACACCGAGGCGGCTATTCGTATCCTGCGCGGTCTGCGGGATAAGTATGAGGCGTTTCATCGGGCGAAGATCACCGATGAAGCCATTGAAGCAGCGGTGAAGCTCTCCCATCGGTACATTACGGATCGATTTCTCCCCGACAAGGCGATCGATCTGATGGACGAGGCCGCTTCCAAGGTGCGGATGAAGGCCACAGCGCAGCCGGAAGGCGTCAAGGAATTGGAAAAGAAATTAGCGGCGCTCTCCGTAGAGAAAGAAGCCGCCGTCAATGCGCAAGAATATGAACGAGCCGCCAAGCTGCGGGATCGGGAGGGACGTTTCAAGGAAGCGCTGACCAAGGCACGGGCGGCGTGGCATCAGGATGAAGGCAATCTCATCTCCGTGGAGGCGGAGGATGTTGCCGAGGTCGTGGGGCTGTGGACACATATTCCCGTGCGGCGTTTGGCGGCTACGGAATCAGCACGGCTGCTGCACTTGGAAAAGACGATGGAAAAGCGTGTCATCGGGCAGACAGAAGCGGTGACGGCGGTGGCGAAGGCGATTCGCCGCGCGCGGGCAGGCTTGAAGGATCCAAAGCGCCCCATCGGCTCCTTTCTCTTTTTGGGGCCGACCGGCGTAGGGAAGACCGAGCTGGCGCGCACCTTGGCGGGTACTTTATTCGGCAGTGAGGACAATATCCTTCGCTTTGATATGTCCGAGTACATGGAGAAATTTACCGTGTCGCGCTTAGTGGGCGCACCGCCGGGCTATGTGGGCTACGAGGAAGGGGGACAGCTCACCGACGCGGTGCGCCGAAGGCCTTATGCCATCATTCTCTTGGATGAGATTGAAAAGGCGCATTACGATGTGTTCAATATTCTCCTGCAAGTCTTAGAGGATGGACGCCTTACCGACAGCCAAGGGCGTACCGTCGATTTCAAAAATACGGTGATCATCATGACCTCCAATGTGGGAGCGGGCTTTCTCAAGGAAGAAAACGCGCGCGTGGGCTTTTTGACGGCAGGCGATGACGGCGAACGCGGTGTCGAACAGGCGAAAAAACGCGTTTTGGGAGAAGTCCGAAAGGTCTTTAAGCCCGAGTTTTTGAACCGAATCGACGAGACGATCGTTTTCCGTCCTTTGGGAAAGACGGAATTGGGGGCGATTGTGGATATTCTGCTGGGGGATGTCCGGCAGCGGCTGGCAGAGAAAAATATTCGCCTATCGATCAGCCCGGCGGCGAAGGCGCAGCTCATCGCGAAGGGCAGCGATTTTCAATTTGGCGCACGTCCCTTGAAGCGGGCGATCCGAAAGCATGTGGAGGATACGATTGCCGAGCTGTTACTGGCGAAAAAATTCCAAGCGGGCGATACCATCTACATCAGGAAGACCGATGGCAGGTTGGATTTCGTGAAGAAGGGAGAGGAACGGAAAGAGGAAGCGTATGCGGCCGCAAAAAAATAAGTTGGCGGACATCGGCAGGGGCGCGTCGGTGGGAAATTTTCTCTTGAACTTCGCGGTGGCGGTTTTTTGGCTCTTTCGTTGGCTGGGGCGAGGGATACGGCACGTCATGAGGGGCGATTTCGTCGGCCGAAGGGAAAGGCAAACGTGTGGAAGGGTCTAGGGGAAAGGAAAGCCTTTGCGGCGTACAGGTTGACGGGTGGTGCTCGTTCGGCGGGAAGAAAGGGGAAGGGTGATGGCGAAGCGAAAGACGATGTATGTGTGCCAATCCTGCGGTTACGATTCGGCAAAGTGGCTGGGGCGCTGCCCGGGCTGCGGGGGATGGAACACGCTCGTAGAGGAGACGGCGCCCCCCGCGCATGAGGGGAAAGGGCTGCGGCTCGGCCTTTCTGCGGCCTTGCCGCCACAGCCCATCGCTGATGTAGAGACGGAGGATTTGCCGCGATTTTCTACGGGTTCGGGGGAACTCGATCGAGTGCTGGGGGGTGGGGTCATTCCCGGCTCCATGGTACTCATCGTGGGGGATCCGGGGGTCGGGAAGTCCAGCCTGACCTTGCGGGTGGCGGCGTCGGTGGCGCAAAAGGAGAGGCCGGTTCTTTACGTCACCGGGGAGGAAAGCACGCGGCAGATACGGATGCGGGCGGATCGACTCGGCGCTTTGGCGGATCGGCTCTACGTCGTCAGCGAGACGAACCTGGATACCATCGTAGCGCATATAGAGAAGCTCCAGCCGGTACTCGTCATCATTGATTCCATTCAGACCGTCTTTCGGCCGGATCTGGAAAGCGCGCCGGGCAGTGTGAGCCAAGTGCGCGAATCGAGTGTGGAGCTTTTGCGGGTCGCGAAAAGCGGCGGCATCGCCGCCTTTGTCATCGGACACGTCACGAAGGACGGCAGCCTCGCCGGTCCTAGGGTATTGGAACATATCGTGGATACGGTGCTTTTCTTTGAGGGGGAGAAAAATGCGGAGTACCGCGTCCTGCGCGCGGTCAAGAACAGGTTCGGCAGCACGAATGAGATGGGACTGTTCGAGATGAGAGATACGGGGCTCAAGGATGTGCCGGATGCGTCGAAACTCTTTCTCTCGGAGCGAGGGGCGGACACGGGGGCGGTCATCATTCCCACCGTGGAGGGGACGCGGCCGCTCTTGGTGGAATTGCAGGCACTGGTGGCCAAGACGCCCTATGTGCCGCCGAGGCGCACCTCGGATGCGGTGGATATGAAGCGCATCCAGCTTCTCATAGCGGTGCTGGAAAAGCGCGTCCACTTGCCGCTGGGGACTTGCGATGTTTACGTCAAGGCGGCAGGCGGCATCCGCATCGACGAACCGGCGGCGGATCTCGGGCTTTGCGTGGCGATGGCGTCGAGTTTTGCCGGGCGCAGGCCAAGGGAGAAGAGCATCGTCTTTGGGGAAGTGGGGCTTTCGGGGGAAGTGCGCGCGGTCAGTCAGGCGGAGCTGCGCGTTAAGGAAGCGGCACGATTAGGCTTTCAGACAGCCATTTTGCCGGAAAAGAACGCTCGTCAATTAAAAAGCAGCGTGGCGGAGATACAGCTTCTCTCTGCCGGTACGGTGGGCGAGGCTTTGAAGTTGGCGATGCCTCGGCAGGAACCTTAAAGAATCGGCAGGCGCTACGGCTTTGTCTTCATTCACGTCGCAGAGGTATATCCGGCAGGGACATACCTCTTGACGAACAACGGGGGATACATTAGAATAAGGGCGAAAAGCGAAGGGGCAGGTGCTTCTTTGCTCTGTTTATGTTGAACCGCATACAATATCGGGCTTAATGGAGGGTACAATATGTGTGGCATTGTGGGCTATGTGGGGGACGGCAAGGCCGCCGAGTTTTTGCTGGCGGGGCTTTCCAGGCTGGAATACCGTGGGTATGATTCTTCTGGGATCGCTGTCTACGATGGGGAAGCCATCTGCGTGGAGAAGAGCGTCGGGCGCTTAGCGGAGCTGAAAGCGAAGTTAGAAGGGCGCACGCCAGCTGGCTCCCTTGGCATCGGGCATACCCGCTGGGCGACCCACGGGCGTCCAGCGGACGTCAATGCGCACCCGCACACGGATTGCAGCGGCGATTTTGCCGTCGTACACAATGGGATCATCGAGAATTTTATGTCCCTGAAGGAAACGCTGTTAGAGAAGGGACATGTCTTTAAGTCCGAAACGGATACGGAAATCTTGGCGCATCTTTTGGAAGAGGTATATGACGGCGATTTTGAAGCGGCGGTGCGAGAGGTGCTGCGCCGCGTGGAAGGCTCTTACGCGCTGGTCTTTCTTTCCCGCCGTGATCCCGATCGGCTGATCTGCTCCAAGCAGGACAATCCACTGGTCATCGGCTTGGGGCAGGGGGAAAACTTTATCGCATCGGACATTCCTGCCATCATTGACCGCACGCGAAAAACGTATATTTTGGCGGATGGGGAGATCGCCATCGTGAAGAAGGATTCGGTCACGGTGACGAATCGCGCTGGGGTGCGGATCGAGAAAAAGGTGTTTGAGGTCAACTGGAATGCGGAAGCGGCGGAGAAGGGCGGCTACGAACACTTCATGCTCAAGGAGATTCACGAGCAGCCGAAAGCGGTTCGCGCGACGCTGTCCTCTCGGCTGGCGAAGGACGACAGCGCCGTCGTGCTAGAGGAATTGGGCTGGGATGCGGGCTTCCTCAGCGACGTTCACCGGGTCTTTATCGTCGCCTGCGGTACGGCCTACCACGCCGGTCTGGTGGGCAAGTACTACATCGAGAAGATGGCGCGCATCCCGGTGGAGTGCGATATTGCGTCGGAATTTCGCTATCGCTCGCCCATCGTGGACGAACATACCCTCGCCATCGTCATCAGCCAGTCCGGCGAGACGATTGACACGCTGGCGGCGCTGAAGGAGGCCAAGCGTCTCGGCGCGAAGACCTTGGCGGTGACGAATGTCGTGGGCTCTTCCATCGCGCGGGAAGCGGATCAGGTCGTCTACACGTGGGCGGGACCGGAGATCGCCGTCGCGTCAACGAAAGCCTACACGACGCAGCTCATCGTCATGCTGCTCCTCGGGATTTACATGGCGGGGATTCGAGCGTCCCTGCCGGCGGCGCGGATCGAGGCGTTGATCCGTGCGGTGCGCCGTATCCCCGAGGAGATCAGCGCCACGCTGGAGGATGTGGATCCCATCAAGACTTTTGCCCGCCAGTACGGATTTAATGAAGACGTGTTCTTCATCGGCCGCTCGCTGGACTATGATGTGGCGCTGGAAGGCTCCCTCAAGCTGAAAGAGATCAGCTACATTCACGCGGAGGCTTACGCCGCCGGGGAATTAAAGCACGGCACGCTGGCGCTCATCGTCGATGGCGTGCCGGTCATCGCGCTGGCGACGCAAAAGAGCGTCTACGAAAAAACGCTCTCCAACATCAAGGAGGTCAAGGCGCGGGACGCGGTGGTCATCGGCATCGCGGCGGCAGACGATACAGAGCTGGAGAAATACGCCGATCATGTCATCAAGGTGCCGGCAACGGACGAAATGCTCATCCCGCTCTTGGCGGTGGTGCCGTTGCAGCTCTTGGCCTACTATGCGGCGCTGACCCGGGGCTGCGATGTGGATAAACCACGAAATTTAGCGAAATCTGTCACGGTGGAGTGAGCTGGCTCCATGCACGCGGAGCGTCTGCCCTCTCGTGGGGCAGGCGCTTTACTTCGCGCACCATCGCGAAGGGAAGACGAAGTGCAGCGGCCGGATCCTATGCGGCGGAGGGCAAGCGGGGCGGTGTGCGCATGTGGGTACCATGTGTGTTTTTTCCGGCAGAAGCGATGGGGTTCAACAGGATGGGAGGGATGTAACATGAAACGGCTTTTCTTATTGACGTTAGTGGTGATGGTGGCGCTCTTGGGCAGCGCCTGCGGCGGAGAGAGCGCGTCGGGGCGTGGACAGGCAAAGGGCGAGGTGCAGAAAATGTCAGCGGCGGAGGCGCAGAAACTGATGGAATCGGAAAGCGGCTATCTCATTGTCGATGTGCGGACGCCGCAGGAATACGCAGAAGGGCATATTCCAAAGGCGATCAATATTCCGAATGAAACGATTTCCACGACGCCGCCTGCGGCGCTTTCCGATAAAGGGCAGCGGATCTTCCTCTATTGCCGAAGCGGCAGACGAAGCCAAGACGCGGCGCAAAAATTAGCCGCCATGGGCTACACGAACCTTGTCGATTTTGGCGCCATCAAAGATTGGCGCGGCACATTGGCGAAGGACTGAGGGCGCCATGGCAAAAGAAAAGACGTCTGTCCCCTTGTGGGCAGGCGTCTTTTCTTACCTCCCGTTCCTTGACAAAGAGGTGCGGTTGTACTAAAATAGCACAAATTGAACGGACATCTCCCTCGGCGAATTTCGGCAGAAAGAAGGAATTAGGATGGCATTTTACTACGAAGAACCGTCGCATACCTTTGGCGAATATCTCTTGGTACCGGGGTATTCGTCTGATCAGTGCATTCCGGCGAACGTTTGTCTTAAGACGCCTTTAGTGAGGTTCCGGCAGGGTGAAGAGCCGTCGCTGTCGCTCAATATCCCCATGGTATCGGCCATCATGCAGGCCGTGTCCGACGACCACATGGCTGTGGCGCTGGCGCGGGAAGGCGGTATTTCCTTTATCTATGGTTCTCAGACGGCAGAGGATCAGGCGCAGATGGTGAAACGTGTCAAGAGCTTCAAGTCTGGCTTTGTTTCGAGCGATTCCAATATTCGCCCCACGACGACGCTGGGCGAAGTGATCGCCCTCAAAGCGCAGACGGGACACTCTACCATGGCGGTCACCGAGGACGGCACGCCGACGGGAAAGCTCATGGGCATCGTCACCAGTCGGGATTATCGCGTGACCCGCATGTCCCTCGATACGCCGGTGTCTGACTTCATGACGCCTTTTGAAAAGCTCATTTACGCTGATGCAGACACTTCCTTGACGCGTGCCAACGACATCATCTGGGAGCGCAAGCTCAATATGCTGCCCTTGGTGGATGAACAACGGCGGCTCCGCTATATGGTCTTCCGCAAGGATTATACGGAAGATAAGGAATACGCCCATCAGTTCATCGACGAGGATAAACGCTATCGGGTGGGGGCGGGCATCAATACGCGCGATTACGCGGAGCGGGTGCCGGCGCTCTTGGACGCCGGGGTGGACGCACTCTGTATCGATTCTTCGGAAGGCTATTCCGAGTGGCAGAAGATCACCCTCGACTATATCCACAAGAAATTCGGCCCCGAGGTCAAAGTGGGCGCGGGGAACGTCGTAGATCGCGAGGGCTTCTTGTTCTTGGCAAAAGCGGGCGCCGACTTCGTGAAGGTGGGCATCGGCGGCGGCTCCATCTGCATCACCCGAGAGACGAAGGGGATTGGCCGCGGGCAGGCCACGGCGCTCATTGATGTCTGTGCGGCGCGGGATGAATACTATAAGGAAACGGGCATTTATGTCCCGGTTTGCTCGGACGGCGGCATCGTTCACGATTACCATATCACGCTGGCACTTGCCATGGGGGCGGATTTCCTCATGCTTGGGCGCTACTTCTCCCGCTTCGATGAAAGTCCCACGGATAAAGTCAAAATCAATGGCACGTTCTACAAGGAATACTGGGGCGAAGGCTCCAATCGCGCCCGCAACTGGCAGCGCTACGACTTAGGCGGCGACCGCAAGCTCTCCTTTGAGGAGGGTGTCGATTCTTATGTTCCCTACGCCGGATCGCTCCACGATAATATCGGTATCACATTGAGCAAAGTCCGCTCCACGATGTGCAACTGCGGTGCGCTCACCATCAAGGAATTGCAGGAAAAGGCGAAACTCACGCTGGTTTCCTCCGTCAGCATCGTGGAGGGCGGTTCCCACGATGTCATCCTCCGCGATAAATTCTCTACGCGATAACAAGCGAATCGCATCATTTATATAAAAACAGCCCTTTCTTGACCGATGGAACTTCGGTGAGAAAGGGCTGTTTTTTGTTGGTCGTCTATCTTGTGCGTCGCTTTTAGAGGGCGGCGCTGATGAAGGCATCCAATTCCGCTGCCGTCATTCCGCCGAGGTGTTGAGCGATGATTTCGCCGCCGGGGGCGATCATCATGGAGATGGGGATGGCGTCGATGTGGTAAGCTTGGGTGATGGCCATTTCATCGCCGTAGTAGAAGGGAAGCTGGAGATCCGCGCCGCGCCCTTGGGTAAAGCTCTTGGCATCGTCGGCGGAGCCGTCGATGGAAACGGCGGCGAAATTGACGCGATCACCGTATTTTTGGTACATGGCGTCGATATGTGGCATTTCGCCGACACAGGGGGGGCACCACGAGGCCCAGAAGTTGAGGAAGAGCGGTTTATCTGACGATAGCGCTGCGATGGAAGTGGCGCTATCGTCCCGCAGGTTCGTCAAAGCGGCGTCAGGCGCCGTAGCGGCCTCGGCGACCGTCACGGACGGGGCAGCGGCAAAGGGGACGATGGCCGGGCTGAAGGTGAGGGCGCTGGCCATGGCCATCGTTAAACAAAATTTTTTCATGATGTGTTTTCCTCCTAAATGAAAAGATTGTTTTATAGACAGGAGCGGCGGTTGCCGCTCCTTTTCTACCTTAGAGATATTTGCGTGAAGTTTGCTTGCACGGGACGATCAGGGTTCCCTATTTTCTTTTTGATTTGATTGCGTGGATAACAGCGTTTTGCCAAGCGGACGACGGAAAGCAATCGCCTGTGTCGGACAATGTGTAAGACAGGCGCCGCAGGAGATACATTCCCGATCCCCGGCGATGGCCGTGTCCATACCGCAGACCTTAGCGCAGCGCCCACAGTGGATGCAGCGCTCAGGATCCACGGCGATTCCGAAAAGCGCCTTTCGATTAAAGCAGCCGTAGGCGGCGCCCAAGGGGCAGAACCAGCGGCAGAAGGGGCGATACGTCACGACCATCAGCGCTAAAAAGACGGCGAGAAGGGCGAATTTCCATGCGGTGATGGCTCCGGCGGAAGAGCGCAGGGCTTCATTGGCCAAGAGGAGCGGCACCGCCCCTTCCAAGGTACCGGCGGGACAGATGAATTTGCAGAACGCAGGGATGCCGATGCCGGTCACGCCCCAAAAGAGGAGCGGCAGAAGGAGGACGAAGAGCAGGCTCCAGACGTATTTGAGCTGGCTGAGTCGCTTCGTCAGAGGCGATTTTTTCAGCTTCCTTCCCGGGAGACGATAGAGAAGCTCCTGCACGAAGCCGAAGGGACACAGCCAGCCGCAGATGAAGCGGCCGAAGGTCAGCGCCATGAGCAGGATCGCCCCGACGACGTACGCGGGAAAGCGCGGCGATACCCCCGAGAGAAAGCTCTGCAAAGAGCCGATGGGACACGCCCCCGCCGCCCCAGGGCAGGAGTAGCAATTCAGTCCTGGTGTGCAGATGGCCTTGGTCGCGCCTCGATAGATGCGTCCGCTCAGGAAATTGGACACATGGGGGTTTTGGACGAGGGTGGCCAAGGCCTGTACGATACATCGTTTATCCAATGCCGATACACTCCAAACAGATGCGAACCGCCTTCGAGAGAACCTGCCGTCCTTCGCCGCGATGGAGACCGAAAGCGACAAGTCCTATGCCCAATAGCCAGAGCGTTTTTTTCATGAGAACCCCTTTCGCTTTTGCCGACGGGTAGGGAGCGCTGCACAGGGAAACACCGTGCGTGCTCCTACACCGTGGTGCGTTTAGCGGCGATGATTTGCGAGAGCGTGGGAGACGTGCTATAATCAAGGCGTACACGAGTGTTGCCTCCGCTCTTTCGGCGACGCTCGATTTTATTATAACCAAGAACATGAAAAGGAAATGAAGTGGGGAGACGTGAGGCGTATGGCGCTGGCCAAGGAGAACGAAATACAGGATATTGTTGCCGAGATCATGGCGGACTATGAAAATGCGCGCCCCATCGACGAGAGGGACGTGTCCACGCAGATCGACGAGAAGGCGATTTTAGATGTGGTGCAAAAATTGCTGCGCATCCTCTATCCCGGCTATTACCGCCGCAAATCTTACACGCCCCACGACGATTACCGCAATCTTTCTTTCTTTATCGAGGAGATTGTCTTCACGCTG